>NZ_CP036289.1:5478472-5817709 GCF_007748115.1 Bremerella volcania
CCGCATCGATGAAGTCGCCGAGTTCCACGAGAAAATCGAGACTGGAGCCGGAAAGCTTGCCCGATGCTTCGGCAATCTTATCCAGCGTTTCACGATAGTATCGCGATCCAACCGGCTTCTTGTCCGCGTAGTGCAAATCCGTCATCAGGCCGATTCGCAGCATCGGTTGCTCTCCTTGCGCATATGCCTGGCCCGCGGTGGCACCAGCCATCAAAAGAACCCCGGTTTGTAGAAACCGGCGACGGGTTTGTTCCGACGTAATAGGTGAACTTGAATGATTCGACATCGACAACCTCGCAGTGACTTCGTGATGTATGCAAGGTAGTCTAGCGGCAGGCCTATTGGCAAGGAGGAAGCGAACTTTGCGGTCTATCGGACGTAGACCGGGATGTTCGTCATGTTCGGTCGATAGAATGTCCCCCGACAATGATTTTGTGGAGCAAAATTCGGGCCGATATCGGCCAAGAACTCCTGGGCACCCACAAACAAATAGCCTTGGGGGCTCATCGTTGTGGCGATTCGCTGGAACAGATCGCGACGCACTTCTCGTGTAAAATAGATTGCGACGTTGCGACAGAAAACCATATCGAAGCGGGCCGACATACCTAGCGGCTCGAGCAAGTTCTGTCGCTGGAAGCTGCACATGGCTCGAATCTCGTCACGGACCCGCCAGCCACTACCATCGGCCAAGAAGAAACGTTGTAGCCGCTCCGGGGATACGCCACGCTCGATTTCATGGGTCGCATACCATCCGCGACTCGCCTTGGCGATGACTGCGTCGGAGATGTCGGTACCCATAATCTGAATATCCCAGCGATTCACGTCCGGAATCATTTCCGCCAAGGTCATTGCCAGGCTATAGGGCTCTTGCCCGGTGCTGCATGCCGCGGACCACAGTCGCAGACGCGTTGGAAATGCCGTTTTTTCTTTGCTGTCGATCAGCTCCGGCAGGGCCTTGTAACGCAACGCCTCGAACAGGTAGCTGTCGCGAAAGAACAGTGTTTCGTTGGTCGTGATGGCATCGACAACCTGGTTTTTCAGGCTCGCATCGGTACCCCGCCGCACTTTCTGGACAAGATCCGCGTAGCTTGTGCAGCCATGCTTCTCGACGATTTGCCCCAAACGACTTTCAATAAGATAAGACTTCGATGCGTCCAGGCAGATCCCGCACAGGTCGTTGATCAGCTCGCACACGGCATCGATATCGCCAGCAGTTACCGGCATTTGCTACCTCCTTGGACCCCGGCACTTTCGATGATCTCGTGCATATGATTCAGGGGTGTTACCTTGTCGGCCAGTCCGGCGGCGATCACTTGCCGTGGCATACCAAACACTACGCAGCTTTTTTCTTCCTGGGCGACTACCATACAGTCGTGACGCTTGAGCAAACGGCAGCCCATGGTTCCATCATCCCCCATCCCAGTCATCACGATCGCCATCGCGTCGCGGCCGTATTCATGGGCCATCGAACGAAACAAATAGTCGACCGAAGGTTTGCAGCTTCGTTCCGCGGGATCGTCGGTAATGAGAATCTCTTTGTGGCCGTTCACGGTCACGACCTTCATCTGCTTGCCGCCAGGGGCGATGTACGCATTGCCTGGCAAGATGACTTGTCCCGTCGCAGCCTCGTGAACCTTGATCTTGGATGTCCGATCCAGGTCGGCAGCCAGCGAACGGGTAAACACCGGAGGCATGTGCTGGACAATCAACAATGGAACCGAGAGAGTAGCTGTAAGCTTAGGAAGGACATGGGCAAGAGCAGCTGGTCCGCCTGTCGAGACGCCGATTCCGATAACTTTGACATGTCCCGGCTCGAAGGGACGCGTCACCGGGTCGAAGCGAATCGATTCCTCTTCTTGAGCCGGGACCGTTCCCAACTGCTTTCGCAGTCGTTCCTGTAAGACTTTGACTTTGGGCAGCAGATCCATTCTCAGCTGAGCACAACTGTCTTCGAGTTTGGACTGATTCGGCTTCAGGACGAAGTCGAATGCCCCAAGCCGAAGGGCCTGAGTGGTTGCCAAAGCGCCGTGATCGGTCATGGCACTAAGCATGACGACCTCAGGCTTGGTCTGCAGCGATTGCAGTTCGCGTAGCACTTCAATGCCGTTGAGCACCGGCATTTCCACGTCGAGCGTCACCAGGTCGGGTTGATAGTGACGGATTTTATCGAGTGCGCTTTTGCCATCCGAAGCAACGGCAACGATCTCGACACCGGGGCACTCCGACAACGTGTCCCGGACGACCTTCCTGAACAAGGTCGAGTCGTCCACAATTAACACACGCATGGTTTCCGATTCCTTTTTGACCCCGGTTGAGTCGCCTGGATCCCCATGCTGGTGGACGAGGCGACTTGTTTTCTTAATCATTTCCTAGGCGCCCATCGCTGGCTGATCTTCCTTGGCCTTATTCGCCGAGGAGGAGTCACCAATCTTGAAACGCGAGACGACGCTTCGCAGGCTCTCAGCAAGTCGAGCAAGTTCTTCACCCGATTGCTGCGACAGACTGGCACCTTGAACGGTCTCGCTCAGGACACGGTCCACCTCGCAGATGTTCTGCGTGATTTCACCGCTGGCCGTTGCCGACTCGTCGACGCCGCGAGCAACCACTTCAGCGGCCGACGCGGTCTCGGAGATGTCCTGCGAAATCTGCTTGGTCGTAATGCTTTGTTCTTCCACGGCCGAAGCGATCGTGCGAGCCAGTTCGTTGACGCTGCTAACCACTTCGCTGATTTCGGAAATCGAGCTAACGGCATCCTGCGTCGAACTTTGAATGTGCTCGATTCGCTTGCGAATGTCGTCAGTCGCCGTCGAAGTCTGCTTGGCCAACTCTTTCACTTCCGTGGCGACCACGGCGAACCCCTTACCAGCTTCACCGGCCCGGGCTGCCTCGATGGTCGCGTTGAGAGCCAGAAGATTGGTCTGCTCGGCGATGTCTTCGATCACCTCGATCACGCGACCGATTTCATCGGCAGCCGTACCAAGATGGCAAATCTTGTTGTTGCTGTCTTCGGCGATGCGAGTGGCCTTGTCGGCAACGCCAGCACTCGTTTCTGCATGCTTGGCGATTTCTGAAATAGTGGTGGTCATCTCGTCGATCGCCGTGACAACCGAGCTGATCCCGCCCGACATCTGCGTGGTGGAACTAGCCATGTTCTTCATATTGATCGACATCTCTTCGGCAGCCGAAGAAACGTTGGCCGAACGATGCTTGGACGACTCGGCACCCGACGAAAGCTGCGTGGCGGTCGTGACCAATCGGGCCGAGCCTTCGGAGAGAATGTTCGAGTTGGAAGCGATCTCAGCCACCATGCTTTGAATTTGACTGATGAAGACATTGAACCAATGAGCGACTTCACCGATCTCGTCGTTACGTGATTCATCGAGCCGCTTGGTCAAGTCGCCGTCACCTTCAGCAACGTCCTGCAGCATGGCAATCGTATTGTGCAGCGGCTTGGTGAACGTACGAGCAATCAGAAAGGCCATGAAACCGATGACCACGGAAGCGATTGCGGTCGTGATTCCCCATGCATAAAGAGGTCGGTAGGCTTCCGCGAATGCCTCGGCGGAGTCGACACGCACCAAGACGTTCCACTTCATGCCCGGAAACCCGAGGGCTCCACGCAGTGGAGTATAACCGGCGGCTTGAGTGATTCCTTTGCGAGCGTGATAGGAGTCGGTAGTAAACCCACTTTCGCCAGCGACGACGCTTTGAGCGGCAGACACTTGTTTCTCAGCAAGATTCAGTTTGCCAATCACGTTGGTGTCTCGGACAATCTCTTCGGTACCACGACTTACCGGATCGCAATCGACGATTACGTTCCCTCTGTCATCCAGAAGCGTAATCTCGGCGGTTGCCAGGCCACGTTGCTTCAGCTTGCTGTAGGCGTCCCAGATGATTTCTTCGACCAGGCTGAACTTCGCAACATTCTTCCAGACGGCGATCACATTGCCGTCGGCATCGTAGACCGGAGCGGAGAAGCCCAGCGCATAGCCTTCATTGCCGTAGCATTTCTTGACTTTGTCATCGACGTACAGGTGTTCGACAACCGTACCGGAACAAGCTCCCGTTTCGTCTTCATAGAAGTTCTTGGTGAGGACGTCCTGGAACCACGATTTATCCGAGAAGTTCTTCTGGTATAGATCGCCCGTATCAACCGCGACGCCGTCATGATCACGGCTATTGACGGCAATCAGCTTGCCATCCAGGTCGACCAGCATGGTCAAGTAGTAGATATCGTATGTATCGACGTACTTATCCATGGCGGTGACGATCGGATTGTCGGTACCTTGCTTGTACCACGAATCTCGATTCTGAATGACTTCGTTCAAGCCAAATGCTTGAACGTCGCCGTAGCGTTCAAAGAGGTTTCGATCGATGGTATCGGCGATGTTCTCGGCTGTTGTGCGATAGTCGCGAGCGGCAACCTCAATCGCCTTGTTGGCGGATTGCCACATGACCGCACCAACGGCCAACAGGGGCAGGATACCGAATACAAGACAAGCCGTAATCAGCTTGCCGGTCATTTTCATTTGCAATACGTTCTTCACTTGGTCTTACCTTTGAATTGGGGGGCGTGGGAACCCAAAGGGTGTTCCATTCAAGATTTCAGGGTTGCTGATGATGGGGGTAAAGTTCTGTTGTGCTATTCCACATCCAGGACTTCTTGGACATCCAGAATCACGACGATCTCCGAATCATTTCGGTAGACGCCTGTGAAGTAGCGACCATCGGCCCCAGAAATGTTGGCCGGGGCAGGGATGATGCTGTCGCTTGTAATCGAAATGATGTCGGCGATTTGATCCACCCAGAGGCCGATCGATTCATCACCTGACCGGACGATCAGATTCCGACTCTGTGGTGTGACTTCAGCCAGGCTGAATCCGAGGATGCGTCGCAGGTCGATAACCGTGGCGACGTCGCCACGAAGATTAATCACGCCGCGGACATGCTCGGGTGCGTGTGGGATTTCCGTAAGATCGAGGTTGCGATTGATCTCTTGCACATAGTCGATTGGCAAAGCCAGGAGCAACTCGCCAACGTAGAACGTGGCAAATTGAAGCTCAATCGTAGCGGACTTGGCAGCAGTGGCGGCAGAACTCATGACAAACATCCTTCCAGCACTTCAGGCTTGAAATGCGAAACATTGCGCCCCGTCTTCTTCGGATTCAGTAGTCGCCCGACAGCCGACATGACGCGTTCACGATCCATTTTGATTTGATAGTCATCAACGCCGGCGTCCACACCGCGAACTTGATCTTCATCACTGGCCAACGAGGTCAACGCGATGACCGGGAGATAACAAGTGTGGGGATCCGACTTGATCTTTTTCGTGAGTTCGAAACCGTTCATACGGGGCATTTCGATATCGGTAATAACCAGATCGATTGCATGTTCACCCGACTTCAGAAGCTCCCAGGCCTGGGCACCATCTTCCGCTTCGACGATTTCAAAGCCTTCGGTTGCCAGGTAGTCTTTGGCCTGTTTACGGAAGAAGGACGAGTCTTCGGCCAGCAAGATCTGAAACGGCGACTCTTCATTGGCAGTGACTATTGGCTTCTCCGCGAACCACTTCGGATGTGCTGAGAAGGCCAGTTCGTAGAGGTCGACAATACGGATGGTTTTGTCGTCAACGACGATCGAGCCTGCGATGCCCGGTTCGCGAAACGTGTTTCCGTCGATCTCGGCCGCCACTTCACGAATGTCGTTCAGCTCGGCGGCAATCAAGCCGACTTCACGGCCGTGAATCTGGAATACAACCACATGCACGTTATCCATTTCAGGACGTGGCTGAGCCTGAACGTGAGCTTCGATGGTCAACAGCGGTAAGGAAGTCCCGCGATACTGCAGAAGTTCTTGTCCGCCGACGGTATCAATTTGCTCGGTACGAATACGTTCGATCCGCGAAATGAGGCTCATCGGGACGGCGAACTGTTCGCCGGGAGCATTGGTAAACATGAGCAAAGACTGACGTTCGCTCGAGAGCGATGCATCGTCGTGGTAGTTATCCTTCTCGTTTTCCTGCTCATGAGATCGCAGGTCGGTCTTGGCTGCAATTCCCGAGACGTCGAGAATCGGAGCGACATGGCCGTCTCCCAGAATGGTCGCACCGGCCAGGCAACTGCACGTCTTGAGATGACGTCCCAGCGGCTTGACGACGATTTCTTCCGAGTCGTCAATTTCGTCAACGATCAACCCGTAACGGAATTGACCACTTTCCACGACCACGATTTGACGAGCACCTATGCTTTCACTCGATTGATTGGCAAAGTTCAAAGCTTGATCGAGGTCGACCAGCGGAAGCAAGGAGCCCCGCAGCCGCAACACGCGAGCACCCTTGACCTTGCTGATCCTTTGCGAGGCCTCGCTCGCTCGGACGCGAACCAGTTCGACGATATTGACTTGTGGGATCGCAAAGCGACGATTGCAACTGCGAATCAACATCGATGGAATGATTGCCAAAGTTAGCGGCAGCGTAATCTGAACCGACGTTCCTTTGCCAAGCGTCGATTCAATATCGACCGAACCGCCGATCTTCTCGATATTGGTTCGGACGACGTCCATTCCCACGCCGCGGCCGCTGACGTCGCTGATCTTTTCAGCCGTCGAGAAGCCCGGATGGAAGATGAGCCACACGGCATCACGATCGGACATCTGGGCGGCACGTTCCGCAGAGATAATCTCCTTGGAGACCGCTTTGTCCTTAAGTCGGTTCGTGTCGATGCCGCCGCCATCGTCACAGATATCGATGCGAACCTTTCCGGCCTGGTGATAGGCTCGCAGGGTGACGGTACCGGTCGGCTCCTTCTGGCTGGCCATCCGCTTTTCAGGCATTTCGATACCGTGATCGACCGAGTTGCGCACCATGTGGGTCAGTGGATCGCCGATCGCTTCGATGATCGTCTTGTCGACTTCGACCTCGCCACCTTCCATGACGACGTTACACTGCTTGCCCAACTTAGCCGAAAGATCGCGAACGACTCGCGGAAACTTGCTGAAGACATTGCCGATGGGCTGCATGCGCGTCTGCATGATCGCTTCCTGCAATTCGCTGGTCACTTGATCCAGACGAGCGGCAACCGCTTGAAGGCTGTTTCCATCGGCGTTGTTGACCGTTTGCAGAAGCTGATTTCGACCCAGCACGAGTTCGCCGGCGAGGTTCATCAGTCGATCTAAAACACCCACTTGTACGCGGATGCTGGATTCAACCTGGGGCGTCGCTGGCGCTCGCTGAGATACGGTCGCTTCCTTGA
This sequence comes from Bremerella volcania, assembly GCF_007748115.1. Taxonomy (NCBI): domain Bacteria; kingdom Pseudomonadati; phylum Planctomycetota; class Planctomycetia; order Pirellulales; family Pirellulaceae; genus Bremerella; species Bremerella volcania. The sequence continues at coordinate 5,485,723 of NZ_CP036289.1, forward strand.
ATTCGGCATGATCATCGACACGAGCATTCTTTTGCGCGGGCACCGGAGGGATCGCAACGGCTTGCTTTGCGCCTTGCGAGTCAATCTCTTGAGCAGCTTGAGCTGCATTTAGAGACTTGGCAGGCGAGGTACTGACTTCTCCCTCGAAAATCTCATTCAGCAAAGTGATATGCGCCGAGACATCCACCGTGTTGGAGTTCTCGATGTCATTGATCAGGCCAGAAAGAGCATCGGCTCCTTTCAGCATGACGTCAACAATCTGAGAATTGGGAGTCAGTTCCTCAGTTCGCATCTTACCGAGGACATTTTCCAGTGCATGGGCCAGTTCGTTGACGCGAACGAGCCCCATGAACCCCGCAGCTCCTTTGATCGAATGGATGGCCCGGAATACCTTGTTCACAAGGTCGACATCAATATTGGCCCCATTCGCTTCGATCTCGAGCAACTGCCCCTCGACGTCGGCGAGATGTTCTCGTGACTCGGTTACGAATTCAGCTAACAGCGCAGGGTCATCGAACGACATAAGCGTTCCTCTCCAAACGTACGGGTATTCGGTTGGAAAGATGTAGCTTGCCTATATATGCAAGAGATCAATCGCACATGAATTGGGAAGCTAAATACGGTTACGCGCAACTAGCCTTTGCCGGTTCTACCGTTTGCAAGAAGGGTGCGAGTTAGCGAATAGAAAGTCTGCTTTCGCAAACCTGTTCCTCAGAACTAGGCAGTTGCCTCAAAGGTGGCAAATGCCGCTTCGATGGCGTCAACATCGAGATAAGCAGCGCCGGGAGAAGCCAGATGACCTTCCGACATAGCCGAGCGGAAAAGCTGCAACTCGGTTTGCAGTTGGTAGGGCTCGATCGCCCCGATATCGACCAGAACTTGTGCTAATGGGGTTGTTTGTTCGGTCTGGAGTGTTAAGAGCTCGCGAATATCGCTTTCCGCAAGGACCCCTAATTGAATTGCCAGTTGTCCAAATGATTCGTTCGTCACGCTCTGAAGACTCAAGATTCGAAAAACATCTCGCATCGACAATCGGCGGGTTTCAATGGCCAGCGAGCCGATCTGAGGGCGAGTTTCCAACTGTCGCGAAACAGCCTGGATGAATTGAGGTCCGGATATACTTTCCTTTCGGAGCAGGTAGAGTCCGAAGTGCATGATAGAAATCCTTGGCTTTGTATCGCCCGGTACTCTGTTCGACAAGCCGAGCGATGAGGGGCTTCCTTCAAACTTGGGCTCACTTCCCCCCCAAGCAACTCATACCTCAAGCGAATTTCGTGAAGAGCTACTGCCGCGGATCGACAGCGTTCTGTTTTTAACGGTCGTCCAGCCTATGCCGGCCAGGGCTTCCGATGGCCGATTACGTTTCGCGGAAGTTTTGTAATTAGTCTCACGTTTCAACCATCGACCCTCCTTTCATCTTACAATGCGTGCCTATGGAAGAGATCAATGCCTACCACGAAGCCGGACATGCGCTGCTTGCCATTGTGGTGGGTGCTCGTGTTCGTCATGTTTCGTTGATCCCCGAATGGGATGATGGAGCGGATCGATTTGCCGAGATTCAGGTCGAATGGCCCATCGACCAGTTCACGACTAGGGAACTACACCAAAAGATGATCATGGTGGCATTAGCCGGTCCCGTGGCCGAGATGATTCACACCGGCGAGCCCTATCACCCTGGATTCATAGGCGAGTGGGCCTCTGACTGGCAGGCTGCCTGGCAATCGGCGGAACGTTTCATCTCGGACCGTCAAAAACGCATGTCTTTTCTTGAAAAAGCCACCAACGACCTTTACTCGTTGCTTTCGCAAGACCATTACTGGGCAGCTCTCGCGGCAATCGTCGACGAACTTGTGGCCCACGAGACTCTCGACGGAGAACAAGTCGAGCAAACCGTTCAGACGTGGCTCTGAGGCGGATCACCAAGTGCGAAGGTGTTATTCACTGATTCTTCTTGAATGCCCTCGTAAAAAGCCGTGGTTCCCTGCATTCTGGAATGGTAAATTGAATAAATCACGACGCTTTCCGAAATTGCGATTTTGCCCAAGACAACCCCCTAGGAGCTACATCAATGATCCGGGCACTTCTCTGCGGATGTATTGGTATCATCATCCTGACTTCTCATCCAAGCTCAGGCTTCGCCCAATTCCGCGAACTCACCAAACGCATCCCCGACGGTGCCAATGCCATCTTCTTTGTCGATGTTAACAAGCTGCAAAACAGCCCACTGGGCAAGGCCCATAACTGGCGAGAGAAGCAGGAAGAAGCCTTCGAGGCTGGTGTCGAAGCGATTCCACCTCAAGCGAACACGTTCGTTGCCGCGGCGAAGCTTGACCTCGAAACGAAGTATCCGGACTGGCAAGTTGGCCTGATGGAGTTGAAGTACGATCCTTCACTGCCCAAGGTAGCAGTCCGTTATCAAGGGACGACCGACTACATCTCGGAACGGCCCGTCGCGGTTTTGCCGGGCGATATCTATGTGGTTAAGTTCATGGAAAACGTCGTTGGTTATGGAACGCCTGCCAAGCGTCAGGACGTGGCCCAATGGATTACCCGTTACTACGACAATTCGCTGCGTGGTTTGAGTGATTATCTCGCCGAAGCGCAAACATTTGCCGACGCAGGCTCCCCCATCATCGTGGCGCTCGATTTGACGAACGTCGCGTCTCCCCAAATCATTCGAAGTCGACTCGACTCGATGGATACGCTTAAGGGTAAACAAGTCGACTTGGATGAAGTAGCCAAGGTCTTGGCCAGTATCCGCGGTATCTCTTTGGGCGTAACCGTTCAAGATTCGATGACGGGTGCCGTGAAGGTCGACTTCAGTGAAGACGTTTCCATCCTCAAAGATTTCGCCAAACCACTACTGCTTGAAATCCTTGGCAAGCAAGGCATGATGATCGACGAGATCGACTCTTGGGAGGAAAGCGTTAGCGGTAATCGCATTCAACTCACAGGGCCGCTCTATGCGAGTGGGCTGCGTCGAATCTTCAGTCTGATCGACACGCCACCTTCGCTTCAGGAAGCCAAGCAGAAAGCTGCCCAGGCAGGCGAAGGGTCGGAAGCGGATGAGAAGAAGGAACTGACCATTGCGGCCTCGCAAATCTACTACAAGTCAGTGGTTTCGCTGCTGGACGAACTACGCATCAAGAAGAAGGGTCGTCAGACCATGGGACAAATCAGCGTGTGGTTCGACAAGTATGCTCGCAAAATCGACCGTCTGCCGATCGCCAACGTCGACCCAGATCTGCTGAATTATGGCCGCTACGTCTCAGAAAGTCTGCGGACGGGACAATCGGAGGTCACGAATGCCGCCGCACGCAGCCGAATTCGGCAGAACGAGGTGCCTGAGCAATACGACGTATCCACTTATTCCACTCCGATTGGGGCCAATTGGACCGGGCAATACAGTTGGAGCGGTTGGGTGGCGACGCCCAATTGGCAACGCACTGGTTCCAAGATGTCTAATGTTCGTATGGAAGAACAAATCAAGGGAGCCAAGTCGGCCAACGACGTCATGCGCGACATTGATAATGCGACCGCGGATATTCGTCGTCACATGACGGAAAAGTACGGCGTGGAATTCTAGTCGCCAGTCGCCTACAACATGATCGGGGATTCTTATGATAGCGCGACATGCTACTGCGTGGTCTCGTCTACTTGGGTGCGGTATTTCAGTTGCACTGCCGGTTTTAGCCTTGTGCGGCTGCTCGTCCCCCAACCAGTATCAGCCGCCGCCACCGGCCGAGGTCAACGTCGCCCTTCCATTGGTGCGCGACGTTACGATCTACATGGAGGAAACAGGCACCACCGAAGCGGTCGAACGTGTCGAGATCGATGCCCGCGTGGAAGGGATTATTGAAGAAGTCCTGTTCGAGCCGAACGACGATGTGGAGAAAGACCAGGTTCTTTTCCAACTCGAACGCCGCCGCTACCTGGCAGCCCGAGACATGGCTCGCGCGGAACTCGAAGCCAAGAAAGTGGAACGCGAAAAGGCCGTTATCGAGTTCAATCGCCAGAAGGAGTTGTTCGAGAAAAAGGCCACCCCTGAAACCAACCTGGTGGCGGCGAAAGCCGAACTGGACGGTTCTGAGGCAGCCGTCTTGGCGGCTGAGGCGCGGCTAGATAACGCTCAGTTAGATCTCGACTACACAGAAGTCCGCTCGCCTATCAAGGGACGCGTCGGCAAGGCCCTGGTTAAAAGAGGGAATCTCGTTACTGGCCAGCCATCGACTCACTTGACGACCGTCATCTCTTACGATCAGATCTACGCGAACTTCTCGATCAGCGAACGTGCTTTTCTGGAATTCATTGACAAACAGACTCGCGAAGAACGAGAAAACCATTCCGGCAAGGTTCCTCTCTATCTTGCCCGGGCAACCGATACCACGTATCCATTCCGCGGGAGTTTCAACTTTGCTGATCTTGCAGTTGACGAGAGTACTGGTACGTTTGCCGTGCGTGGGGTTTTCCCGAATCCAGATCTTAAGATTGTCCCCGGCTTGTTCGTCCGAATTCGCGCTCCGATCGAGCAAAAGAAGGACGCCTTACTTATTCCGGAAAGCGCAACGGGATTTGATCAAGCAGGCAGCTATTTGCTGGTCGTCAATAAGAATAACACTGTCGAGCGTCGCGACGTCACGTTGGGAAACAAGTTCGGCCCCATGGTTGTCGTAAGTTCGGGTCTCAAAGCGGACGAACCAGTCGTTATCGAGGGTGTCCAGCGATCGCGTCCTGGAGCGATCGTTGCTCCGAAAGTACAAACGCTGTCCATGGATGAATCGCTGTTGAATCCACTGGCGGATCAACCGGCTCAGGAAGATGAAAAGGAAAGCCCGTCGGAAGAAACGAAACCGGAGACCGCTGATCCAGCGGAAGCCCAGCCCTCGTCCTAACCGTCAATCCTATCTAACCTCTCGGTCGACGCATGTCTCGTTTCTTCATTTATCGTCCAATCTTCGCGACCGTGATTTCGATCGTGATCGTGCTGGCCGGCGCCGTCGCTCAAACGACGCTTCCGGTTGCTAAGTTTCCGCAGATCACTCCTCCCACGGTTCAAGTGACCGCCTTCTACCCGGGTGCCAACCCGCAGGTAATTGCGGAAACGGTCGCGTCACCGGTCGAACAGGAGGTCAACGGCGTTGAAAACATGTTGTACATGTCTTCGACATGTGCGGACGACGGTTCCTACACGCTGAACGTCACGTTTGAGACCGGGACCGATATGGACATGGCGACGGTCTTGGTGCAAAACCGCGTTGCCATCGCTAATCCAAAGTTACCGGAAGACGTGAGACGACAAGGGATCACCACCAAGAAACAGTCAACCCAGATCGTGCAGTTCATTACGCTGACGTCGGACAACCCTACGCACGATAGTCTTTACCTTAGTAACTACGCGACAATCAATCTCCGTGATGAGCTAGGTCGAATCGATGGCGTTGGTGCGCTTAACATCTTTGGAGCAGCCGACTACAGCATGCGTATCTGGCTCGATCCGTCGAAGTTGGAAGCCAGAAACCTGACGACTGAGGACGTCATTGCCGCCATCCGAGAACAAAACGTTCAGGTAGCAGCAGGTCGCGTCGGAGAACCACCCACTTCGGACGATACCTCCTTTCAAATGGTGATCAATACCCGCGGACGCCTGGAAGAAGCTTCCCAGTTCGGAGATCTGATTCTCAAAACCGGGGGTGAAGGTTCAGGGATCACCCGCCTGCGAGATCTAGCGTCCGTCGAGCTTGGTGCCAAGACGTACAACTATCAAGCAACTGCGAATGGGATTCCATGTGCGGCAATTGCCGTGTATCAGCTTCCTGGCGCGAATGCGTTAGACCTGGCAGCTGCGATCGAAGCTCGAATGAAGACGATGGCCGAGAAGTTTCCTAAGGGGGTCAAGTACGCGATACCTTTCGATACGACACGCTTTGTCGAGGCCTCGATCGCGGAAGTCTATTCCACCCTCTTCGTTGCCGTACTTCTCGTTGTGCTGGTGATCTTTATTTTTCTTCAGGATTGGCGAGCCACCCTGGTTCCCACAGCAGCCATTCCTGTCGCCTTGATCGGTACGTTTGCCGTGATGGCAGGGCTTGGCTTTTCGATCAACATGTTAACGCTGTTTGGAGTTGTCCTGGCGATCGGAATCGTGGTGGACGATGCGATTGTCGTCGTCGAAAACTCGGCCCGACATATCGAAAGTGGCCTCTCGTCCAAAGACGCGGCAGTCAAAGCGATGGATGAGATCACGGGTCCCGTGATTGCCACCACGTTGGTGCTCTTGGCCGTGTTTGTGCCAACTGCCTTCATGGGAGGAATTGTGGGGCAGATGTATCGACAATTTGCCCTTACGATTTCTGCCGCGGTGGCGATTAGCACGATCAATGCGCTTTCCTTGAGCCCGGCGCTGTGCGGGTTGCTTCTACGTCCCAGCGAAGAAACCAAGAGAAAAGGGGAGTTCATACCACGCACGGTGATTGCCCTTTTGCTGGCCATTCTTGCCTGCTGGCTGGCATATCGATTGTTATCCGGGATGGGGATGACGTCTTGGGCCGTTGCGATTGGTGCTCCGATCGTTGCCGCACTCGCTGGTTGGTTTTGTGCGGCGTTTCTCAATGGAATGCTGCGTGGATTTTTCAACGGTTTCAACTATGTCTTTGACCATACGACCGGCATTTACAAGAGCATCATCGGAGGGCTTGTTCGACGAATAGCTGTTGCCGTGATCCTTTTTGTCGTGCTGCTGGGAATCACCGGGTATGGACTTCAGTCGATTCCAACCGGGTTTGTCCCTCTCGAAGACCAAGGGTACGCGTTCGCGAATATTCAACTACCCGACGCCGCTTCCCTCTCAAGAACCGACGAAGTGCTTCGAGAAATCGACGCCATTGTCAGCGAAACGCCGGGCATCGCGGATTGGGTTTCCATCTCGGGGTATTCGATCCTCAGTGGAACGGTAGGATCGAATAGCGGGCTCGTGGCGATCGTGTTTGAACCCTGGGAAGATCGTCAAACGCGAGAATTGAGTCAGGCGGGCATCCTGCAGGCTCTTCAAAAACGTCTTTCACAACTCAAGAAGGCCAACGTCGTGGTCTTTCCTCCGCCACCGATTGATGGCCTGGGAAATGCCAGCGGCTTTCAAATGCAGATTCAAGACGTGGGGGGCGCGGGCATGACGACGCTGCAGACCGTAGCCGACGAAATGGTTCGCGACGGCAACGCCCAGTCGGGCCTGACGCGAGTGAACACCACCTTCCGCGCCGATGTTCCGCAACTGTATGCCGACATCGATCGTACCAAGGTCAAGAGTCTTGGCATCTCCTTGAATTCCGTATTCGAGACGATGCAGGCGTTTATGGGGTCGGCTTATGTGAACGACTTCAATCGGTTTGGACGTACCTGGCAAGTTCGCGTGCAAGCCGACCAGAGTTTTCGCGTCAACCCCGAGGATCTCCTTCGCCTGGAAGTTCGAAACAACCAAGGCGAGATGATTCCACTGGGAACGTTCACGACGGTGAAGCGAACGGTGGGGCCGCAAGTGATCCAGCGATACAACCTTTACCCGTCCGCTCAGATTAACGGTGAACCCGCACCAGGCTACAGTTCGGGAGAAGCGATCAACTTGATGGAGCAGATGGCCGCTAATAAGTTTCCTCCTTCCATCTCGTATGAATGGACAGGCATGTCGTACCAGGAGAAACTCTTGAGTGATTCCGACTCCCTGACCGAAAACCCAACGTTTATTCTGGTTCTATCCATCTTTTTGGTGTTCTTAGTCCTCGCGGCGCAATATGAAAGCTGGACCAGTCCAATGGCCGTGATCGCTGTCGTTCCGCTGGCGGCGCTCGGCGTCGTTATTGCACTGCTAGCGCGAGGCGCCGACAACAACGTCTATACCCAAATCGGCTTGGTGCTTCTGGTCGCCCTGGCGAGTAAAAATGCGATCCTGATTGTCGAATTCGCCGCCGAGCAGCGACGCGACGGAAAGGGGCTGTTCGATTCCGCGATCGCAGCGGCAAGCTTGCGTTTTCGGGCGATTCTGATGACAGCCTTCTCGTCGATTCTAGGCTTTTTGCCACTCTTGATCGCATCAGGAGCTGGGGCCGCGAGCCGACAAGCGGTGGGTAATGCCGTCGTCGGAGGTATGATCGCAGCCACGATTTTCTCGCTTGGATTTGTCCCGTCCTTCTTCGTCATCTTCCGTGGGCTCGGCGAATGGCTGTGCGGTTCGAAGGATGACGACACATCGAGGCCGCCTGCTGCCTAGGCGCGGCCAGTCCGTTACAATCACCGTGCGCCGATCACAAGTTTGCAAACTCAACAGCTGTGGGGGTTCAAGATGTCTGCGCACATGACATCCGCTGACATGGGAAAAGAGATTCGATTCTCTGTTCTATTAGGTTCACTCATCATTGCGGTGGTGGTAGCACCTCTTTTGGAAGCAACTCGGCTTGGCGACCTGATTCAGCTTAGTTGTTTAACCCTGGTCTTTGTCTCTGCGGTCCTGATCAATTGGCAGCATCGAACCAAGCTCTGGATGTTTGCCTGTGCGGCAATCATTGCCCTCGCGCTTCACTGGTGGTCGTTCTTTCTTCCCAATGAAAATGTCATCATCCTTCGCTATGTCGCAGGCTTCTTCTTTCTCGGCTTTACGGCCGTTCTTCTTCTCAAATCAATCATTCGTAGCGAAGAGGTAACTCCCAACGCGATCCTCGGATCAATCTGCGTCTACCTTCTCTTAGGATTAATGTGGGCTTTGGGATATTCAGCACTGACGCTTCTTGAAGCCACTCCGTTCGCGCTTCCAACGACACCTCCAGGCGATAGCGTGAACGACCCTCCCAGCCTGGCCACCTTGCTTTACTTCAGCTTCGTTACCATGTCGACCCTCGGCTATGGAGATATTACTCCACAAACCGACCTGGCAAGGACCCTGACATGGACGCAGTCAGTCACTGGCCAGTTTTATCTTGCGGTATTGGTTGCTCGCCTCGTCAGTGCGATGCCCAGGCAGGAGCGGTCAGAGAGAACCAAAGTCGTAGAGTAAGAGCTGCCCCATTCTTCGAAACATTGGTAACCCTCGACTCAATCGAAACGCCGTTCGCGACCAGAATCCGGCCCGTTGTACGAACTCGGAAATTCCATCGGTGTTCTCCACTTTCAATCTCATGGACGGCACGGCGACTTCCAGTTGCCGGGGATCATCAACGGCCCAATGCAGTTTCTCTTGGGTTTGTCGCATGATTGGCAGTTGGTTCAACCACATCACGCCCCAGCGATTGTAGGCGTCGAACGCAATCTGCCCGGAATTGAAGTGCGATACTACACAGGAAAGAAACTGGATTGCTGTTTCTTCGGAAAAGTAAGGAAGAACCCCTTCGGCTACAACGATGGTAGGCACATCAGAAGATATCGCTTGCAGCCAGTCGTCTTCCAGGATGTTGGCGCCTAGCAAGCGGCATCCTGGTCGCTCTTCGTAGGTCTTTTCGCGAAGCGCAATGACTTCGGGATAGTCGACTTCCCACCAAGTCACTTCCTTGGCCGAATTCAGCCGCAAGTGGCGGCTATCGAGTCCACATCCAATGTGCACAACATTCGCATGCTTGTTTTCTTTGAGGAACTCCTCGGTCCACCAATCAAGAGCTTTCGCTCGAATGGCAAGTGCAACAATCGCATCGCGCGAAAGCTTGAAACGTGAAAAGTCATAGTCGATCTGCTCAGCCACTTTGGCCGCATAGTGATCCTTCAGAATGGAATCGTGGCACTTACTTTCCAACGCCTTGGCATGAAGCGTAATTAAGAGTGTCTTTTGCAGATTCGTCAGCGAGATCGGATGCTTGGGATTCACGAAGAACCAGTTGGGAAACAGTTTGGTTTCGAGTACGATTGTTCCTATCCTACCTTAGCGTATTTGCTTACGCTGGCGACCCATACCTCGCCTGAAATCACCCCTAGTCTTAAAGGTCTATCATGAATTTGATCACCAGGACGCTACTTTTATGCTGCGCCGTTCCTTTTAGTTTTTTGCTAACAGCGGAAACAAACGCCGCTGAGAAGTCGCGACCGAACATCCTCTTTCTGTTCACCGACGACCAGGCTCCATGGGCACTGCAGGCGTCAGGACAATCACACGCCGTTACCCCCAACATGGATTCACTGGTCAAGCAGGGAGCCTATCTGACCAATTCGTTCACGGTGACGCCTGTGTGCAGTCCATCGCGTGCCTCGTTGATCTCAGGACGGTACGGCTCGGAATTGGGAATCACCGATTGGATTCACCCCCAACGCGAACCGAAACTCGGCCTACCCACCGATACCACAACCTGGGTCCAGCTGTTGCAGAAGGCAGGCTATCACACGGGACTCGTTGGCAAGTGGCACTTGGGAACGCCTGATTCCATGCATCCCACCAAGTTTGGCTATGACTACTTCATGGGATTCCGCACTGGAGGCGCACCGACCAACAACCCGACGCTGGAAAAGAACGGCAAGAACCAAAAGATGGAAGGGCTGACTACCGACATCCTGACCGATCACGCCCTCGAATTTCTAACTAGTGCGCCGGCCGACAAGCCGTTCTGCCTGTCGCTGCACTACCGTGCACCCCATACGCGGTGGCTTCCGGTAGCCGACGAAGACTGGGCACCGTTTGCCGATCTGGATCCCACGATCCCTAATCCTGATTATCCGAATCTGGATGTTTCTCGTGTGAAACAAATGACGCGTGAATACCTGGCAAGTGTTGCCGGCGTCGATCGCAATGTGGGTCGCATCTTAAAACTCCTCAAAGACAAGAACCTTGATGAGAACACCGTCGTGATTTTTTCGAGCGATCATGGCTACAACATGGGGCACAATGGAATCTGGCACAAAGGGAACGGGCACTGGGTGCTGACCAAGAACCCGCCGGCAACCAAGAACATTCCCAACGGTCAACGTCCCAATATGTACGACAATTCAATCCGTGTTCCCACCATCATTCGTTGGCCCGGTACCGTGAAGCCGGGCATTAAGATTGAACACACCGTTTCCAATCTTGATTGGTTTCCGACGCTGCTGGAGATGGCCGGAGTCGAACTTCCATCCGATTTAAAAATCCACGGCACGAGTATCGTCCCAATTTTGCAAGGAAAGGATGTCGAATGGGACAACGACTTCTATGCGGAGTACAGCACCAAACATCAGTCTCACACCCACATGCGTATGATTCGTACGCCTGAATGGAAGCTGATTCGCGATTTTCTGAACGAAGGCCGCGATGAGCTTTACCACCTGACCGATGATCCTGCCGAGTCGAATAACCTGATTGCTTCCGATTCCCCCGAGTTGAAGGCGATCATCAAAGAACTGGACGCCAAGATTCTGCGGCAAATGAAGTCGATCAATGACCCTGTCTTAGCTTCGGCTGCTTCCAGATAAGTTGCTATTGACTGTCAGCTCGGCTCACGAAAAAAGGCGACCTGTGGAGGTCGCCTTTTCTTTTCGTCTCGCATGTTTTACTAAGGCTATTGAGCTGGCTGACTCTTGTCCTGTTCCGGCTCTGGAAGGCGCACCATCAACCACGTCTGGGTCTCTTGTTCGCCGAAGTGAACTAAAGCCGTTGCTTCATCCTTCGTCAAATTGTAGATCCCGGTCTCCATGACGATGTCCTGATTCTTGCCATCGGCAAACTGCCAGGCAGCTCGCTGCGTCTTTTGATCGACCATCCCCTGAAGGGGCCGATCTTCTCCGGTGATATCGTTATAGAAGGTACCCGCTATGATACCTTCCTTGCTGACAGCCAACTGAACCATCATCCCGGAATCGGTTGCCGATTCTTCGGCGATCGCGAAGACCCCTAGCGGCATCCATTCAACCTTCTGTTCGTCCACATTTTCCGGAACGCTTTCGGCAATATTGACCGCCTGATTGTAGTACTGATCGGCCGAGGCGTATTGCTGATCGTTCACGTAAACGTAGTTATCACGATAGACGACGGTGGTGCCGTAGTCATACGTGTAGGGCTGAGGCCAGGCAGCCCATGTAAACCAAGTGCCAAATGCGACCCAGGTCGCAGGTCGCCAGCACCAACCATTGGGGTATCGATTCCAAGAGTTATGCCAGTGCCAACCATGGCCATAGTGATTATGTCCATCCCACCAATCCCGATTGAACGGACGACGATCGTTGTCAATGTTCGTCCACTTGTTGCGGATGTTGTTGATGTTGTTCTCGCGGTTACCGATCTTGTTTCCAATATTTACATTGATATCGTTGCGGTCCCCACTACCAATATTGACACCATCCCCGCTGCCAGGACGATTCGGGAAACGATCGCCGTCACCGGTGCCTGGACGGTTGGGGAAGCGGTCGCCATCCCCTGTGCCGGGTCGATTCGGGAAACGATCTCCATCACCGGTGCCTGGGCGATTCGGGAATTCACCGTCACCGCCAGGCTTTCCTGGCAAATCAAGGAAGTCCTTCAAATCGTTATTGGTAGGACGCGAGAAACCGGAGTCGCCTCCACCGGGACGTGTGAAGTTGGGACGATTGCCGGTACTCGGGCGATCGATGCTGGGACGATTGCCATCGCCGCTTCCTGGACGAGTAATTCCTGGACGGGCACTGTCGCCGCTGCCGGGGCGCGTGATTCCCGGGCGGTCTCCAAGATCGCCACTTCCAGGTCGCGTAATACCTGGACGGTTACCGCTATCTCCGCTACCGGGGCGTGTGATGCCAGGGCGACTATTGCTGGAACCACTTCCCGGCGTGGTGATGCTGGGGCGCGATACATCGGGACGTGTGGTCCCCCCGGTGCTTGGCCGAGAGAAGCTGGGCGTACTTCCGGTGGATGGACGGCTAATCGCAGGCCGGCTTGACGTCGGTCGATTCATCGAAGGAGCGCTAATCGATGGGCGGCTCGTCGAAGGGGATGGTGACGGGCGACTGATCGAAGGTCGGCTTACGGAAGGGGATGGACGGCTCACCGAAGGTCGGCTCATCGAAGGAGTATGGCTGCCACCACTGGGCCGTGATATCGAGCGTCCCCCTCCACCACCGCCACTAAATGATCTTCCGCCTCCTCCACCGCCGCCACGACCACCGCGAGCGTAGGCGTCACCAACGACTAGCGAACCGATCATGGCCGCGACAACCAATGTCGTTACATTCATTTTCATGGGACTATCCTTGCGCGTTGAGTTATGCGATTTGATTCGAATTATTCCGCTGCTCGAACGATCGTGAACGTGTCGATACTGGGCAGTAGTTCTCCATCGACTTGACGTCCGATTGATTTGAATTCGATGGTGTTTTCATCCAAGAGATCGTAGATATTGGTGGACGATCCACGGCGGCCATCCGGCAGCACGTTCAGTGCCTGAACAGTCCAGCGGTTGCCGGAATTCGACCAGCGACCGACACCAAACCCACCGTCGGAATCGAAAGTCCAAGAACGAATTGCTCCGGCACTCGGATCCCAGCCAACGACCTGCGTCCCTTCAAAGTCGACCTGATCCTGAACGAAAACACGGAACGAACGGACGATGAAGTTATTATTCTTTGTCCAGCGTCCGGTGGTTTCGACGGTCACGCCCTCTTGCGCATCGTCGACCCAGGTACCAATCATCCACTGAAGAGCCTGAAGCTGCTCGTAGTGCGTTGGAGCTGCTTCCGGTACTGCATCTTCTTTGACGGTATCAATCCGCCATCCCTCGGCGGTCTTCACGTGGATGGCTTCGTACATTGTCTCGCTTGGTTCTTCCCCCTCGAGAATCACCCTGGCGATCCCCGTTTCGGATGCCACATGAGGAGAAAGCATTTTGATCTGCGTTTGCACCAGCTCTAGTTTCGCCCCTGCTTTGTCCTTGAAATAAGCGGCGAAATCATCTTCCAGCGCCTTGCGTCCCTTCAGGACGTCCCCCGCCGGCGTGACGAATTCGCCGTTTTCGGTCCAATGCTCTGCTAAGGCTTTCGCATCTCCCTTGTTGAAGGTCGCGGCATAGGAATCGACCGCTGCCAAGATCGCTGCTTCATCCTCGGTCAGTACCAATTCAATCTCAACGATTGCATCCCCCACGTCGGGCATATCTTCATCGGAAGCCGGCGAAGCGTTTGCCTCTGCCTCCTTCACTTTCTCCGCATCCGCAGGGGCGGCAGGATTGGCATCTTGAGACCAACTTGACCCGCAAAGCAGCAGAGCCACCGTAAGACCCGTAAATATTCGTTTCATGATGTACCTAGCCAATGCAAAGAGAGAACAATGCTGTCAAAATCACGGCAAAGAGATGTTGAAGTGACTTGGAACAGCCAATTCCATGTACTCATCCATCAACATAACGGTCCCATCACCGGAAAGCCACAAATCTCAGACTATTCACCAAGTTTTCACCCCATCAACAGCGGATGATGGACGGCAACTTCGACGGCTACGGACATCGTGCGACTACAATCTCAAGCAAAGGGCAGTTTTTGGCGTCAGATTCGTTTTGGGGGGCTGAAAGAATTTGCTATGGAAACGATGTCGCCTGCCAATTCGGAAGCTTCGGGGATTTCCCCCGAATTTGCTCAACACCTGATCGCCAGTCAGAGTGCTTTGTATGCGTTTATTGCTTCCCTAATGGGTGGCGTTTCCGAGGCTAATGACGTGCTTCAAGAAACCAATCTAAAGCTCTGCAACAAGGCAAGCGAATACGATCCAGCGCAGCCCTTCCTCCGCTGGGCATACGTCTTTGCCCGATTCGAGGTGATGGCCTGGCGCAAGAAACAATCTCGTTCCCGCATCGTCTTGGATGATGAACTGGTCGCCTTGATCGCTTCGGATTGGGAGGGCACATCGGCCGACTCGACTCAGCAGATTTCCGCCCTCGAAGGATGCCTCGATAAATTGCCCCCACAACAACGAGACCTCCTCGACGCAAGATATGGCCGCGGCGAAGCGGTTCAAGACATCGCGGCCCGACAGTGCCGTACCGAAAATGCAATGTCGGCACTATTTTATCGCGTCCGTAAGTCCCTTGCGGACTGCATTGAATTGGCCCTTCGCCGGGAGACCTACGAATGAGCGATAAAAGCCGGTTCGTCACGCTCTGTAACGCCGTGCTTGAAGGGCAGGCAACCGAGTCCGACGTGGCGGAGTTTCAGCAAGTCCTCCGAGACGATGCCGAATCTCGTCACGCCTATCGTGAGCAAATGAAGATTCATGCCTACCTGACCTGGCAACATGGCCGCGCCGCGGTCGATGAATCGCTGGTGATTTCCACGAAACCAGATTTACCTGAGAACGATTGGAACTGGAACGTACCAGCAGTGGGTTTGGCCCTCTCCATTCTCATCCTGGCAATAGGTCTGACCGGGTGGTGGCTATCCTCACCTCGCGGAGTTCCATTAGTTGTGATCTCGGCAACCGACATGGACTTGGCCAAGGGAAGTCGCGTCTTCCGAAAGCAGATCGATATCCCCCAGGGCTCCTTAAAGTTTCGTCTCGACTCCGGGGCGGAAGTCGAGGCGATTGGCCCCGTCCGGTGCGAGCTTGTCAGTGACATGCTTTTGCGAGTCACTCTCGGCAGCGTGACCGTCGATGTAGGCGATGACGCGGCTGGATTTCAAGTCGAAACTGCCGAGGCTCAAATCATCGACCTGGGCACACGATTCGGCGTTTCCGTTCATGACTCAGGTGAGACAGATGTGGTGGTCTTTGAAGGGGCCGTCGATGTTCACTCGCCTCCCGGCAGATCGCAGCCATCCAACACGATTGCAAACCTCAAAGAAGGGGAAGCGATTCGCGTTGACAAGGGAAGGGGTTCCCAACGATTGACGAGCGTTGTCGTACGCGGCGATCGCAATGAAGTACTCGCCGGCAGCAAAGATCCTGTGCCCGTGATCTTCGACATCACGGATAACGGAAAACACAAAGGCAAACATCGCTGCTATAGCGTGCGAGTCGGTGGATTAGGGCCACCGACCAGGAGCTATGTGGGACTTGGTCTTCCGAAATGGCGGCCAATGAAGGGGCAGCGTTTCCCCGAAGCGATGCGTGGTGCCGATGTCGTAGTGATGTATTCCCAAGATCGATATCATCCCGAACTCGAGTACTACGTGAACCTTTCCGTACCCAGTCGCTTGTTCGTTTGGCACGATTCACGACTAGAACCGCCTGATTGGCTGACCCAAGATTTTCAGAAGACGAATATGAAGTTGCGTAGCGGTCCTTGGGCGCCGTCGAACGACATCATTTCCAGTATCGAGGTGCCGGAGGGGGAAGATATCTACGTCGAGTACGAAGTCTGGCAACGCGATGTCCCCGCAGGCACCGTCACCCTGGGCGGCAATCACAATACAACAAACAGTTTGCGGTATGCCATGTATGGCATCGCCGCTAAAGCATTGGAAGAGTAATCTTCCTTGAGGGCCTCGTCAGATTATTGAACTGTTGGCTTAAGATAGATCAAGCGTGACGCCCTCTTTCCCCGTTTCTCCCTGGTCGTTTGGCAATAAGAATCCCCTTTATGAAAACTCTACTTAGAACATGCCATATCGCCACATTGTTGGTGGCCATGAGTCTACTCGCAAGCGACGTACGGGCCGCGAGCAAGGACCCTGCGAAGCCGAATGTGGTTATCCTTTTCTCGGACGATGCAGGCTACCACGAGTTCTCCCTCCACGGAGCCGAACTCTTTCCAACTCCGCGCATTAACTCGATCGCGGCCAATGGCGTCCGCTTCACCAACGGATACGTTTCCGGTACCGTCTGCAGCCCATCCCGTGCCGGCCTTCTCACCGGTAGGTATCAGAATCGCTTCGGCCACGAGTTCAACATCCCTCCCGTATATAGCGAGACCAATGGACTATCACTGGAAGAAACGACTATCGCCGATGTGATGAAGCAAGCAGGCTACCAGACCATTGCCTTGGGAAAATGGCATCTGGGTTATGCTCCTAAGTTCCATCCCATGGAGCGAGGCTTCACCGACTTCTATGGATTTCTGCAAGGAGCACGCAGCTACTTCCCGCTGGACAAGCCAACTCGCTTGAATCAGCTACTGCGTGATCGTGAGCCGGTGCGGCCGGAAAGCTTCGAGTACATGACCGATGAACTAGCAATCGCGGCGGCCGACTACATCGCCAAAAGTGAAGACCGCCCCTTCTTCATGTACGTTGCGTTCAATGCGATTCACACCCCGAATCATGTCCTTCAATCCGATCTCGATTCTCTGGGCGGCGACACGCGCCAGGCCAAACACCGCGCGATGACGATCGCTCTCGATCGCGCCGTGGGTACGGTTCTGGATGCGATCAACGAGCAAGGCATCAAGGACAACACCATCGTCATCTTCCTGAACGATAATGGCGGTGCGACAGGTCATGACAATACACCTCTGCGAGGCAAGAAGGGATCGGCCTGGGAAGGTGGCATTCGCGTCCCGTTCGTGATGCAGTGGCCAGGCAAGATCGAAAAAGGGAAAGTCATTGACGAGGCGGTAATCGCGCTAGACATCTTCCCGACGATCATGAAAGCCGCTGGCGTTTCCGAGTCTCCGGGCCTGCCCTTGGATGGCACCGACCTAACACCATTTCTTACTGGGGAAACCAAAGCACCTCCGCACGAAACACTCTTCTGGAAGAGCGGGGCCAACTGGGCAGTCCGCGATGGGAACCTGAAGCTGGTCGTTGCCAGCGGTGGCTCCGGCAAACCGGAACTTTATGACCTAAGCCAAGATGCCGAAGAAAAGATCAACATCGCAGCCGAGCATCCGGATCAGGTCAAGAAGCTGGAATCGATGTACTTCCAGTGGAAAAAAGACTTCCCTACCCCTACGTGGGGAGGTGGTAAGCCAAAGAAGTGATTGCCAAACGCGTCTCTAGATTTCGAGACGCGGATAACCTAATTAGAATAGCTCGAAGCGAGTGCGCCCCATCGCTCCGGCTCGCACTGGCATTTTCACTGTCGAGCCGTAAGCTCTTACGCTGAATGACTTTTTGCAAAGTTTTCGGGACCTTCGCTCTCTCATTTAGGCTTGTTTCGCATACCGAGGAAATTGGCAATTCTCATCTGCCAACCGATTTCCCAAGGGGAATTCGAGTCGCCACGGTAGAATACATAATGCGACAGAACCTTGCCTAACAGTTCTTCTCCATCCACATTATGGCCGAGTCCACCTCCTCGCATCGAAATCCAACCCCTTTCGTTGAATTGATTGTGAAATTCGAGAGGCCCTTGATGCGCTATATTCGGTCGCTAGTCCCCAGAATGGACGACGCGGAAGAAGTGTGGCAAGCCACGGCGATCGTTTTGTGGGAGAAGTTTGAAGAGTTTGATCACGAACGAGAATTCCTTCCCTGGGCTCAAAAATTCGCCTACTTCGAGTCTCTCAAGCAGAGACGCAAGGTAGCCCGCGACCGGATGGTTTTCTCGGAAAGTGCGATGCAAGCCATTGCGGATACGCATCAGGCCTCGCAGGACCATCTGGATCGACGAAGTCGCGCACTGAAAGTTTGCATGGAAACGCTGGGAACCAATGACCTGGCGTTGCTCAGGTCTCGGTATGACTCCGAAATCACCATCGGGAAACTTGCCAGTCAGATGGAAACGACTGCCAAGACGTTGTACCGGCGTTTGGACCGAATCCGTGACAAGCTGGCTCAATGCGTTCGCCGTCGCGTCGCCTTGGCGGAAGAATAGGTATCCGAAAGCGTTATGTCTCAACCGACACCCACCCAACTCGAACGTGAAGCACGCTTGGCAATAGACCGTCTGGTCGATGGTCAGATGTCTCACGAAGAATTTGCCGACCTGGAGCGCCGGCTGATCTCCGACCAGCAGTTTCGCCTGGCATACGTCGAGCAGTCCGATATGCAGTCGGAATTGGAGCATCACTTACGGTCCTACCCGCCGCTGACCATTAAAACTGGTCAGCCCGTTTCCAGGTCTTGGGGTATTCCCTTTGCGGTAGCGTTGTCGATTCTGATCCTACTTGGATTCGCCAACCTGTTTTTCATCGACTCTTGGAAGACGGCCTTCCTGGGCAATCCCATGCTCGATTTCACGGAAACGCAACTCGTCGGCCAGGGACCGATCGCGATCGTGATCAGCTGCAGCGAGGAAGAGGACACCGATTCTCCCCTTCAGGTCGGTGATCGCGTTAAACCAGGTGCTCTTCGATTGAATCGTGGAGACTTGAAACTCGAGTTTCTCTCTGGCGTGCGTGTTCAGTTGACAGGCCCCTCTGAAATACATTTACTTACCGAGCACCACGCAACGCTTCTAAGCGGTCAAGCGGGCGTAGTCACTCCCCCGGACTCCGATTCGTTTTCGCTAAATGGACCAGTATCCGCCGTGGCGAATGGCTCAAGCGAGTTCGTATTCCGCGTTGAAGGTCCCAGCCGGAGTGAAGTTGAAGTCTATCGGGGAGAAGTCATGGCCTCGCTGCTAGGACCGTCCGGCGATACGCTGTTAAACGAATTGGTATCTTCAAACCAAAGTGCATTGTTCACCGACGGAGAACTGGTGATCTCGGCGAAAACGTTTGATCAGACGGATCACGTCGACATGCTCCCGGTCGATAATCTTTACTTGAATTCCACCGATCAATACGCCGACGTTGTGAAAGCCGATCGTCCACTCGTCTATTGGCGATTTGAAGATGGCGATGTCATCGGCGACCGAGTCATGAATCAGATGGGGGATCATCATCACGGCGTGATTCATTCAGCCAACGATGGCTCGATTGAGATCAGTGGCGGACGCATTCGCTTCTCACAAAGCAAGACGGGGCGATACCTTGGGCTGAGCGAACCGATCGACAGAATCAATCGTCGCGACTTTTCGATTGAATTCTGGGTTCGAGCCGATAGGATGCACTGGGGAACCTTTTTCGGTCTGCTGCCGGTCACCCAAGCCGACCTTGAAAAGGAGAGCCACCTTTGTGTGCTTGAATATGCCAATCAGACCAATGTCGTTCATCGCCCCGCCACGATTCGGATGCTGTATCGTTACCCGCCAACTACCTACGATGGCGGCAAGAATGTATTCAGCCCCAACTCGTGTACGCCAGGTATCTGGACGCATATCGTCGCAGTAAAAACACCTGATGCGATTCGCTTGTATTGCAACGGTCAGCTTCAGGTCAACCTGGACGATCTCGATTTTGACGATTCCTCCGCCTACACGGCCGTATTGGGACAACTCGACTCCGTTCGTCCGATGCGGCAACTCGAAGGGCAACTCGATGAAGTCGCCATTTACGAGAAAGCCCTTACGGAAAAACAAATCCGTCGCCATTACGAGATTATCGCCGGCCCGCCGAAGACCTAGTCGTTTCCTTACCCTATAGACTTCCTGCCATGCTGATGACTCCTGCCCGCACGATTGCATTTTTGTTTGCCATGCCACTCATGACGTTGACTAACGTGGCGATGGCCGAAAAGCCGCTGGACTACAACCGCGACGTCCGGCCTATCCTTTCCGAGAACTGTTTCTACTGTCATGGACCGGATCCGGAACATCGTGAGGGAGACCTTCGCTTTGATGAAGAAGAGGCGGCCAAGGATTACGCGATCGTCCCCGGAGATTTGGAATCAAGCGAGTTCTATCAGCGTATTATTGCCGATCCAGATTCCCGTATGCCGCCGGTCGATTCCGGCAAAAAACTCTCAGCCAAGGATATCGCCACGCTGAAGCGTTGGATCGAGGAGGGAGCTCAGTACGAAAAGCACTGGGCATACGTTCCACTACAGTCTCATCCTGTCCCCGAAGTCCAAAACAAGGATTGGCCCGAAAGTGATATCGATCGCTTTCTACTGGCCAAGATGGAATCAGAAGGGCTGAAACCATCCCCTGCAGCAGACAAGGTCACACTATTGCGCCGGGTTACGTTTGATCTGACCGGCCTTCCGCCGACGGTGGAGGAAGTGAAAGCTTTCCTGGACGATCAATCGCCCGACGCGTTTGAAAAAGTCGTCGACCGCTTGCTCGCTTCGGATCGGTACGGAGAACGCATGGCGATCTACTGGCTCGACCTGGTCCGTTTTGCGGATACGGTCGGCTATCACGGTGATCAGGATCACAATATTTCACCCTATCGCGACTACGTCCTGGATGCGTTCAACAGCAACCTTCCGTTCGACCAATTCACACGAGAACAACTCGCTGGCGATCTACTTCCCGACAGTACGATCGACCAGAAGATTGCCTCTGGCTACAACCGTCTTCTGCAGACAACGCACGAAGGGGGCCTCCAGGAAAAAGAATATCTCGCCATTTACGCGGCAGACCGTGTTCGCAATGTGTCTCAGGTTTGGATGGGCGCGACGGTCGGATGTGCCCAGTGCCACACGCATAAGTACGATCCGTATACCATCGACGATTTTTACAGCCTCGCTGCGTTTTTTGCGGATGTCGACGAAGCACAACACTTCAAGGTTGGTACGAATGCACTTCCCACCAAGCGGCCTCCCGAGATCAAGGTGCTTTCGCAACGAGAACGTTCCAAATTGGCCGAACTTCAAGCAGAACTAGCGGAAATCTCCAGCGACGACGAAGCAGAAACGGAACGACTACAAAAGCAAATTGACGAACTGAACAAGTCGGCTCGTCTGACGATGGTCACCGAAGCAATCAAACCACGTCAGATGCGTGTGCTGCCGCGGGGAAATTGGCTGGATGACAGTGGCAAAATCGTCACCCCTGCCATCCCCACATTTCTGGGCAACATCGATACCCAGCAAGATCGAGCCACGCGGCTTGACCTGGCCAACTGGCTTACCGATCCGCAGCACGGTTCAGGCGGGCTTACCGCTCGGGTTTTTGCGAATCGAATGTGGTACCTGTTTTATGGCGTCGGGCTGTCCGCGAGCCTGGGTGACTTTGGCGGACAAGGCGAGCCTCCTGTCCATCCGGAGCTACTCGACTATCTTGCCGTCGACTTCTATCAAAACGACTGGGACATCAAGCGTCTTGTGAAGTCGATGGTCATGACGTCCGCCTACAAACAGTCTTCGTTTGCCAGTGCCGAGACCCGTGAGCAGGATCCATACAACCGCTTTTACAGCCACCAAACCAGACACCGCCTGCCTGCGGAAATGATTCGTGACAATGCCTTGGCAGTTAGTGGCCTGTTGAATCTGGAATACGGTGGCCCAAGCGTGAAGCCGTATCAGCCAACCGGCTATTATCGACATCTAAACTTCCCGCAACGGAAGTATCACGAAGACAAGAACGAGCAGCAGTGGCGACGTGGCGTCTATGTCCATTGGCAACGTCAATTCCTGCACCCCAGCCTGAAGGCCTTTGATGCACCGAGCCGCGAAGAGTGCACCGTCGAGCGTGCTCGCTCGAACACTCCATTGGCAGCGTTGGCGCTGCTTAACGACCCCACGTACATCGAAGCTGCGAGAGAGTTCGCCACGCGTATCCTCTCCAGCGAAGCAGCCGACGATCAGGCTCGCTTGAATCGTGCTTACATGTTGGCACTTTCACGCGTGCCCGATTCTGAAGAACAACAGATTCTCACCCAAATCCTGCATGAGAACCGAGAGATCTATCGCAAAGACACTCAGGCGGCGGCCAAGCTATTGGAAATTGGCCTGAAACCGTCGGATGATGCGATCGAAGTCGCCGAACTGGCAGCCTGGACCCAGGTTGCCCGAGTGATCTTCAACCTCGATGAATTCATTACCCGCAACTAAGACTCTGAGTGTGTCATGTCTGAATTTCACCCGATGCAATTGAATCGTCGCACGTTTCTTTCCCGAACGGGCGTTGGACTCGGCTCAGCCGCCCTGGGTTCACTACTTGCGCGCGATGGGTTCTCCGCAACCAAGAGTACCGGTGGCGTTGCTGGGCAGCCTGGGCTGCCGAATCTACCGCAGAAGGTCAAGCGTGTTATTTTTCTTTGCATGGCAGGCGGTCCTTCCCACCTGGAAACATTCGACTATAAGCCCAAACTGGCTGAGATGAATGGCAAGCCATTCCCAACTTCCTACACGGAAGGTCAACCGATCGCTCAGCTACAAGGCAAGGAACTGAAGTGCCTGGGATCGATTGCCAAGTTCAACAAACATGGCGCCAATGGACAGGAAATCAGCGAGTATCTGCCATGGCATGCGAAGATGGCGGACGATATCTGTATCGTTCGATCGATGGTCACTGAACAAATCAACCACGACCCGGCCCACACATTCATGAACACAGGGACCGCCATCAGCGGTCGCCCCTCGATGGGCGCCTGGGTGAACTATGGCATCGGCTGTGAAACGGATGAACTGCCCGGTTTTGTCGTGATGAGTAGCGTCGGTGGCCGAAATCCCCAGCCGATCGCCTCTCGACAATGGGCCAGTGGTTTCCTGCCTAGTCGCTATCAGGGCGTCGAATTCAGTTCCACTGGTGACCCGGTCTATTATGTTCGCAATCCTAACGGGGTGAACACTTCGCAGCAGCGTCACCTAGTCGATGCGATCAGCCAGCTGAATCAACGAAATCAGGCCACCGCAGGCGATCCCGAGATTTCCAGTCGCATTGCCGCGTACGAAATGGCATTCCGCATGCAGATGTCGGTCCCGGAACTTACCGACATGTCGGACGAGCCGCAGCATATTCTGGATATGTACGGGGCCAAGCCAGGGGATGGTTCATTCGCCTCGAATTGCTTGCTCGCTCGGAGGCTCGCCGAACGCGGCGTGCGTTTCATCCACCTTTATCACCGTGGCTGGGACCATCATGGCGGCTTGAGCAAGTATATGGATATTTGCTCAGGACTCACTGACAAGCCAACCTATGCCCTGCTCACCGATCTCAAACAGCGAGGCATGCTGGAAGATACTCTGATCGTCTGGGGTGGTGAGTTCGGTCGAACCCCCATGTCGCAGACAGGCAAGGGAGACATAGGCCGCGACCATCATATCAAGGGCTTTAGCATGTGGCTGGCTGGGGGACCGATCAAAGGAGGGACCACCTACGGCGCAACCGACGACCTGGGATACCATGCCGTCGACAATGTCGTCCATGTGCGTGACCTGCACGCTACCATGCTCCACCTTTTGGGCATTGATCACGAACACTTCAGCGTCAAGTTCCAAGGACTCGATATGCGGCTCACTGGCGTCGAACCGGCGCGTGTCGTTGAGGACATCATCGCCTAAGCGCCAACAGCAAGACTACGCCGTTGGCACGTTTCCGGACACGGCAATTTCATCGAGCAATTGCTTGAGCCGTTCTGGCTGGATGGGTTTCGACAGATAATCGTCCATGCCTGCTGCCAGGCAGTTCTCTCGGGCACCATCAAGGGCATGCGCTGTCATAGCCACAATCGGCGTGCGTTGCCCGTGCTCTTGTTCCCACTGCCGGATTGCGTCGGTCGCCTGGTTGCCGTCCATCTCCGGCATTTCCAGATCCATCAACACCAGGTCAAACTTTCCACTCTGATAGCGCTCCAGTGCTTCACGCCCTGTACTGGCGACCTCACAGGTATGGCCAAAGACCTCGAGAATACCTGTGGCCACTTCCAGATTAACGGGGGCATCGTCTGCGAGCAGGATATGTAGCGAACGTTCCCCTGACGAATGGTGTAGCAACTCAGCATCTCGCGTGGCAGGATAGGCATTCTTGGCCGACTCAATGGCACTGATCAGGTCACTGGCAGAAATAGGTTTCGCAACCGTGACCATGCTGCAGTGGTCAATCTCGTCTGGGACGCCTGTGGGTGGAATGAGCACGATGTGAGGCAGGTTGAATAGATCCACCGAATCAGGCGTCAAGAACCATTGCTCTAACTTGTCGGAATCAACTTCCCAGTCAAGAACCAGAACGGCGTCATCGGCGGTACCTTCTTGACCGCGCCTCAGGGCCTGGTCGAGGGTCACATGCTCCAAACTCGCCCCAGCTTGCTCAAGGATCTCTTGATACAGCTTCCGCGAGGTGGGATGCTCTGAAACGAGTAGGACATGCTCGTTGGACAATGGCTTGGCGGACTTGTCCGATTCGGTTTGGGTCGACTTCAGTGGAATGGACACGTGGAAAGTACTTCCCTGCCCCAGTTCACTTTCGACCCAAAGCTTGCCTTCCATAAGGGCCACGATTTGTGATGAAATGGACAGACCAAGTCCCGTTCCACCGTAGCGGCGGGTGGTCGAACTATCGCTTTGCTCGAAAGACTCAAAGATGGTCGACAGCTTGTCCTCAGGAATCCCCGGTCCAGTATCTCGCACGGAAATGTGAAGCTGTTGCACGTCATCATCGGAGTCCACCGTACAATCGATGAACACTTCCCCGTGATCCGTGAACTTAATTGCGTTGCCCACCAAGTTCATAATGACCTGGCGCAGTCGGCATGGATCTCCCTCGATAGACTCCGGCACGCTCGGAGCGATACGGTACAGTAACTCCAAACCCTTTTTGGCGGCATTCACGGCCAGCGGCCGAACCGCCGCGGTCACGACACCCTGCGGCTCCATCGGGATCGCTTCCAAATGCATCTTCCCAGCTTCAATCTTAGAAATATCCAAAATATCGTTGAGAAGGCTGAGTAACGCGTCGCCAGACTGATTGATTACCGTCAAGCAATTCCGCTGCTGTGAAGTGAGTTGGGTTCGCAGAGCTAACTCGGTCATGCCTAAGATGCCGTTGAGCGGCGTACGAATTTCGTGGCTCATGGTGGCCAGGAACCGACTCTTTGCCTCGTTGGCCGTCTCGGCAGCAACCTTCGCCACGCGCAGCTCTTCCTCGGTCAGGCGAAGTTCCTTGGCGGTGCGTTCCAGTTGTAGATTCGATCGTGCCAACTCGGCGGCTCTCGTTTCCGCGGCCGCCGTTCGCTCAGCAACACGTTGTTCGAGAGTTGTATTCAGATTCGACAGTTCCATGAACCCTTGGGCATTTTCCAAAGCAGCACCGGCGATCGTCCCCACGAAATCAGCCAGGCGTTCTTCGTCAGTACCAAACAAGCCAACGACTTGAGAATGCGTCACGCACACACATGCTGAAAGGCGATTTCGAACGAATATCGGTATGTAGATCGACGAACGCGGGTTTGTCGTATCGCGGTGCAAGTCTCCTTCATTACTCGTCTCGATAAACGTCATTGCTCTGCCGGCTTCCGTCGCCCGCTGCAGGTTTGCTCTGTCGAACGGAACATCCGTTGCGCCAAGCACGACGGTAGGTTCCGCCATCGCATCGTCACGATCAAACTCGAGCAACAGGCTGTTCTCACCTCGCAGCAAGCGCGTTGCTCCCAGCGAAGCCTCCTCGTAAATCCGGTCGGTCGAAAGTGCGGAAGCGATTCGACGTCCAACGTGTAGCACGGTATCGAATCGATCGACCAACGATAGCGTGCCCATCTGACCGCCACGCGTGCTTTCCGTCTCTTGTTCAATAGTCAACTCATCCAAGAGCCGTTGTGACTCGCGTTCGTCCTGGACGGCGTCTGCCCACCGAGCCGACTGCCCCACTTCGCTTCGATGCTGCAAAGTCAGTGCCTGTTCGTAGATCGACCCTAACTGTTTCGCTATCGCAAAAGCCTTGTCGAAAAGGCGGCGCGACTTGCGGTAGTTCCCTCGCATGGCCGCGATGATGGCGCGTTCTCGGATCGCTCGTGGTAAGTCATTGGGACACACCTTCGCGGCGGCAACCGCACGAAGTGCGATTTGCTCGGCTTTCGCAAGCCGTTCATTTCTTAGCGCGGGGGCATGTGGCAGCGTGGATTCGGCTTGCATGCGAATGGCCGTGGCCAGCCAGGGCAGGGCAGGTGCCGTGTAGGCATTCTGGATACCTGCCGAAGTTGCCGTATCGACTGCTTGCTCAAGCGCCGTGATTGCCGACTCGATCTTCCCTTGGTAAAGGTCGCGGATACCCACCGCGAGGTAAAGCTGAGTCTTGCCTTGAGCGTCGTGACGCTTCCGAGCAAGTTCCGCTTCAAATAGCGAATCCGGGATGTTACCAAGAGTTGCCCGTGCCCACACATCGAGAATGATACCCGATGCTTGCTCGTCCCCTAGCTCCACGCCTGACCGATGGTTGTTCTTGGCTTCGGCAATCGCCTCTCGGAAGTTGCCCAGGTGATATAAAGACGCAGCCACTTGGTATCGGGCAATATGAACTTGCCAGTAGTCGCCGGTCCGCTCCAATAACTGGATGGCTTCGCGTCCCTTCTCGATACTTTCTCGATATTGGCCGGCTGCGTAAAGAGAACAGCTGTAGTAGTTGAGTGATTGCCCCTGACCCCAGACGTCGTCGAATTCTTTCCGCAGCTTCAGGGACCGTTGAGCATAGGCAATTGCTCGCTTGAATAGAGGAATCAAACAAGCCACAGGTGCATGCAAGGAATAGGCACTTGCCAATTCGGGGCTCGGCAGAAACTCTTCGGCGTAATTCAAACCTCGCAAGTGTGCCGACAAGCATTCCAATTTGCTTCGACAGTACCAACATCCGTGTGCCAGCAAGGCAAAAAGCTGAATTGCCAACCGCTCGGAGTCATTGGGGGGTCGTCTTTTCCTCTGAAGCATCATCTTTGGAAAGCAGGAATGCAGGACCTGTTTGATAGCTTCCCACATTAAGAGCATCGTCCCCAGAAACTTATTCCGGGGGACCATACAGCCCAAGCTTCTTAGTGCCTTTTCAAATCCTTTAGTAGCGGCTTCCATGTCTCCGCGCTTAAACGACAACTCGGCCAACTTGCTCTGGATCTTGGCGCGATCGAGATCCCCTTCCGCGAGTTCAGCCGCCAGTTCAAACTGCGGTGCGGCCTCCGGGTATTGCCCTCGCAGCATCAGCGCATCGCCAAGTCCCTCCGCAATCCGGAAGCGGATGGATTTCGGTTGGTTCTCGGCACCCTTCTGGGCGATCCGATATTGCCGTTCGGCAACTTCCAAGGAGAACTGACTGCGTGCTTGTTCGGCAGCCTGCAGGGCATAACCAAGAGCTGTTTCCGAGGCGCCCGCTTCGTCCAGATGGTAAGCAATTTCGGAAACCCGTGAGGGACTGTGCTCCTGTAAATGCAATGCCGCCCTGAGGTGCAGTTGTTTTTGTTCGTTCGGATCAAGCCGATCTAACAACGAACTGCGGATCTTATCATGCACAAAAACGAACTGACCACCATCAGCACGTTCCCAGATCAGGTTGCGGTCTTTGGCATGTAGCAAAGCTCCCACTGCGGCTGGAACCGTCAATCTGGCCAACGCTGCGGCGGTGTCTAAGCTGAATTCTTTACCAACCAACGCGCCCACGGAGAGCAATTCGATCGTTTCCTCCGGAAGCATCTCGATTCGATGTGCGAGAAACGAAGCTGCTTCTTGCGAAGACTGGATGTCTCGGATAGCACGCTGGTCGACTTGCCAGGTACCATCTTCGGCGACTAATGCCCCCGATTCGACCAAACCGCGCAGAACGGCCGAGGCCATAAACGGACTACCGCTGGCCAGTCGTGTCACAACCTCCACGGCTTCCGTCGGCAGCGAGCCTGCCATCGACTCAGCCAACTGGCGAATTTCTTCCTTACGCAAGGTCAACAAACAAATGTGTTGGCACCTTGGGATTGAACGCAAAGCGTGATCATCGCTCACTTCTTCGCTACGGAACGAACAGATCAGAGCACTATGGCGTTCCGATTGCCGCGTCTGCGTATGCCAGCGACGAATGAGACTATGGGTCAACGCATCGGCCCACTGACAATCGTCCAGAATGATGATCGCTGGACGATCTCGACTTCCCAAAGCTCCAAGAAATCGAATCAACGAGTCGATCGTTCTGTTTTCACCAAAAGCAGCGGGCGACTGATCGGTAATACGGCCGGTAGGACGTAAGGCAGCTCCCAATGATGGCAAAGCGGCAACCAAGGCATCCGCCATGTCACCCACTTGTTCCTGCACCCGGCGGAGAAGATCTTTATCTTTTTGAGCGACCGACAGAAAGCCATCGACAATACCCTCGAGCGTGCGATAAGGACGTTGGCCGACATTCGTTGTCGCTTGTCCACGCAACACCCAGTTACTATTGCGACGAGCCACGCGCACCGCTTCCACCAGCAAACGGCTCTTCCCGAGGCCTGACTCCCCTTCGACCAGGATCACGGAGGATTTACCCTGCCGAGTTTCGCGGATGAAATTATTGAGCTGTTTGAGTTCTTCTTCTCTGCCAACGAACGTTGGCTCGGTTAACGTGCAGCGGCGATCACAAGCGCCGATCGCCACGTGACCTCCCGATTCCCCGGCAGCAAGCGATTCTTCGATTGCCAACAAGTCGGCAACCACGGCGCTTGCCAGCTGGTAGCGATCGTGCGGATCCTTTCTAAGTAGCCGTTGGACCAATTCGTCCAAATCTCTCGGAACTTCGGGGTTTATCGTAGGCAAATCAGGTACCGGTGCCGTTAGGTGCTCGAACAGAATCGCACCGGCCCCTTGCCCCTGAAAGGGAAGCCGCCCAGCGAGGCAACGAAACAGAAGGATCCCTGCCGCGTACAAGTCAGAAGGGGGCCCCACGTCCGTATCAATGGAGCCCGCTTCTTCAGGCGACATGTATGAGACTGTTTCGCACTCTCGTTCGCCGAAGAGTTGATCGGGGTGAAATCGCTTGACGGTGCCGAACCCTCCAAGAGTCACACGACCAATCAATCCCGGCTTTCCATTTTGCGACCTGACGAACATACTCGATGGCGTCACATCACGATGAAGCGAACCTCGCCGATGAAGTGAGTCGAGCGCCGTGAAGATGTCCTTGCCAATTTGAATCGTCTCTTCGACGGAAATCGGCTTGGACGTCAGCATTTGACTTAGGGACACTCCGTCATTCCAGGGCATCACCACGTAGAATTCCGTGCTTGTTCGCACAAAATCGATCACGGGAACTAGCTGGTCATTGGGATGCTCCTGTCGGATCGACGCTTCGAACTCGATGCGCGCACGTGTCCCTGACGTCACGGACTTCAGTTCGATGGCCTTGATTTCAACGCCTTCGCCTGTCTCTCGATCATTTCCCCAGTACGTGCGCACAAAGGGTGAATCACCGCTGGATGCGTTGACCTCGTACCGCGCAAGAATCTCTTCTGGCACTTCCGACCCAACTTCGCCTGGGGCGAGTCTTGTTCC
Organism: Bremerella volcania; assembly: GCF_007748115.1. Taxonomy (NCBI): domain Bacteria; kingdom Pseudomonadati; phylum Planctomycetota; class Planctomycetia; order Pirellulales; family Pirellulaceae; genus Bremerella; species Bremerella volcania. Next base: position 5,515,762 of record NZ_CP036289.1, read on the forward strand.
CGCTTCTCGATCCACCATGGTCCTATTTCGTTCTCATCTATGGAATCGCTCCGGCACTGGGCAGGTGGGAATCCCACCTCATCCCGTGCCTCATCAATTCCTGTTACTCAGAGAGAATGCTGCACCTCCATAAGGCAAAATCCGCGCGCGTTTCTGGCGCACGAAATCAGCTAAACCATAGCTTTCTTTCGCGGGTAATCACGAACTGAGATACTTATAGCGCTTACTGCGCAATACGTATGGGTCATAAGGGGCACTTAATTGATCAAAGTTACGTAAGCACACCCCCCCTTATGTCTAAATAGCGACTTTCTTGGTTGATTTTCTCATCCTTACCTATTCTGATGTAAAGGCGAGTCAGGCCGCATTCATCTGTTTGCGGCGAAATTTGCCCATTTTGGAACCTGTGTGTTAGGTATTAGCCATGATACAGTCGAATGATTCGACCACTTTCAGACTACCAAGTGTGATCGAATTCTTCTCGAAGGACGTGGCGGAATTCAAGCGTCAGCTTACTCAACTGGAAAGCGAGATCGACAAGGACGCCATCCCGCAACGAAACGATGAGTTTCACAAGCGAACGCTCGCCGCCTTTCAGCAATCTCAAGCAGCTTGTCGCGCTTTCGAGCGAGCCCACGAAAGCGATCCCGACCTGATCAAAGAAGTTCAGGCACGCTTTCGCGACGAGACTTCTCCCTGGTTTTCGCAAAGTTGGATCGCCAATCGCGCGCGTACCAAACCTAGCGGTTTCGCTGGGGACTATGAGATGCTCGTTAAACTATACGAGGAAGAGACGCCTGCCCGGGGTATTGGGGCGTATATCGACCTGTGCATCTCGGAATTGCCTCTAGCCAACGCCGTTCGTGGACGCAAGGACATGGTACGCGAGTACCTGCTCAACGAGATTGCAAAGCGAGAAGGTGATCTTCGGATCATGGACATCGCTTGTGGTCCATGCCGCGAGTTTTTGGATTGGCCGGAGTTTGAGGGTCGTAACATTGAAGTCGTTGCGATGGACAATGACCCGGTCGCTTTGGAGTATATCGAAGCTACGGTCGCTTCCCAGCTTCCGCCTTCGACCACTCTCAAGCCGGTTCGCTTTAACGCCATGCGAGCTCGCAACGCGGAAGCCACCAAGGCGAAGTATGGAACATTCGATATAATCTATAGCGTCGGCTTGGCAGACTACCTTACCGACGAACACCTAATAGGTATCTTTAGCGGGCTGGGTGAAACCCTATCGGATGGCGGTGCTCTCGTAATCGCCTTTAAGGATACCGAACAATATGACGAAACCCCCTATCAATGGCATTTAGACTGGTTCTTTTATCAAAGAACGGTAGAGGACGTGTTAAATGTTTACGATATGGCGGGATTTAACACGGACAAGATGGAACTGACGCGGGATCGCACTGGGATCATCGTCAACTACGTCAGTCACCGTGCTCCGGACTGCATTCGACGCCTCGACCCGGCAGAATTGCCACGTCCAGCACGTGCTGGGAGAATCGCCAAAAACGGCAAGGTCATCGAAAGCTAGTTCGCCGTCGGAACGGGTCCGGTGGGAAATGTGACGCTTGGCGACATCTGGGGGAGTTCCGGACAAACCGATGCGTCATTCAGTCGCTGATTAATGTCGACGATCTCTTCTTCATGACGGAAGAAGGCGTCGACAATATCAGGATCGAAGTGGGCACCGCTTCCCTCGCGAATGATTTGGCAAGCCTTCTGGTGACTGAAGGCTTCCTTGTACACGCGTGCCGTAGTCAGGGCATCGTAGACGTCTGCCACCGCGACAATACGGCCACAAAGAGGAATTTCTTCTCCTTTGAGACCGTAAGGATAGCCACTGCCGTCGTATTTCTCGTGATGCGAGCAAGCAATATCACGTGCGAAACGCAAGTAGGCGGCTTCGGGCTGTTCTCGCACGGCGGCATCCAAAGTATGGAAACCTACGAGTGTATGCTGCTTCATGATCTCGAACTCTTCCGCTGTCAGTTTGCCCGGCTTGAGCAGCACGTGATCCGGGATGCCAACCTTTCCGATATCATGCAGGGGACTGGTCAGGTAAATCGTCCTCACGTAATCCGCATCAACGACATCGGCATACTTTGGCTGTTGCGAGAGATCTTCAGCCAGAAGTCGCGAGTATTCCCGCATTCGCTCCAGGTGAGCGCCTGTTTCTGGATCGCGTGATTCGGCAAGCTTGGCCAATGCGAATATGATCACGTTGCGGCTTTCGAGCGACACAATTCGATTGGCCGCGCGGAGCCGAATGTGAAGTTCTTCAGGGTCGAATGGCTTCGTAATAAAGTCGTCGGCACCCGCCCTCAGTCCACTCACGAGGTTGTGTTGGCGATCGAGCGAAGTCAGTAGAATGAAATAAACGTATCCACTCAAAGGACGTTGGCGAACGCGTCGACAAAGTTCGACCCCAGACATCCCCGGCATTTGCCAGTCGGACAATACAATGCGGAAATCTCCCTGATAGATCATCTCCAGGGCTTCATTCCCATCTCGTGCGGTTTCAACAGGAATTCCAAGCGCACTAAGAACGTCACTCAGCATCCCCAGGCACGCTGGATCATCATCTACCAGTAGGATCGGCGATTGGCTGGTATCTCGATCGTGAATGATCATTAACTTCCCCCGGACCGATGTTGCGATATGAGTTGGCTCAATCGGCAACATTCGTCACGAATATCAGCAAGAGATGCTTCGTCGTAGTTCAAATCTTCTTCTTCCGCTTGTCTTTCCAAGTGCATCGCATACCCTGCCAGGCGATCCGCGGAAACGGTTAAGGAAGTCCCTTTGATGCGATGGGCAATCCGCGCAACTTCTTGCGAGTTCAGCTTTTCAACCGCCTCTTCTAGAGACTCTAGATCGTCTGCCAAGGAATCTTGAAATCGATTCAGGGCCTTCTCGACGAGATCGAGACGACCAATACATCGTGACTTCAAAGTTTCCCAATTGATCGACTGTTCTTCAGCCGGCGCGTGCGTTTGCTGCAAGCTCATCAACTGCCTCCCAGGGACGTAACCTATGCACTGAGAAAAGTTTGCGGAGTGCAAAAACGGGATATCTTCCGAAAGATAGGTTACATTTCTCCGAGGGTCAAAACGCATGGCCTCTGGCCGATCAACTGGCGGAACATCGGGAACAACCCGCATAACACCTTCGGATACCACCAGATAGCGTAGCGCATAACACGCAAGCGCCCAGAATTTGACTCTAATACCGAATCTGGACTCCCATCACCAATGAGTGGGCACTGATGCGGTGCGAGATGGTGTCATTGGCACCAAACGGTGGGGAAGGAGCCGGCCCTGAAACCGACGAATCAACCAAATACACATACGCGAGATTCAGTTCGACTCCATCGGTCAGCAAACACCCGGCCCCCAGTGCAATGTTATGCGTTTGAATCAGTGGGTTGGCGACATTCGTGAAGACGTCTTCCGAGCCGATCGGGTTCTGGTTGAAGTTATACCCAGCCCGCAGTTTCCACAGATCGCTTAGCTGGTATTGGGCTCCAATCGCACCGGCGAACACGTTGTCCCATCCGAGGTCACGAAAACCCTGCGTATTGGCATAATCGAAATAACGTGCATCTGCAGCAAAGACCCAACGTTCCCATCCGTAGTATGCCAGGCCCGTGGAAAGAATCATGGGATAGTCGAGATCAAAGCGAACGACCCCTGACGGCGTAAAGAAGCGGAACTGTTCAAACCATTGGGTGCTTTTGATTGTGAAACCAGCTCGCCAGCAACTGGGACTGGCGTAATAGATGCCCCCTTGGATACCCCCGCCCCAGTGAACGCGATTGCCGGACCCCGCCGTGCTGGTGGGTGTAATTGCCGAAGGTCCAAGCGGATCGAACTGCATGCGGGCAGCAGTAATCGTTGGTGCCACGCCGATCGACCAACACTCGCCCAATCGTAGTGACATGGTTGGTGCGATCTGCATGATTTCCGCGTCGGCGAAAACAGGGCCGGATGCCAGAAGCGGATTACTTGCATCCATAGGCATGTTGTTTCGGAAACCACCAATCCCATAGACTCCCATGCCAATGGTCAGCGGAGTTCCTTCCAAGTGATCGACCCAACCGACGGCCGGGATAATGGCTACGCCTGCTTCTCCATTGGTCGTGTTGGTCGTGCCACTCACGGTCGACGAAAGCTCGATGTCAGCCAATAGGCCTTCCATGCCAAACGAGACTTCGGACTGCTCGAGATAGCTGATCGACGCTGGGTTCCAGTGCAATGCACCGATCGCATCCAGCGGTGCGGCCGTACCCGCCCCACCCATCGATCGATTCACCGGGCCTACCCCTGTCACAGCGATACCTTGTCCGTAAGCCATGGAACTGGTCGCCACAACCAGAACTAAGATCAATACGAACCGACCGGGATAAGAGAGCAACGCCATTGTCCGCCTCGCCAATGAAGACTCTTCCAGAAGAATCATTAGAACCTATACGAGACATGCCATCGGCACATCCGATAGCACTTCGGCAGCTATTTCAGCTGTGCATCCCCAGAATATCGGGTGTATGGGCAAAGCTTTTCCGATTCCTGTGACCAGAACGGCCGATCTCCCACGTTTCACGCTACCGCGTGCTGGCACACCCACTCCTCGGAGGCAGGCCATCCCACCTTTCATTACAGCCTGAAAAGAAAAAGCTTTACTCAAGTGATGTCACGTGGTATCTTGGTGGCAACGATTTGACGAACTCGATGCCTGGCCATGTCGCCAGACTTCGCTGCCTCCCGCAATCAAAGGTCTTGCCCGTGAGAATCTCCCCTGCTGTCACCACGATCGCTTGTTTAATGGCTTGCCTGCTTATGACAACTTCAACACACGCCGCTGAGACACTGCGGATCGGTTTAATTGGCCTCGATAGCTCCCACGCCGTTGCGTTTACTAAGACGATCAATGCGACAGACGCCCCAGCCGAATTGCGAAGCGCCAAAGTCATCGCCGCGTTTCCCGGAGGCAGTCCCGATTTGCCGACCAGTGCCGATCGGATTGAAGGCTTCACCAAGCAAATCAGTGATATGGGGGTCGAGATCGTCCCTTCCATCGATGCCCTGCTGAAGAAAGTCGATGCGGTCATTATGAACAGTGTCGATGGACGGGTGCATCTTCAGCAAGCCACACCTGTTCTCGAAGCGGGTATTCCTCTCTTTGTCGACAAGCCAATCACCGCGTCACTTGAAGAAACAAAGCAATTGATCGCCTTGTCGCAAAAGACAGGCACTCCCTTCTTCTCTGCTTCGACACTCCGATTCTGCCGGGAAGTGATCGACCTCAACAAAGAAGACGTCATGGGCTGCGTTGCTTACAGCCCTTGTAAACTTGACCCGACCCATCCCGACCTGTTCTGGTACGGCATCCATGGCGTAGAAACCCTCTTTACGGTAATGGGGCCCGGATGCAAATCCGTGCAGCGCACGCAAACCGAAGGGGCCGAGATCGTCACTGGCGTCTGGGAAGATGGCCGCGTGGGAACCTTTCGGGGAATTCGCGACGGAGCAAATGGCTACGGCGTCCTGGTCTTCGGAAAGAAGGATATCGAACTAACCAAGATCCGTGCTAGTTACGACCTGCTGGTTGTTGAGATCGTCAAGTTCTTTCACACCAAGGAAGCTCCTATTTCCCCTGAACAGACATTGGAAATCGTGGCGTTCATGACCGCCGCCGACATGAGCCGCGATGCCGATGGCAAAGTAATTTCTTTGAATAGCCTCATAGGCGAGACCAAATAGCCGCACGCTCCAGCTACCATTCCAAATTGAATTAAGCCCTGCCCAATAGGTACTGATATGCTTTCCTTCAATCGACGCCAGTTCCTTGCCGCTGCATCCGCGACGGCTGTGACCTCGATCACGACACCATCCGCGTTTGCTTCCGCGAACGACGAACTACGGGTCGTCGTGATTGGTTTGAATGGAATTGGCAGAACGCACCTCAATGGCTTTCCTGAGATTTCTGGGGTTCGCGTCGTAGGTGCGTGCGATGTTGATAGTGCCGTCCTGGGCAAGCGAGCTGAAGAGTTCCAAAAGAAGTTCAACAGCAAGCTGAAGACGTACGGCGACATGCGGCAGGTCTTCGACGACCCGAATGTTGATGCCGTCGTCCTAGCCGTCCCCAATCACTGGCACGGCCTTGGAACGGTCTGGGGGTGCCAGGCAGGTAAAGACGTCTACACCGAGAAGCCTTGCTCTCACAACATCTGGGAAGCGGGACAGATGGAGAAGGCTGCCAAGAAGTACGATCGGATCGTTCAGATCGGAATCCAGCGACGAAGCTTTACGCACCTGAAAGACTTCTTCCAGGAAATCCAGCAAGGTGTGCTAGGCAAAGTGAAACAGGTCAAAGGCCTGTACTTAACTCGCCGTAATTCGATTAGTCGCCCGTCGGCCCCTCCTAAACCGCTCGCTACCGTGAATCACGACCAGTGGTGCGGCCCTGCCCCGACAAAGCTGGAACGTGCCAATTATCATTACGACTGGCACTGGTTCTGGGACTATGGCAATGCGGAACTTGGCAACAACGGCCCGCACATCCTTGATCTTTGCCGCTGGTCGATTGGCGCGGAAGAGTTTCCGACCGCCGTCAGCAGCGTCGGTGGACGTTATGCGTGGGATGACAATGGCCAAACGCCCAACACGCATCTGCTCCGCTACGAATACGCCCAAGCTCCCATTACCTTCGAGATCCGTGACTTGCCAACGGCGACCGGGAAGAAGGATACCTGCGACTACATGGGAATCAGCTACGGTATTGTCGTTGAAGGGGAAGATGCTACGTATGTTGGTTTCGATACAGGCAAGGTTATCGACTCTCAAGGCAAGACCATTCGAGAAATCAAAGGAACCACAGGTCCTGATGGTGGCCGGCAGTTACACCGCGAAAACTTCGTAAAGGCTGTTCGATCGCGGAAGACATCCGACCTGAATTGCAATGTCCGAACGGGGCACCTTTCGACGGCTCTTTGCCATCTCGGAAATATTTCACACCAGACTGGTGATGCTATTTCACTGAAATCCCTCCGGGAACGCACCCAAGAGCAACCACTCGTACACGAGGCCGCCGTGCGGATGCAATCTCACCTGGCGGCGAACGGGGTAGATGTCAGTTCAGCACACGTTCAGCTGGGAAAAACCGTTCAAATCGACCCCAAGACCGAGATGTTCCCTCAGGACGAAAAGGCCAACATGCTGCTAAAACGCGAGTATCGGGCACCCTATATCGTGCCTGAAGTCGTTTAGGCTTCTCCACTTCGTTCAATCTGCAGGACTTGATTCAAGGTCCCTGTTTTCCGTATTCTGGAAAGCTTGACCCATTGCCAAGTCCAACGTGGCAGTCGCTCGTTCGTCAATCGATCGACCGCCCACCCTATCAGATGAACGAACAATATGGCCCAAGAACCACGGAAAGTCCGCCTCCTCGACATTGCGAACAAAGCTGGGGTCTCCCGTGCAGCGGTGGGGCATATCCTCAATAACTCGGGAGCGGATTGCGTTCGCGTCTCAGAGGCGACGCGCGAGAAGGTTCTCAAAATTGCGGCGGAACTCGACTACCGTCCCAATCGTGCCGCTCAGCGACTCCGCGGCATGCCGACGAAGATCATCGGCGTGGTGCTGGACACCGTGAACCTGGCCGTCTTTTCGGCGCGTCTTGCCGCAATCGAAGCCGAAGCGCACAACCGCGGTTATCGCTTGATGATCGGTCAGGCTCATCATGATCCAGACGAAATCAAAACCTACCTGGATGACTTTGCGGATCATGGCATGGACGCAATTCTTTGCATGTTCGACGTCATGCAGGACTTCCGTCCTAAGCTGAAGAAGGTTTTTCGCGGGCGCGAGAACATCATCGTGCACTCTTCCCCCATTCTTAAAGCTCAACCTTGCGTTCGGGTCGAGACCTCCTCGGCGATTGAGCAGTTGGTCGATCACCTTGCCGATCGAGGACGTAAGAAAATTGCGATTCAACTCTGGTCCCCTTCGGATCAACTCATGTCGATTCGAAGCGAGGCTTGGAAAGAGAATGTCAAACGCCGCAAGCTACCTACGACCAACTCACTGATTTGGACCAATCCGGAAGCGACTCAGAAACCGTCCCGTGAGGCCATTGACGACTGTATCCAAAAGCTCGTCGTCACCAACAAAGCCGACGCGATCATCGCATCCAACGACGAATGGGCCGTTCGCCTGATCCAAGGACTTGAACGCCACGGATATACGGTTCCCAAGGACGTCGCCGTAACAGGCTATGACAATCTAGATATCGCCGATGTGATTGAACCAGGACTGACAACCATCGATCAGTGCCATGCAGAATACGCCAAGCAAGCTATGGACCTGGTTGAAGAAACCATCGCTGGAACGATTTCTCCGTCCAAGCGATTGCGGGTGATTCGACCGCAACTCGTTGTCCGCGAGTCGACCTAGCATGCTAAGTCGTTGTCGCTTGATGACCACCGTTTTTCAACGAACCACTCATCCGCAGAGAGACAGCCTTTACAGAGCCGACCAATTGGTTCAGCGGGTTGGTATAAGTAAGACGACGTATCTCCGTCGCGGTCAGGCCTAGTCGGCACTGAAGGTTTTCCGCCATCTGCTGCATCGTCGTCGCTGAGCCTACCAAGTGGCTATCGTCTTCGGCTCGGGGAACTCCATCCGCACCGACGGTTACCTCTTGATCACCCAACGGATAAACACCAGGGCCGCAGCCTGCAGCGGATATGGCATCCGAGACAACAAATGCTCGATTGATGCCAATGATGTCGAGGTAGTTCTTCAAAGCGAAAAACGGAACGTGCGCCCCATCGGCGATAAGTCCAATTTGCAGATGCTCGGACCGGCTTAAAACCCGCTGAATAATGTTATCGTGCCGATCCATCATCCGCGGACAGCCGTTACCCAGGTGGGTAAACATTGAAAGTCCTGCGTCGATCGCCGCGTCGAGTTCCTTCAGCGATGCATTCGTATGCCCAGCGGAAACGACAATCCCTTCTTCGACAAGACGGCGAGTAATTTCCTGGGCCGGATCTTGTTCAGGTGCCAAGGTAACAATTCGCACCAGTCCATCAGCAGCTTCAAGAAGCGTCTCCATTTCCCGCCAGTTGGCCTGCTTGGCCGCATAGACGGGATGTGCCCCAACATACCCAGCCTCGGTACTGATGAACGGCCCTTCGACATGCACGCCGGCGATCATTCGTTGAACAAGTTGATCGTTACTACGCAGGCGGACGAGACGGCGAATTCGCAAGGCCATTTTGGCGATGTCATCCGTGATGACCGTTACCAGAACTTGCTCGACGCCATCTCGCTCTAGTGCCACGCATGCAGCGTTCAGTTCTTCCGCGGAGATATTGTCCTGGTTAAAGTCAACGCCATAGTAGCCATTGATCTGAAGATCGATGAATTTCGGGGTAGTCATGTCGCTCCTGGCGCTTTTTAGTCGGAGAGGGTCGAGGAGGTAAGCAGTGATGCAGCCGCCTTGTCGACGTACAAAGTCGTACTCTCATGCGTCTGCAAAATGGAGGCGGGAACGTCTGGGGTAACAGGTCCCTCAAGGCTACTACGTACAGCTTCCGCTTTTCGCTTGTCGGGAACACTACAAATGATGGTTTTTGACTTCAAAATGTGACGACAAGACATACTGATGGCTTGCGTTGGTACGTCATCGATCGTGGCAAACCATCCTTCGCCAGCTTGCTGTTTTCGGCAAGCTTCGTCCAGTTCAACCACCAGATAGGGTTCGTTAGTATCGAAGTCCGCAGGAGGGTCATTGAATGCGAGGTGTCCATTCTCACCAATTCCGACGAAGGCAACATCGATGGGATGATCTTGAATAAGTTGCCCTAACTCACGACAAACCTGATGAGGATCAGCACCGGTGCCGTCCACGTAGTGAAACTTTTTCAGAGGAACATGTTCCACGAAACGCTCTCGCAAGTAACGGCAAAACGAAGCAGGATGTTGATCATCGAGCCCAAGGTATTCGTCCAGATGAAACCCTGTGACATGGCTCCAGTCAATGCCTTCTTCAGCAATCAGCGCGGATAGCGTCTCGAACTGAGAAGCCCCAGTGGCAACGATGATGTTCGCTCGACCGTTTTCGGCAATCGCATTGCGGATAGCCTCCGCACCGCGACGAGCGGCTGCAATTCCCAACCGTTTGGCATCTTCTAAGACTTCGAGTTTCATAAGTTCGATTTTGCTTCCTAACTACGACGATTCGATCCACCGCGACATGAAAAGGGATCCGAACACATGGCAAAGATGTCACGAGACATCATTGTGGCGTCACTTCTTGCTAAGTCAACCAGTAAATCTTTGCCACAACACTGCAATGGGTTTCTCCGCTGATATTACTTTCCATGCATCCATCCATAGAGTCAGACAAGTTCTCGCCGTAGATTCTCTTAGAAAATGCATCCTAATCTATTTTTTTATCTTGGCCGATATGATGTCAGCTGATATCATTTTGACGGGTGGGCTGATCAATAGCAAGCTTTTCCCGCTCATTTTTTGGGCGAATTGCAATAAGCCTCGATGAAATCGACGGCACAGACGGCCCCTCACTTTGCACCTCATCTCGTTTTTTTGGACCGTTTCTCGACGAATTCAAACCAATTTGGTTGAAAGTCGAGATCAGCCGTGTGATTTGATCGTTCGTGGCGCGTTCTTTGCGTTACTGAAAAGATATGAACGACTTGGGTACGCGGCCTCGTGACTGCCCCTTTTCAATTTCCCTCATGCTTTTTTTTGGCCAAGTTGATATCAGCTGACATCATGAGCCAACTTTACCGTGAAGTCATCTCTATTTCTTTCTCTATAAAGGTTATGCAATGAAACGAAATCGCGGATTCACGCTGGTGGAACTCCTTGTCGTCATCGCCATTATCGGTGTGTTGATTGCCTTGCTGCTGCCGGCGGTCCAACAAGCACGAGAAGCCGCTCGGCGCATGCAATGTAGTAACAACTTGAAGCAATTGGGCCTGGCTTTTCATAACTACCACGATACCTACGGGCGATTCATGACCGGTGGGGATACTTCATGGCAATTCTACGCGGTAGGTTGGGTTCCACGTATTTTCCCATTTATTGAGCAGAACACCCGGTATGAAGGGATGGAGGCACTCGCGGCAAACTACATGATGACGCGGAGTCCATACCGCAGCCACAACCAAAATAATCCAATCTTTGGGGCCGTCCCCGGGATCACCTGCCCGTCGTCTCCTCTGGGCGAGCTTTCTTCCGACCAGCCGGTTACCACGAACTTTCCATATCACAACGTCCAGGGTGGTCTTCACTACCGAGGCAATGGCGGTTCGGTCGACGTTGATTTCGTTGCCGCAACGACAGCTGGCCGAGTCGGCTATTCAAAATCGGGGATCATTTATCCCAATAGCCGAACACGCTTTGCCGACATTGTTGACGGAACCACCAATACGTTTCTGTTGGGTGAGACCTCGAAGGTCAGTACTGCCTCAGGATTTGCAGGTCTGAAGCCGTGGACGTGGGGCTCGACTTCCTACAACGCGAACGAATGGTTGATGATCGACCACAAGCTGGTTCAATATCCGATCAATTTCCCAGGCTCGTATGGCAACAACTCGACGCCGTTCTCCAGTTACCATCCTGGTGGTGCTTTGTTTGTGATGTGCGACGGAAGCGTCAAATTCCTGACGGAAACAATGCCTCTCGATACGCTTAAAGCGGTTGCGACACGCCACAACGGCGAGGTCGTCTCCGGACTATAAACATAAATCCGCGCGATCGTCGCTCGAATTCATGCGAGCGACGATCATTTTCTACCGCTTCGTTCTACCTATGTTTAAGTGATTGCGTCATGAAAAGGTTTACTTGGAAAACCACAGCGTGTCTCTTTCTGGTGTCACTCTTGGCGGGCTGCGGCCCGAAAGGGCCTGAGATGGGACAAGTATCAGGAACGGTGACATACAAAGGCAAGACGCTACCGACAGGTACGATCGTATTTGTTCCCGAGAAAGAAGGTTCCATGATGGCCTTCGCCGAAATTCAACAAGATGGCACCTATGTCGCCGGCACCGAGCAGTTCGGGCCAGGTGTCCCCCTGGGTAAGCACCGCGTAATGATCTCAGCATTCATCGATCATGGACCTGAGAAATCCGCTGAAGCGATTCTGCCTGAAAAATACAGCAGCGATCGAAAGTCGGGGCTCATTGCAGATGTTGAGCCAGGGGAAAACATCGTTGACTTTTCCCTTTGAATCTTACGCCCACGATCGGCGATAATGACACCCCTCTCCCAGAAACCCCAACTCTGTCGGTGAATTGCGCTAGTTCTTCACCGATCGAATCGCATGAAAGCGAGTGAGTCATGTCGGATGCGGCGGCTGAAAGCCAAAAGCAAGTTTCCTTCCTGAGAGTCGTCAAAGCGATTGGACCGGCGATTGTCGTCGCCTCGGTCGTGCTCGGACCAGGCAGCATCTTGGCCAACTCGAAGGTAGGTGCTGCGTACGGTTATAACATGATCTGGGTATTGGGCCTGGCATCAGTATTCATGGCGCTTACCGTCTTTCTCGCGGCCGTAATCGGCACGAGCTTCGACCGTACTCCGTTTTCGGAAATTGCTCACCGATTAGGTCGACCCGTTTCCGTAGGAATTGGAATTGTATTCTTTCTGATCACCAGTTGTTTCCAATTTACCAACAACCTGGCCATCATCGATGTGATCAACATTGCGACGGACAGCACGAACATGGGGGCCTCGGCCTGGTGGATGTCGCTCGTGGCCATCGTTTTGATCAATGCCGGATTGGTATGGGCCTTGTACGGCAGTAGTACCCCATATCGATTTATTGAAAAAATGATGATGGTGATGGTAGGGATCATGCTGCTAGGCTTCGTTGTGAATCTGGCGGTCGTTCAGCCTGAAATCTCCAAGATCTTCGCCGGAATGATTCCTTCTTTTCCAGACGGTGGTGGTTCTCCGGAAAACATCGTGATGTTACTGGGAATGTTTGGCACGACGTTTTCCATCGCCGGAGCGTTCTATCAAATCTACGGAGTTCGCGAGAAGAACTGGACGCGCGATAACATCGCCAACGGAATCGTTGACTCGATCGTTGGTATTGCAGTCCTCGGGGGCATCAGCTTTATCATTATGGTGACTTCAGCTGCGGTCCTTCAGGACGCGAAGCTGACCAGCATCACGGATGTCGCCAAGCAACTTGAACCGTTGATCGGACCGCGGGCCAAGTTCATGTTTTGCATTGGCATCTCTGCTGGTGCATTTAGTTCGCTCCTGGTCAATGCGTTAATTGGGGGAACGGCCCTGAGCGACAGCCTGGGGATGTCTGCCAGCGTGAAAGATCAACCGGTAAAAGCCCTCACCGTGGCCGGACTGGCAGTGGGAATGCTGGTCGCGATTGCCGTCAACTGGTTAGGGCTTTCCAGCGTATCTTTGATTGTCTTCGCCCAGGCCCTTACCGTCATTGGCGTGCCGCTGCTTGCTTTCGCAATGCTCTACCTGGCGATCAAGCTTCCCCCCACAAAACTGAAAGTCCCGGCATGCACCATTGCAACTTGCTCGCTACTGATTGCGGTCCTATTGTCAGGCAGGATGGTTTTGTCACTGATTGAAAGATTCAGCTAATTGGCAACGGGTCGTCCAGCTCAACTTTCCTCACTGATCAAGCCACTCCCCTACAACATCCGTATAACACGTGTCTATCAAAGGCATTAGGGGGATGCCTACCAGTATCCACCGTGTTGATTTTAAACGCGTCCTGATAAGCAACTTGCGATGTGATGATTTTGGGGGGGGAATGCCCGCAGAACCCAATCGTTGTAATGTCGTCCAAGCCTCTGGTGGGGTATCGAGTTTGGTCTTCTTCCCTGGTGTAAGGTCTGCTAAGTTCATCGTTGCCGTTTCTCGGATAGAAACTATTGGCAAGCACGGATTGAACTAGACGGATGAACCCACCGATACGTCGACTATTGATCGACATCACGCACACCGCTTCGCAAGACTATCACACAGGAATTCAGCGCGTCGTTCGCAGCCTCGCGCGAGAATCGCTGGCCTATTCGGCAAACCCGGAAACGAAAATTGAATGTTTTCCGGTCATTCATATCGACGGTCGGTTCGTGCATGTCGATCGCTGGTGTGCGGCGCGTGGTTACAGCAAGTCAGGACGCAGCTGGGCAGCCTTTTGCCAAGACCTTGTTCCAAATTGGGTCGGAACGGCAAACCGCTTGAAGCTCAATAGGCTCGGCACACGTATCCGAAAATTATTGTACCCGCGAACCATCGATCGTTTTGCTCGCAAAGTGATTCAGCGGCTTCGACCGCCTCATGTCGCCGTCAATCCTGGGACAGGCGATGTTATCTTGATGCCGGACTCTTGGTGGGATCTACCGGAACTGTTCGAGGCTATTCAAAGCGCCCAGCAGAACGGAGCCATCGTTGGTGCCATGGTTCACGACCTGATCCCAATACGGTTTCCCGAATTCTTCGACGGGGGAATGCGCACCAAGTTTACGCCTTGGATGCAGCGTCTGGTGCGTACGGTCGATTTTATTCTCGGAGACGCTCAAGCCGGAGAAGATGACTTGTGGCGGTTCATTCAGGAAGAGAACGCCCCGATCGAAAGACACAATGTCAGCCACGTTCGATTGGGATGTGACATCGGCCCGGTCCGACAGGTCGATATTTCCAAGGTACCTGGGAATATTCGCCGACTCTTCGCTGAGCGCGAAAAAGCCCCCTATCTAATGGTTTCGACGATTGAAGTCCGTAAAAATCATCATTATCTGCTCGATGCCTTTGAGCTTCTATGGCAGGAAGGCGTCGATGTTTCGCTAGCACTTGTCGGCCGCGTCGGCTGGAAGTGCGACGACTTGGTCGCGAGAATTTCCAACCACCCTGAAGTAGGCAAACGTCTTCATTTTCTGGACAACGTCAATGATGACGCCCTGAATTACATCTACCAAAGAAGCAAAGGCTTTCTTTTCTCGTCGAAAGCAGAAGGGTTTGGTTTGCCGATCGTTGAGGCACAACACCACGGCCTACACGTATTTGCCAGCGATATTCCCATCTTTCGCGAGGTTGCCGGAAGTGGGGCTCAGTTCTTTTCTCTGGATGACCCGTCACATCTCCAACGTCAGATCGTTGCCTTTGAGAATGAGCAGGGATGGGAATCTAAGCCAAGTATCACCGTAGAAAATGAGCCATGGAAAGCAGTCTTTCCGAAACTTGTTGATGTGGTGGCTCATTTAGCCGGCAATCTACTGGAAGCTCGCTCGGCAAGTGCATCACGTGCTGCTTAGACTCAGCGTAATCCTTGAATTCGATTGGGATTTTATCGAACCACGAATTCCGCTATCTTTGCCTCACCACGGATGGTCCCCTGTCAAGCAAAGAAGGCGTAGTAATTGTCATGTCGAATATCGCGCTGATTACCGGAATCACGGGCCAGGATGGTTCGTATCTTGCTGAATTCCTTCTCGAAAAAGGCTATCAGGTACATGGCTGTTTTCGCCGAAGCAGTACCAATGCCTTCGAGCGCATCGAACACCTCACCGATAAGATCGAACTCCACTGCACGGACCTGCTCGATCAAGCATCTCTGGAACGCTTGATTGCGAAGATCAAGCCGACCGAAGTTTACAACCTGGCAGCCCAAAGCTTTGTAGGCAGCAGTTGGGACCAGCCCATCCTTACCGGAGAGGTAACCGGATTGGGCGTGACGCGACTTCTGGAAGCGATCCGCATGGTCGACACGTCGATTCGCTTCTACCAAGCAAGTAGCAGCGAAATGTTCGGCAAGGTCCATGAGACGCCTCAGAGAGAGACGACTCCATTTCACCCTCGCAGCCCCTATGGCGTCGCTAAGGCCTACGGTCACTGGATGACTGTCAACTACCGTGAAAGCTACGATATGTATGCGTGCGGTGGGATCCTTTTCAATCATGAATCTCCACGACGCGGTCTTGAGTTCGTTACTCGAAAAATCAGTGATGCCGTCGCACGCATTAAACTGGGGCTCGCCACGGAAGTTCGTCTGGGCAACCTGGACGCCCGTCGCGACTGGGGTTTCGCTGGCGACTATGTGGAAGCGATGTGGCTGATGCTACAGCAAGACAAGCCTATCGATTATGTGATTGGCACCGGTGAAACGTATCGCGTGGGTGACTTTGTTCAAATCGCGTTCGATCGGGTTGGACTGAACTGGGAAAAACACGTCGTGATCGATCCTAAGTTTTATCGCCCGGCCGAGGTCGATCTGCTGCTTGCCGATCCCATGAAAGCACAAGAAGAGTTGAACTGGAAACCCAAGATGTCTTTCCAGGAACTCGTCGAGACAATGGTCGACCACGACCTTCAGCGGCTCTCCGCGCTGGCCAACACTAGCCTTAAGGTTCTGCGAAAGTCTGCATAGGCGGCTGCTTTCCGCCACACTGCATTAAATCCATCAAGCTGGGAGACGCTGAATTCGTTTCCCAGCTTTTTTTGTGCGCCGCCAATGTCAGTGGTATATTGCGAGTTCCTCTGTTTCTCCTGCCATTTTACTCTTATCCTTCGACGTTGGCTGCTTACGATGCCTACCTGCCGGAATCAAGTCTCCTTCATCGTTCTTTTCGCGCTCACCTTGGCACTTAAGCCATCGATTCTACTTGGACAAGATGCGAATGAGTTCTGTGGCGTACCGAAGGTCACCATAGCAAAACCACTGCCCGTCGCGTTCGATAGTGAATATTGCGAGAAGATCGCCAAGCTCTCCGCTGCCGAAGGGGATGCGCCCCGCGGCATGAGCGTGTTTCGGTCAGCGAAGTATGCATGCGTCTCTTGCCACCAAGTCGGCCAGAAAGGGGGAAGCGTCGGCCCCTCGTTGAATGAGGTGAATAAACGTCTGGCGCCCACTCAGATTGTTGAGGCCATCTTGTGGCCAAGTCATACCGTCAAGCCAGAATATACGGCGTGGCTCTTTCAACTGGCCGATGGACAGATCGTTCAAGGGTACAAGCGCGGTGAAACGGACGAGGCAATTGAAGTCTTTGATCCTGCCGCGCAGAAGACGGTTTCCCTGCTGAAAGCGGATATCGACCAGTCGCGAGAAACGGGCACACTTATGCCGACGGGAATGGCCAGCGCGATGAGTCTTTCACAGCGTCGCGATCTTGTGCGTTTCCTTTTAGATCTCGAGCATGACAAAGAACTATCAACGCTGGTCCACGAGGCAGATCAACCGGTCGCGTTTACTTTCGATCGAGCCCCGCTTACGCCAGCCCTTTGGAATCTATGGCAAGAGAACGTCAACCGAGATCGTGTCTATGATTTTTACCGCAAGCAAGCAATCCATTTCGCTTCCGCAACTCGGCACTGGCACCTTCTGCCTGCTTTTCCTGGGCTTGACGGAGGCAAGTTCGGGCACTGGGGCAACCAGAATGAGGCAGTATGGAAAGATGCCCGTTGGAGTCAGCGCGACAAGTCGCCAGTTCTGGCAGGCGTTACACACCTGCCAGGCCAGACCGTCAACAAAGGAGTCTGTGTACAACTCGGAGATGAAGGAGCATTGTCGACTTGCTTTGACCCGGAAACACTGACCTACGCAGCCGTCTGGAAGGGTGGCTTCGTGAAGTTTTCCGAGGTGCGCCATGGATTTATGGACGGCCTTCGCCCCGCTGGCCCTGTCGTCGAACAACCGAAAGTAAAGCGGCCTGATCAACCATTCCAGTACCACGGGTACTACCGCGTCGGACCGCGTATCGTCTTTTCGTATCGAATCGGCGATACCGAAATGCTCGACGCACCTTGGGAAGAAGATGGCAAGTTTTCGAGAACCGTGATGCCTGTTGGCGAGCATCCGTTAGCAACGTCGATCAAGACGCCTCCAACGCAGTGGCCGCAAGAGATAGTTACTTACGGCAAGCTCGGTCGTAATGACCAGCCGTACGCAATCGATACGATTGAATTGCCCCAAGACAATCCGTGGGGAACCTTGATGTTCGTTGGCGATCACGACTTTCTGGAAGATGGCACAGCCGTTGTGGCAACCATGACCGGAGATGTTTGGCTTGCGACAGGCCTGGATGCGGACCTGGATGAGATTCGCTGGAAACGCTTCGCGACCGGTCTTCACCAGCCCCTGGGAGTAGCCGTGTGGGACAACCAAATCTACGTTCTGGGGCGAGATCAAATCTCGCGTCTAGTCGATCACAATGACGACCGCGAGGCAGACTTCTACGAGTGTTTCTCGAATGTTTATGACACTTCTCCTGGCGGACACGACTACATCTGCGGACTGGAAATCGATTCCCAAGGACGCTTCTACACTGCCTCGGGCAAGGATGGCCTGCTTCGCATTTCCGCTGATGGCAAACGGGCCGAAGTCCTGGCGACCGGCTTTCGAAATCCAGATGGATTGGGAATCACGTCGGACGGCAAAGTGACCGTTCCTTGCAGTGAGGGAGCATGGACGCCTGCTTCGATGGTTTGCCTTGTTGACCCCAGCTTGAAGGAAGTGCCCCACTTTGGATATCGCGGTCCGAAGAAGGGTCAAGCACCCTCACTGCCGCTGGTATACATGCCTCGTGGTCTGGATAACAGCAGCGGCGGCCAGGCGATCAATTCCGACCCGAGGTTTGGTCCACTGCAGAATCAGCTCATTCATACTTCGTTTGGCATGGGGACGCATTTCCTGGTTCTTCGTGATGAAGTCGATGGACAAGCTCAAGGCGCCGTGAAGCCGCTGCCTGGTGAATTCCGCTCGGGAGCACACCGAGCGGCAACCAATCCGGCCGATGGCCAGCTTTACGTTAGCGGCATGGCTGGATGGGGATCGTACACACCGGACGATGGCTGCCTTCATCGTGTACGGTACACCGGCAAAGCCATACAGATGCCAGTCCGCTTTCACGTATATGAGAACGGTGTTTTGATCGAATACCAGGAACCAATCGATAGCGAAATCATTCGCAACTCAAAGACACATTTCGCCCAAGCCTGGAACTATCGCTATGGACCGGGGTACGGTTCGCCAGAAATGGCTCCCAGCCACCCCAATGTGATTGGACACGAGGCGATCGAGATCGCTTTTGTTCACTCGCTTGATGAAAAGACCATCTTTGTCGAGATGCCTGATCTCCAGCCGGTCAACCAACTCCACCTCTTACTGAAAGTCGACGCAGGCGAAGCCCAAGAGTTGTTCGTTACCGTGCACAAGCTCGATCACCCGTTTGATGCCGTCCCGAACAATCAGCCCGGAGAGAAGGTTATCGCAGCCCATCCACTGCTGCGCGATCTTGCGCTGCTTGGAAATCGCAAACCCAACCCTTGGCAGAAGAAACCGGCTTCGGAACCGGATCGCAAGCTGCACTTGGAAGCAGGAAAGAACCTGACTTACTCCACATCGGAACTCACAGCAAACGCGGGTGAGTTGATTGAACTCACGTTCGCCAATCCCGACGTCGTACCGCATAACTGGGTTCTCATCGAACCAGGCACGCTGGCCACGGTAGGGGATCTTGCCAACAAACTCGTGGCCGATCCCGAAGCAGCGCTGAATCAATATGTTCCCGATTCCAGTAGTGTCCTAACGTATACGGACATTGTCGATCCCGAGAAGCAATTCACCATTTACTTCCAAGCACCAGAGAAACCGGGGCGTTACCCATACTTTTGCAGTTTCCCCGGCCACTGGATGGTGATGAACGGAGTGCTCGTGGTGGAGTAGATTACGCCCCTACTCCATTGGCCGCTGATTTACGGGCAGCTTCAAGCATTTCCATGAATGCCCCGAAGTAGCGGCCGTTATCATGAAAAGTGCGGCCACTGACGATGTTTCCATCGACGACACATGGCTCGTCGACGAACGTTCCCCCACATACTTCCAAGTCAAACTTACACTTTGGAACAGTCGCCATCCGTCGGCCGCGTACTCGATCGGCGTAGGCGAGCACCTCGACGCCATGACATACCGAAGCCACTGGTTTACCGTGATCGACAAACCAGCGTGTAGCTGCGATGAGGTGTTCGTCGTAGCGAATATACTCCGGAGCACGTCCGCCGCTGAACATGATGCCGGCGTAATCCTGGGGAACAATTTCTGAAAACGCGATTTGCGCTTCTATCGTGTAGCCTTCCCACTCCTTGGTGATCGTCCAGCCTGGCTTGACCTCGTGCATCACCATCTGAAACTTTCCTCGTCGTGGGCCTGCAACCACAGGCTCGAAGCCACCTTCTTGCAGCCGATAGTAAGGATACAGCGTGTCGAGAGTTTCGGATGCGTCGCCAATAATGATGAGTACTTTGTCCGACACGTTAGTTTCCTTTATTCAATTTTGAAACACACTGGCTCAGGTAATCACGCCCTCGCACGATCTCGGCTGTCGTTTCGGCAATGGTAGGCAAGATGGGAATTCCACGTGGAAACGGGTGCATGAATACCTCAGTCCACCCTTGATATTTCACTTCTGCTAAGGCTTCTAATAGTGGCTGAAAATCGAGCGGACCGCGACCTGGCATCTGCAGCAACTGCTGCTCGACCGGCATTGGCTGATGCGAACCCGCTCCATGCTGCCAGGCATAAAACATTTGTATCCCCTCGCCTAGTTCGCGAATGAGTCCCGCAAGCTGCTTTCCGTCCTGTGGCAAATGATACGGGGCCAGGGCAATCGCCAAATTCTTCGAGGGACGCAACTCAAACAACCACCTCAGCGAGTCTGGTGAATCAATCAGGTTGTTGGCGTGGTTCTCGATAGCAATGGTAACTCCGTTTTCCTCCGCGATCTCGAGGTGCGGTTTCATCTTTTCAATGAAGGCCGCGACCGCCTTCTTAAGTTCAGGGCCCTTGGCATCCTTCGGGCCGGCACCACCGGTAATCATTAGGGGGCACCCAAACTGTTTGGCAAGTGGCATCTCACTTTGCAAACCGAAAGGGCCCAATTTGTACTGCGTTATACAACCGAGCTTTACGTCGTTCGCCTCAAGAAGTTCTGCGAAGCGTTCCACACCCATCGCTTCGATTTGCTCGCGTTGGTCCCCATGAACTTTGGGCCAAATGTCGATGTGCCTAGCCCCAATCTTTTTGGCTTCCGGAAGAATCTCTTCCAGTTTGCTATAGCCGTACATGCACGACGGGAGCATGTAATTCAGCTGAAACTGACTGGGGGACGCGAGCAATGGTGACGTCCAAGCCGCACCCAGAAGGCCTGCGGAAAACTTTTGGAACGTACGGCGGTTAATCATGGGCTGGGGCTTCATGACATCTTTTCGCTAGCAAAGCTGGGATGGATTTATACGGTCTCGTATCCGGAACGTTGCGGGCGACTGAGGTGCTGATTCGCCTCCTCGTCTCCATCAAACGTCTCACTCTTGGCATTCCAAGTCAACTTGCGTCCAAGTCGCATCGAAATATTCCCCAAGTGACAGGTACTGACGCTACGATGCTGGCTTTCGATATCAGAGACAGGCAACTTTCGCGAAGCAACACAGTCGAAGAAGTTCCCCATGTGGTTGATGATCGCATCGAGTTTGCCGGCTCGCTCTGGGCGCTGGAGATTGTCGAAATCGTAGAGCACGAAGTCCTCACGTGGTAGTTTGCGCTCGGTCGGTGCGCCATCGAGCGTCCCACGATTCACGAAGATCCGTCCCTTGTCGCCCGTGAACATGACACCGTTACGACCCTCGTCGGAAACGGTCATTTCCACGCCATTATCGAGCCTGTACGTAACGTGATAGTCGATCGCGACGTTGTAGCCATTTTCCACCGAAGGCATCTTGGCGGTTCCTTCAATTTCAACCGGAAGGCCTCCGGCTCCCCACTGTCCGATATCGATATGGTGCGCCCCCCAGTCGGTCATTTGACCGCCGCTGTACTCGTACCACCAACGAAACGTATAGTGCGACCGTTCTGGAATATAGGGAACATCAGGCGTCTGCCCCTGCCACAGATCCCAGTTAAAGGTCTTGGGAATCGGCTTTGTCTCAAAGGGACCGCCCGTCTTGTTCTTGCCCAAAACGATGTCAACTCTTTCTAGATTACCTACCCACCCTTGCCGAACCATTTCGACCGCGGTGCGAAAGCGAATGTCGCTTCGCTGCCAGGACCCCACTTGGACGACGCGTCCCGTTTCCTTCACGACTTCTCGTAATTTCTTGCCTTCATCGATAGTGAGCGTGAGTGGCTTCTCGCAGTAAACGTCTTTGCCGGCTCGACAAGCATCGATCACCATTTTGGTGTGCCAATGATCCGGTGTACCAATCATGACGACATCGACATCCTCGCGGGTGAGCAGGTCACGGTAGTCCTCCATTAGTACCGACTTCCCACCAAAGTCGGAATTGGCCTTTTCAAGAATCTCACGATCAACGTCAGCCAGCGCGACGATATCGCCGTGAGCAGCCGCTTTTTCAGTAATGACCGAACCTTGGTAGCGAAGGCCGATTGCTCCAATTCCCAGTCGGCTATTCACATCCCGCGGCTTCTCAGCGCCATGCAGCACAGGTAGTGCGCCAAAAACCATCGAAGTAGAAGCAGCCGCTGATACTTGTGTGATCCATTGACGGCGATCCAGAGTCGATCGAGACATTGCGTAGCTCCGAGGCAGGCATGGGCATGAGGTAGATAAGAGGAAGGGTTCGCGACGAACTACTTCTCTTCGTCCGAGCAATATTCCTATCGTGACGCATGCCAGCCAACGAAACAATCCGCAAATGCGTCTTCATGCTCCGTTATTTTATCATCCCAGGTTTTGCCTTAGCGAGCTTTACGCCGGTCCTGGCGGTATTGTCCTGGCGGCACGGCAAACACTTCGCGGAAAGTTTCGGCCAGATGCTGGGTTCTTCGGAAGCCACAACGCTGGGCAATAACGGCAAGCGTGAGATCGGTATGGATGAGCATTTCCTCCGCCCGCGACAACTTCAAACGAAGGAGTTCCTGATTGGGCGATCGCCCTAAGAGCTTCCGCAGTCCCCGTTCCAGCGAGCTTCGCGAAATGGCGACCTCTTTCAGCACATCGGACACACCAATTCCCTCACAAGCATGCTCCCGCATAAATAGCAAGGCATTCGCCAGATCACGATCCTCCACCGCGACGATATCCGATGACAGCCGTGTAACGATTCCCAGTGGTTCAATTAGGATCGGTTTCTTTGGCGGCTTCCCCCCTTTCATCAAATACTCTAAGAGTTCTGCGGCCCGATAGCCGATCGCCGTGCCGTTGAGTTCGACACTCGAAAGGGGAGTCGATGCCATCGTACAAAGCGAGGCGTCGTTTTCGACCCCGACGACCGCGACCTCCTCCGGCACGATCGCTCCGCATCGACGGCAGGCATCTAGTAACCAGAAGCCGAGCTGATCAGTACAAGCCATCACGCCGACCGGCTTGGGCAATCCATGGATCCAATCGGCCAGTTCTCTTTGGGCTTGCTCCCATTCGGTTGGCTGTTCGCGGCGGTTCAAGGGATGGTATCGCGAGGCCTCGTAACCATTGTCGGCGACGGTCTGCACGAAATTCTCGCAACGCTGTTGGAAGTATTCCTCGGCCCCCAATTGATATACGGCGAAATGGCGAAAGCCACGATCCAAAAAGTATTCGGCAACTAGCTTGCCCAACGAGAAGTTGTTTACGCCAACAAATGGAAAGGAGTGCTTCAAACGAGTCGAACGCAATTCTACCGTTGGAACCTTGGCGCGTTTTACCGAGTCGACCATGGCCTGTGAGCCACTGCGAGTCATGATTCCGTTTCCACTCCAGGCCGGCAGCCAGGGTGGGGCAGGGGACTCCAGCGATCGAGACTCAACCAGAAGGGACCAGGGGCCACGCTCGGCCACGTATTTGCGCACCCCATGCAGTAGCTCTCGACCATAAGTCCGAGAGGTTTCAATCAGCAAGGCGACATGTGGAGAGACACTCTTAGCGGGCATGAAACGTGTTAAAATGACGAAGGATGCCACCCACAGGGTTGGCGAAGCCAGAAACTTGGTTTGAATTCACTATGTGCGGTCTCTATCGTGCGTTTTCAGGTCAAGAATGACAATATCCGGGCCGTCAAAAAGAGAGAGATGAGCCTGTGGAACGTTGGGGCTGACATAACTGAACTTGCCTCGCTGGCATATGGTGCGCACAATGATAGGTAGAAGGAACATCGATCCGTGCGAAGTATTTCACTACTGACCATCCTGGCCCTGCTCTACTGCCCGCTCGCGTGCGCGGTCGGTCATGGGTACGGAGTAAGCTCGCAACTTGGCGACGACTCGAAAACCGAATCGCCGGTTTGCTGCTGCTGTTCCTCGAAGTCTTCTGAAAGTGACCCGATAGAGCCAAACGACTCCGACTCGCAGCACAAGACCTGCCAAGGGATCTGCAATGGTGCGGTTCAGGAACGCCATGATGTCAGCATCGATTTGCCAGAGTTAGCATTATTGGCATTCTACCCTGCTTTTCCGTCTGTTTCTCTCGATGAATCGACAACGCTACGAAAGCGTGATTCTGTACTCTCTGACAAGCATGTGCTTTCAGGCCGCCAGCTGCGCACCCTCTTCGTTGCACTAACCTGCTAAACCTGTGATGCCTTCTCGCATCGTGAGGTCTTAACATGTCGCTCAGCATCCGTCTGCGCGGATGGTCTTGTTAAGCCTCGTTCGCTCGATTGCCCCTACGATGGGTATTACCATGTGGTTTCGCCCCCTTGCTTGGGATTACGCGACTCGCAATCTGTTCCGTCGACCTCTGCGCACCATGCTTACTTTGGGTGCGCTGACCGCGGTTATTTTGCTGGTATTTATTGTCGTCGGCTTTATTCGAGGGCTCGAAAAGAACCTGCAAGTCAGCGGAGATTCCGACACCGTGCTGGTCTTCTCGCTCGGCATGGGAGAGAACTTGGAATACTCATCGATTCCGATGCGCTCCAGCGACTTGATTGCGGCCAGCATTCCCGACATTCGAGTAAGACAAGGCAAGAAATACGTTTCGCCAGAACTCTACCTGGGCACGGAAGTCTTCACCGATTCGATGACCCAGCCGGCTATGGGATTGGTGCGTGGCGTCATGCCTGAGGTACTATTGGTTCGCAATCGGATTCAGTTGGAAAGCGGGCATTGGCCAGGTCCAGGTGAAGCTCTGATCGGCCGCATGGCCGCTGTCAAACTTGGCCTCGCCAAGGATGCTATTACCCCTGGAGATGACGTCCAGTTCGAAGGACGCACCTGGAAAGTTGCGGGCACGTTCTCCGCGACCGGTGGGGCATTTGAATCCGAAGTATGGTGCCGTCTCGACGAACTTCAGCAATCCATGAAGCGGCAAGACCTGAGCCTGGTGGCGCTGCGGCTTGGCTCGTCAGGCGACTACAGCGACATTGATTTATTCTGCAAAGAACGTCTCGATCTGGAACTGCAAGCCGCACGGGAAACAGAGTATTACGCGGGACTGCAGCGTGACTATGGTCCCATCCGCTGGCTAGCTTGGTTGGTAGTCTTTTTGATCTCCGGTGCCGGGATTTTGGCTGGGCTGAACACCATGTATGGGGCGGTCGTGGGTCGAATCTCCGAACTGGCGATGCTGCAAACCATTGGGTTTGTGCGGCGCGCCATTCTGCTTAGCTTGATCCAAGAAGGACTCCTCTTGGCGACCTCGGCTAGTTTGTTGGCAACACTGATCGCACTGACTCTCTTCAACGGAGCTTCGGTGCGTTTCACCATGGGAGCGTTCGCTCTCAGGATCGATAACGTGTGCATTCTTATCGGGTGCTTGGTTGGTTTGTTAATGGGGATTTTGGGGTCGCTTCCCCCGGCTTTCCGTGCACTGCGGATGCCGGTGGTCGACGGGTTGAAATCAGTCTGAATACGTACTTTGAACTTTAGAAAGGATAAGCATGAAAACGATTCTCTCTTTGATATTGATCATGGCACTTTCCCTCGTGTCGCTTGGTTGCAACCGTTCCAGTGGCGATTCCAATGAAGCACGCAATGATGGGGCACCTTCGCCGGAGATGGCGAAATATCTATTGGCTTCCGAACCAGAGGGAGCCCAGGAAGTGATCGCCGTTCGCGAATCGGCTAAGGATGACGAAGATGTCACCATCGTCGGTCGCATCGGTGGGTCGGCCAATCCATGGGTCGAAGGACGAGCAGCGTTCTCGATCGTCGATCCCTCCCTGAAAGCTTGCAACGATATCCCTGGTGATGCGTGCGAAAAACCTTGGGACTATTGCTGCGAAACCGACAAACTTCCCGGCGCGACGGCATTGGTCAAAGTCGTTGACGAAAACGGGGAAGTTCTCAAAGCGGATGCACGCCAGTCGCTGAAACTGGATGAACTTCAAACGGTCGTTGTTCGTGGCAAAGCAAAGCGTGACGCCGAAGGCAACCTGACGGTTCTCGCCAACAGT
The DNA here is from genome assembly GCF_007748115.1 of Bremerella volcania. Lineage (NCBI taxonomy): Bacteria > Pseudomonadati > Planctomycetota > Planctomycetia > Pirellulales > Pirellulaceae > Bremerella > Bremerella volcania. The sequence continues at coordinate 5,542,155 of NZ_CP036289.1, forward strand.
CTTTACGTGAGGAAGTAATCCATGGCAGAAGTCGATCTGAAACAACTCGCGATCGACCGAGACGCGACGACGGCGGATCGGCGCGGTACCGATCTGCCCATCCGGCGGCACTTCGTTTCGCGTGTACTGATTCCCGGAGTGTTGGTTGCTAGTTTCGCGGCCTTGCTTGTGTGGGCGGCCTGGGATCTCATTTTCCCGGCCACCCCGGTGAAAGTTATCCCGGTTGTCGCATCCAAAGCGAAAACTCAGTCTGCCGGAACCCCGTTGTTTCAAGCAGCCGGCTGGGTCGAACCTCGCCCGACACCCATTCGTGTTGCCGCCCTCTCACCAGGCGTCATTGAAGAGTTGCTCGTGGTGGAAGACCAGGCGGTTAGCAAGGGGGATCCTGTCGCGAATCTGGTTCGCGAGGACAATCAACTCGCCTATGAACGGGCCGTCGCTGATCGCGATTTACGTCAAGCCGAAGTCGCGCAATCGCAAGCTGCACTCGATGCGGCAAACGTTCGGGTGGAACAACCCGTTCACCTGGAAGCACAGCTCGCCGAAGCAGAGGCCCAGGTTTCGCAGATCGATACTCAGTTACAAAACTTACCGTTCGAGATTCGCAGGGCCGAGGCGATGCAAGAGTATGCCCAACTCGATCACCAACGAAAAGTCGATGCAGGCATTGCGGTCTCCAAGATTACCGTCGAAGAAGCCATCTCGCGATTGGCGACCGCCGAGGCGACACTCGAAGAACTCATCCAGCGCAAGGGTACGTTACATGCCGAAAAGGTTGCCTGGAATAAGCGGCAAGAGGCACTCAAAACTCAACTCGATCTCCTGGTCGATGAAGTGGAAGCCAAGGAGACCGCCCAGGCAGAACTGCAAGCCGCCAAGGCGCGCTTGCGTCAAGCCGAAGTCGCACTCGCCCAAGCCAAGCTGGCCCTCGACCGGATGGTTGTTCGCGCCCCGGTCGCTGGTCGAATATACCAGCTGCTGAGTCCGCCGGGCACACATCTTGGTACGATGCCTTCGCAGCGCACCGAATCAGACAGCAGCACCGTCGTAACGATGTATCGGCCAGATAGCCTTCAGGTACGTGTTGACGTTCGCTTCGAGAACATCCCGCAAGTATCCCTCAATCAACAAGTAACCATCAACAATCCAGCCCTTGATCAGCCGATGGTAGGCCATGTGCTGTTTATTAGCTCGGAAGCGGACATTCAAAAGAACACGCTACAAGTCAAAGTAGCTTTGCCCAATCCACCCGAGTATTTCAAGCCTGAGATGCTCGTTGATGTTACGTTTCTCGCCCCTAAGCTTGAGCAACAGGGAGACGCGTCGGAAGAAGAGATGCGAATTTACATTCCTTCGGAAATGGTGCTCAACGAAAACGGCCAAACGTTTGCGTGGGTCGCGGATCAAGCTGCTGGCAAGGCTCGAAAGAAGTCGATCACGGTGGTCGCCAACCCTTCCAGTCCTATGAGCGAAGTTCTGTCTGGATTGAATCTGGGAGATCGCTTGATCTTCAATCCTCCTATGGACCTTCAAGATGACACGAGGATTGAAGTAATTGACGAAGTGGAAGAGTCGTCCGCGATGACCATGCCGGATCGTGTCGTTCGTTCCACACTCAACCGACTTCCCCCGGAAGGAGAATAGCCATGCCCCTGGTTGAAGTCTGCCATGTTACCAAGCAGTACCACAAAGGTGACGAAACCATCACGCCGCTTGATGACGTATCTCTCGCGATCGAGCGGGGAGAGTTCTTGTCTCTGATGGGCGCTAGCGGTACCGGCAAGAGTACCCTGCTGAATCTGATCGCTACGATCGACCGCCCCGATTCCGGCAGCATCGTCGTTGACGGTACGGATCTTACGACACTCTCCCGCACGAAGTTGGCCAAGTGGCGTGCCGCGAACCTTGGCTACGTGTTTCAAACCCACAACCTCGTTCCGGTACTTACCGCTTACGAAAACATCGAGCTTCCCTTGCTGCTTTTGCCGATGTCGCGGGCTGAGCGCAGACAACGCGTCAAGATTGCCCTGGAAGCCGTCGATCTGATCGACCGGGCGAGCCACTATCCGCGGCAACTCTCCGGCGGTCAGGAACAACGTGTCGGTATTGCTCGGGCGATTGTGAATCATCCGCTGGTAGTCGTGGCCGACGAACCGACCGGAGACCTCGACCCGGAGACCTCACAGCAAATTCTGCATCTACTGGGCCGTTTGAATCGCGAACTGGGTGTGACGTTGCTGATGGTCACTCATGATCGTTCAGCCGCCCTGGTCGCCCATCGGCAGTTCCAACTCGATCGTGGCAAGCTGGTCGAAACGACCGATCGAGAGGTCGAACATGTTTAAGTTCTTGCCATTGGTCCTCAAAACACTGTGGAGACATAGATCCCGGACGGCCCTGACCTGTGTCGGTGCCGCGATTGCGCTATTCGTATTCTGCTTCGTGGGCGCGGTTCAAGAAGGCATGACCGATTTGCAGGCGAGACAAGCAGCGAAAGGTTCGTTGATCGTCTTCCAGGCCAACAAGTTCTGCCCCGCCACCAGCCACTTACCGCAAGACTACCAGCAGCAAATCCAAAAGTTGCCGGGCGTCGACGACGTGATCCCAATCCAGGTATTCACCAATAACTGTCGAGCCAGCCTGGACGTGATCGTCTTTTATGGCCTTCCCCCGGATAAGATCCGCAAGGCACGTGACTTCCAGTTGAAGGCGGGAAACTGGAGTGAATTCGAGGAACATCAAGATGCTGCTGTCGTTGGCAGTGCCGTAGCATCACGCCGCGGTATAAGCGTCGGCGACAAGTTCTCGATTGGAGACTTAACCGTTCAGATTGCCGGCATCTTCACCGCGTCTGATCCGGCGGAGGAAAACTATATCTATTCTCATCTCGAGTTTTTGCAGCGTGGAAAAGGGATGAACTTGGTTGGAACCGTTACCCAACATGAAGTAATCCTGAAGCCAGGCACCGACCAACTGGCGATCTGCGAAATGATCGATGACAAGTTTCGCGGAGGTTCGGTCGAAACGGACACGCGTCCCAAAGGAGTCTTTCAAGCCAAGAGCCTGGGAGATTTGAATCAGCTTGTCGAGATGTCGAAGTACCTTGGTTATGCGTGCGTCGTCATCGTGCTCTCCCTGGTCTCGACGACGACCGTGATGTCGGTTCAAGACCGAATCAAGGAACACGCAGTCCTGCAAACACTAGGATTCACGGGGAGAACGGTATTTGCACTGGTTCTTTCCGAAAGTATCGTCCTGAGCTTACTTGGCGGTGCACTGGGCATCGCCAGTGCCGTTATTACGCTGGAATTCAGCAGTCTATCGGTCTCGGCCGAGGCTGTCAGCGTTGCTTTCCTACCCTCGTTCCGATTGATTCTCGTTTCGTTGACCGTGGCTCTCGTAACGGGAATTGCCGCAGGCATTTGGCCGGCATGGCAAGCGGCTCGCGTCGATATTCTAGGAGCCCTTCGAGCTTCTTAGTCTTACTCGACCGAGACGAACACGACCGCGTCGATGATCACGTGCCCGTCGGTCCCTTCGTTACTGACGACAACTTCTCCTTGCTGGTCAAAGCGAAACTTACCCAGTGACACAAAGATCTCATCAATACTTGGCTTCTCGCGTTGGTTGACGACGACTCTTTGTTCCCCTGCAGCGTGTCGAATCGTAACCGGCAAATTACTCGCACGGTTGCTATTAGCCGAGTAAGCCAAGCGGACTTCGTACTCCCCAGACTTCAGTTTCGTGGCGAACGTTGCAGTGCATTTGCCTTTGGCTTGATCTTGGTCGTGACGATATCCACGACCGATAAATGGGCGGATATGATTTGACTCCTCCCACTCTCCTTCCAGTTTTGCGTCTCGATCATCAACGACGATTCCCTTCAACGTCTTCGGATGGATCGGTCCTTCAGAAGATCCTTCGTACTGGATAATTTGGCCATCGGCCAACAACTGCTTAGCCAACGATTCGTACTTAATATTCTGAACACTCACGTTGTCATCGATTGCTTGCGAGGCGGCTGTCGCGGCACTTTGGCCAAGGATCATGAAGACCGGTTCCATGCGAATCGAACCAAATGCGATGTGACTGGAAGACAACGCAACTGGCACCAAAAGGTTCGTGCATTCAGACGCCTTGGGGGTAATCGCGCGGTAGGCAATCGGGTAGGGGGACACGCGAATCTCGACATTACCTTCATTGCGGATCGCTCCATCGACCGCAACCATCTGGCAATGATGCGAGTCCATATTATAGGACGCCAAACCAATGGAATCCTCAGGCACCTCGTAGCCTTGGCAATTGTCCTGGGTCATCACATAGTCACTCAGCATGCGACGACCTTCGCGGATGTAGAGTTCATGTGTCCAACCACTCGTGTCTTGATATTCATCGGAAGGCAGGCCGAATGCCGCGAAACGATCTCGCCACTGGTCGGGAATTCGTGGCGAATGTGTCAGGAAATACATGACGCCGATCTGATAGTTCGCGTGGTCCTGGAAGATCTTTTCTCGGGTCATCCAATCCCCTTCAGGCCAATCGGTGTTGCCCCCGACAAAGTCAATGAAGTAGGCACCATCGAACAGATGGTGATTGTTCGTATCGATCGACCAACCCATGCGTGGATCGGCTCCGGACTCGAACAGTCGGGCGAGTACTTCGTACTGCTGCGTGTCGTAGACGTTCGGCTTCGGAAACGGCAGGCGGTCTTCCCCTTTGACCAACCGCATACGAAAACAATAAGCCTGGATTGCCTTGTCTCCTTCGCCGGGAACACCTCCATCGGCGACGATTCGAGGCAGAAGCCCACTGGAGGGATCCCCGGGCCTCACGTACGGATCGATTGCCGTCGGGAAGTTGTGCCCGCCGGTCCCTGGCTGACGAATGCCATCATACGTTTCGTCATAGACGCTATTGGCTTCTCGGCCAACTGCATACGAGACACCGGCCCTGGCGAAAAGGTCCCCTTCGTACGTTGCATCGATGAACTGCTTTGCTTTAACAACCAGGCCGTCTTCCATTGAGATCGAAGTGATCTGCGTACCGTCTCTGTTGACCTTGTCGAGATGCGCCAAATAATACACTTCAACCCCAGCCTCGGTCAGCATCTTCTTATAGACATCTTCTGCAGCCGATGGCTTGAAGTTCCGTTGACCGATTTGGTTGTAGAATTCTCGCGCGATTCCGCCGCACACATCCGCGCCGCCGCCATCGGTATGGCTCAAGCCACCGGTAGTCAAACCGCCGACATGTTTACCAAAGGAAAGCAGCACCGCCGATTTGCCCATCCGTCGCGCTTGGATCGCGGCGACCACACCTCCGCTCGTTCCGCCGTAGACGCAAATGTCCGTTTCGATTTCGCGAGGCTCTACCCTCTCTGGCGGATAGTAGTACCGCAGGCCGTCTACAGCGGGTTTCGGTAAAGATTGAGCCAAGCCGTGACCAGCGATGACAGAAGTCAGGACGACTAAAGCGGGTAGGAAAATCTTCTGCATGATGCGATGCCATGAGGGGGGAACGAGGCGAATTCGGATTCTTTATTACACTCTCTCGCGAGCGAACATTCAAACCCACCGTTTTCGACCTTAAGCCTGACAATCCGTTCTGACATACGAACTTACGCAACGGCGATCCAGCAGTGCTATCAGGCAACGAAGATAGTCTGATCCGCGAGCCCTTTTCGGTCGCCGATATGCTGACTTTAACGGGAATTCAAGTATTGATTTCAAAAGTGCTTGCTGCGAATATCTCCGCGTCATTTTCGGTTCAACTGACACAATCCGAAAAGTCGATACCATTGCTGGGGCGAGATATTTAGACCAGAGAGTGCCTGAGAAGACCGCGGAATCCCTTTGGCCAAGGAAAAATAGAATGCAGCGGCGTCAATTTCTGAAAACGCTCACCACCCCAGTAGCTTTGGCGCCGGTTGCCTTGTTCTCGAGCGGATGTGGATCGTTGATGCATTCTGAGCGAGTTGGCCAACCGCATACCCATCAAATCGACTGGAAAGTCGCCGCGCTCAACGGTCTGGGGATGCTGTTCTTCTTCGTCCCCGGCGTAGTGGCATTCGCCGTCGACTTTTACACTGGTGCCATCTACCTTCCGTATGACGAAGTGCACCCTCCACAATACATGCCAGGCCCTGCTACGACTCCCGCGCCGAGTTGGAGCCCCAGCGATTCACCGGGCATCGCCACCGAAGGCTTGCCGTCATCTCCACCTGCAGTACCGGCTATGCAGCAAACATCGACGGAAGTCCCGGGAATCGAACTTCGCCAGGTTCAAATTCCGCGCGACCAAATCAACTCCAGAACACTTGAGTACATCGTGTCAAGCCACACCGGCCAATCGATCTGCATCAATGACCAGGACACACGGCTGAGTGTTTTGGAGAAGCTCGAAGGTTTTCGCGAGCAGCGCAAACGCCACGAGGTCGACCATGGTTTTGGGTCGACCGTGCATAGCTTCTTTACCACACCGCGGAATGCCTAGAAGGATTCTTGCGATACGCCGTCATCGAGTGTTCGCTATTTCACTCTGTAAAGCCCAGCGGTTCGGGTAGACTTTAGGTTCATGATTTTGATCAACCTTCCCGGTGCGCATCGGCTAAACAGAAAAATGGTTGCCGATGCACTAGGTCTCTTAGCCGTATGAATGCCCAGCAGGGTTCAGATTCCGATCCTTCCGACGCAGCCTCAACGGACCCGATCGCCATGTGGCTTCAAGTCGTCCGTTGGATCGCCGTCTTAGTCGGGGCGATCAGCCTGATCTTGATTGTCCGCAGTTTACCGACGAAAGATCTGCTTGCATCACTCGAGACCTGGATCTCATCTCTTGGGATATGGGGTCCCGTCGTATTGACGATCGCCTATATTGTCGCCACGGTGCTTCTCGTTCCTGGAACGATTCTTACGCTCGTCGCTGGCGCCACTTTTGGGCTTGGCATCGGGACAGTGGTTGTTTCGATTGGTTCCACGATCGGGGCGTCGTTGTGCTTCCTCATCGCGCGGTACGGAGTTCGCAGGCATGTTACCCAATGGGCGGAACGGTATCCCCTTTTCGCGGCCATCGATAGCGCCATTGGCGAGGGAGGTTGGAAGATTGTCGCCTTATTGAGGCTGTCGCCTGCGATCCCCTTCAATGTGCAGAATTATCTCTATGGGCTGACATCCATTCGATTTTGGCCCTACGTGATCGCGAGTTGGCTGGCCATGTTGCCAGGGACGTTTCTTTACGTTTACTTAGGATATATCACGCGGGCTGCCTTAGGAGAGCAGCGTGAGCGAACGCTGGCCGAATGGATTTTCCTGGCAATTGGCCTGGCTGCCACCGTTATTGTTAGTGTCTACATCGCTCGCCTGGCCCGCAGTAAAATTCGCAGCCAAGTTGCGGATTCGGCCACGTCAGACTCGCCTGCTCCAAGTGATGCCGAACTCAACGAAACCAAGGAGCCACTTCCAAGGTATTTAATGCGTACGATCCTACTGGTTGGTTTCGCATTGCTCTTGGTTCTGTTGGCAGCCAATTCACACCAGATCGAGGCCTGGCTCATCACGCATCCTCGCGAAGTATTGTAAAGCAGGTAGAACGCATGGCTCCCCAGGACAGGCCACAGTTTCTTCAAGACGGTGTCATCCCTCGGCTGCCCCAAACAAGCCCGGACGATCAGGCCAATCGCCTCCTCATCGAGAACGTGCATCCTTCAGACTGGAAGCCACCGCAACCTTCCGGAAGATACAACCTGGTCGTAATTGGAGCCGGGACGGCGGGCCTGGTTACTGCCGCCGGTGCGGCAGGTCTCGGTGCCAAAGTCGCTCTGATCGAACGCGACCTCATGGGAGGCGATTGTCTCAATGTGGGCTGCGTACCCTCCAAAGGCATCATCAGCGCCGCACGCATGGTTTTGCATCAGCGGCGAAGCGGCAGTTTCGGCGTAAAGACGTCTCAAGATGGTCCGATCGATTTCCCCGCGGTCATGCAGCGAATGAGGACGCTACGAGCCGAGATCAGCCACAACGACTCAGCCATGCGGTTTCAGAAACTGGGTGTCGATGTCTATTTTGGTCAGGCCCAGTTTGTCGCCTCGCAGACGATTCAAGTCAATGGTACGCGTCTGAACTTCAAAAAGGCAGTGATCGCCACTGGCGCTCGCGCCGCCGTCCCTGCAATCCCTGGCCTCAACGAGGTGAGTTATCTGACCAACGAGAGCGTCTTCTCGCTGACCCAGTTACCACACAGGCTCGGCGTGGTGGGCTCTGGGCCAATCGGCTGCGAACTGGCACAAGCCTTTTCGCTTCTAGGATCGCAGGTCACACTACTAGGGCGTTCGCCGCACGTCCTTCCTAAGGAAGACCAAGACGCCAGTGCATTGGTCGCTCGAGCCCTGCAACGTGATGGCATCACACTTCAAAACGGAATCTCGGATCTGAAAGTCGAATCAGGCGATCCCATTCAGTTGAGCTGGAGCGAAGACGGGGAAAGCAAACAGGCAAATGTTGATCAACTTCTGATCGCGACCGGACGAAGACCGAACGTCGAAGGCTTAAATCTCGAAGCCGTTGGGGTCGACTACAACGACAAAGAAGTCAAAGTGAACAATCGCCTGCAGACCACCAACAAAAACATCTTCGCCGCCGGCGACGTCTGCTCTCCTTATCAGTTCACGCACGCAGCCGATTTCATGGCCCGAGCAGTGATTCAAAATGCTCTCTTCCTTGGACGTAAACGCTGGACCGACCTGATCATTCCCTGGTGTACTTATACTTCTCCTGAAGTCGCTCACGTGGGGCTGAGCGAGCACCAGGCAAACGAGCAAGGTCGCGCCATTGACACCTACATTCAGCACTTTTCCGAGATAGATCGTTCTATTCTCGAAGAAGAAACGGAAGGCTTTGTCAAAGTTCATGTTAAAAAGGGAACCGACAAGATCCTCGGTGCGACCATCGTCGCACCCAGCGCCGGCGAGATGATTTCCGAGATCTCCCTCGCCATGACCCATGGACTGGGTCTTGGCAAGATCGGCAGCACGATCCATCCTTATCCGACGCAAACCGAGGCCATCCGCAAGTTGGGAGATCAATACAATCGCACACGGCTAACCCCGTTTGTGAAGGCCCTTTTTCACCGTTGGTTAGCCTGGTCACGGTAATCGTGGTCGAAGTTACGTACAAAAACAATGTTCGGTCATACATCACTGATTATTAGCAAGTGTGAAATTCAACTATGTCCACATCCCCTAAACTCGACAGCGATCAAGCCGTTGCCCAGCGGTATGCCGATGCTGCTCAAGAGCGTGAGGCGGCTCTCTGCTGTCCCGTGCAATACGATACCAAGCTTTTGGAAGTGATCCCGGATGAAGTGATCGAACGCGACTACGGCTGCGGCGACCCTACACCCTATGTCCGGCCAGGGGATACGGTACTGGACCTGGGGAGTGGAGGAGGGAAACTTTGTTTCATTGCGGCCCAGATGGTCGGTTCGCAAGGGCGTGTCATCGGCGTCGACTGCAATCAAGAGATGCTGAGCCTGGCCCGAAAGCACGCCCCGACCGTCGCCGAGCGAATAGGCTATGCGAACGTTGAATTCCGCAATGGCATGATACAAGACTTGCAGTTGGATCTCGACCAGCTCGCAACCGTCCTGTCCGACCAACCGGCTAGTGACCTTACCAGCTACCATGCACTGCGGCATGCAACCGAACGAATTCGCAGTGAGCGGCCGCTGATCGAGAGCAATTCGGTCGACTGCGTTTTATCTAACTGTGTACTGAACCTTGTGAAGGTTTCCGATCGACATCAGTTGTTCGCAGAAATGTTCCGCGTTCTCCGCGTCGGGGGCCGCGTAGCGGTCAGCGATATTGTGAGCGACGAAACCGTTCCGGAAACACTCAAGAATGATCCAACGCTTTGGTCAGGCTGCATTAGTGGTGCGTTTCGGGAAGATGAATTCTTGAATGCGTTTGTCGAGGCGGGCTTTCATGGTATTGAAATCGTCAAACGCGAAGCCCAACCCTGGCAGACCGTCGAAGGAATTGAGTTTCGTTCGGTGACTGTCATGGCATACAAAGGAAAGCAGGGGCCTTGCCTGGAACGCAATCAGGCCGTCATCTACCGAGGCCCCTTTTCCACGGTTAAAGATGACGATGGTCACATCTATTATCGCGGCGAAAGGATGGCCGTCTGTGATAAGACGTTTCGTTTGCTGCAGGCTGAGCCTTACGTTGAAATGTTCGACTTTGTCGAGCCCATAGAACCGATTCCCCTGGACGATGCCGAGCCGTTTATGTGCCACCAAAATGCGCGGCGTCATCCCCGCCAAACGAAAGGATTGGACTACGACGTAACCACCGAAGCTCCTAGCGAATGCGGAGATGACTGCTGCTAAGAACTGGCACAAGCTACTCGCTTGACATCTCGCAACGTTACCGACCGCCGTGAAAGTTTCCCATCAATGCAATTGTCACTCGTCAGACGCCAGAGCACTCTCGCCCATGCTCAAACACAACATGAAATCCTTCAAGGCGACCTGGTTGCCAACCTCCCCCATTTTGATGAAGCTCTGCAACAGCACCATTTGCCACTGCTTCACGCCGCCGGCATCGACGTTTTGCAGATCAATGTCGGCAAGCTCTGCAATCAAACATGCACGCATTGTCATGTCGATGCGGGTCCAGACCGCCGTGAGAGCATGTCTCGCGAGATTGCCGAAGCGATCATCTCGGCCCTGACTCGCCTAGAGATTCCTACGCTCGATATTACCGGTGGTGCCCCGGAAATGAATCCTAACTTTCGCTATCTCGTCGAACAGGCCCATGCGCTTGAGCGACGAATCATCGATCGCTGCAATTTGACGATCCTGGTCGCTAACGGATATCGCGACCTGCCTCAGTTCTTGGCCGACCATGGCGTCGAGGTCGTTGCTTCGCTTCCTTGTTACCTGGAAGACAACTGTGATCGCCAACGCGGCGATGGCGTCTTCCGGCGGTCGGTTGAAGCGTTACGCCTTCTTAATGAGCTAGGATATGGCCAAGCCGATAGCGGCCTACGACTCACGCTGGTTTACAATCCCGTTGGGCCTTCCTTGCCGCCCAGTCAAGCGGAGCTCGAAGTCGCTTATCGCCGCGAACTGAAGTCTCGCTACGACATTGTCTTCAACCAGCTGCACACGATTACGAATCTTCCCATCAGCCGATTCCTGGACGACCTGCTTCAGACAGGCAAGTACGAAACCTACATGAGGAAGCTCGTCGACAGCTTCAATCCGCAAACGGTTCCCCATGTCATGTGCCGCACCACTCTCTCGGTGGACTGGCTTGGTAACCTATACGATTGTGACTTCAACCAGATGCTTGAATTGCCGGTGACCACGAAGCGTCGCCGAATTGAAGATTTGGACTGCGATACCATTGCCCAACGGACCATCGCTACCGGCAGGCACTGCTTCGGATGTACCGCCGGAAACGGCTCGAGTTGTCAGGGCGCGATCCTTTCATGAAAACACAGTTGATCGTCTTTACCCGATATCCTGAACCGGGAAACACCAAGACCAGGCTTATTCCTTCCCTGGGTCCTGAAGGTGCAGCAATACTTCAGCAAAGACTCACGTCCCATACGCTCGATATAGTGCGAACCTTTCAGAGACAAGTGCCATGCACTATCGAAGTGCGGTTCGCTGGCCGCGATGCGACGGCCATGCAGGCCATGTTCGGAGACGGCATGGGCTATGTCCCACAGCAAGGAACTGATCTGGGAGAACGTCTTTGCCATGCGATCGACGAGGCATTTCAAGCCGATTCGGATCGTGTGATCGTGATCGGTGCCGACTGCCCACAGCTCGATGCCACTACTTTGCAAATGGCAAATCGACTGCTTGAGAGACACGACGTGGTCGTTGGCCCAGCAGAAGATGGGGGATATTATCTCATTGGACTGAAGTCTCCCCAGCCGAGCTTGTTCCGAGAAATCCCCTGGGGAACGTCCAGGGTACTAACTGAGACCATGAAGAAGATAGACGTCCAAGGTCTAAGCCGGAAACTGCTTTCACCTCTCTCCGACGTCGACTATCCGGAAGATTTAATCTCATGTCGCCGGTGGCCGCAGTTGCTCGAAGGGATCTTGCCAGCCTACGATGCCAATCGGCTTTCCATCGTCATCCCCACACTCAATGAGGTGAAAAACCTGGCCGAAACCTTGCACGCCGTGAACAGTCGCTGCACAAGTGAGAAAGACCTTGAAGTCATCGTTGCCGATGGTGGAAGCAAGGATGACACGGTTCAAATCGCCCTACAGCACCAAGCCAAAGTTGTCCAGTGCAAGCCTGGTCGGGGTATTCAGCTGAACGCCGGAGCCGCGTTGGCCAGTGGTGGGCACCTCCTTTTTTTGCACGCCGACGCACTTTTGCCCTTCCGTTACGATGAGGTCATCCGAAACACCCTGCATGGCAAGACAATCGCTGGTGCGTTTCGTTTGAAAATCGACCATGATACGCCTGGGCTGCGATTGGTGGCCCAGCTTGCCAACCTTCGTTCTCGATTCCTTCAGCGGCCTTATGGAGACCAGGGCCTGTTCTTGCGTTCACAAACGCTTTACGAAGTAGGTGGGTTTCGAAACTGGCCCCTGATGGAAGACATTGAACTGGGGCAGAGGCTCCGCAAACGCGGGCGAATTGCGATGGCAGATGTGTCGATGACCGTATCTGCCAGGCGGTGGCGGAAGCGGGGAGTCGTGCGTACGACCTGCATGAATCAAGCTATCCTATTAGCCTGGCGAATGGGCATTTCGCCTGAGCGATTGGCATTGTGGTATCGTGGTAAACCAGTGTCTTCCTCATGAGATGATTTGAGCGAACATGCATCCCCACGTCGAGATGATCATCCGGCTGGCCTGCTTTCTTGGCGTGTTGGTAGTCATGGCCATATGGGAACTGTTGGCACCGCGGCGCGTATTGACGACAGCCAAGACATCTCGCTGGCTGAGCAATTTGGCGTTGGTCGTCATCAACACGATCACTGCCCGTATCGTGCTACCCATCTCAGCCGTGGCCGCGGCCATGTTTGCCGAGTCACGGCAGTGGGGTATCCTTTACCTGGTTGACTGGCCGATGTGGGTTGAGGTGCTCTTGGCCGTGCTCATCTTTGACCTGACCATCTATCTGCAACACGTCATGCTTCATGCCGTTCCGCTGCTGTGGCGACTTCACATGGTGCACCATGCCGACATGGACATCGACGTTACGACAGGACTTCGTTTCCATACGCTGGAAATATTGCTTTCAGCTGTGATCAAACTGGCTTTGATCGTTGTGCTGGGCGCACCGGCGATCGCTGTCTTTTTGTTTGAAGTGCTATTGAATGCTACGTCAATGTTCAATCACAGTAATATCTCGCTCCCCCCGTGGCTCGACCGAGTCGTGCGTCTGGTGCTGGTAACACCGGACATGCATCGAGTCCACCATTCGGTCATTCGCCGTGAGACGAACAGCAACTTCGGGTTTAATCTGCCTTGGTGGGACTTCCTGCTCGGCACCTACCGCGATCAGCCTTCAAAAGGTCACGACAAGATGGACATCGGGCTCAAAGAATACCGCGTTGAATCTCAGGTAGAACGCTTGCCTGGCATGCTGCTTTTGCCGTTTGCGAGAAAGTCCGACTCGTATTCAATTGCCGGCGAAGACGTACAAAGTAACCCTGACTGAAGCCCCCGTGCGGCATTAACCTTCAACGGTCCTTGCGTCCTGCGTCGGTGGGTGATTCATGAGCAGGTCATAGCAGACTTCGTCGAAGACGATGTGATAGTAGAGATACTGGCTAGGGTTCGAGAAAAAAGCACTGCTGTTGTAGTGCCCGCGATTGCTTACTTCCTGCATGTAGAAATCGAGGTCAATCTGGGCCTGGCGGTCATTGGCATAAAGCTGCTTCATGCACCACAACAGGAGCGAATCCGATCCGAACGAATTGAGCGCCGTGATGGTCGTTCGTAAGTCACCAAACAAAGTGATGGTCGTCACAATCAACAGGACAATATTGGTTGGCCCCAGTAGCTGATACGAATACTTCTTGTTTTCCTCTAACACCTTCTTGCTCAGAAGCTCATGATCGGCTGGTCGGGTAGCGCGGATCTTGGCAAGATTGGCGAGAAACTGTTCGCGATCAAAACGATCCACTACCTCATACGAGAGTAAGTCGTGCCCGACGGTCAGCTGATTACGCAGGGCAACGTCGATACTCTCAAGGTTGAAATCGCCATCAATTCCGTTAAGCCGCTTGTCACTGGGCGTATAGTTTTCGTCGTGAGGCCCCAAGATGTGCCGGTACAAGAGGGGCTCGATCTGGACGTGCCGCATCAGCAATTCAGCTGCATCCTGAGTTGCGACATACTTCAACCCAAAGGTCATCCACCAATCGATCAAGTAGGCTTCGCAGCCGAAAGGAAAGCGATGAAAGATGAACTTCAGCGGAAAACTGATCGTCCGCTGAAAAAAATAGCTAAAGACGATGATCGGCCGTAAGTAAATGAAGTCCCAGCGATTTTTCTCGCGAGCGAAGATCTCGTTGATGTAATCGGTGATGTAGGGAAACTGATTCATGATCGCCTTTCCAAGCGGGCTCGTACGCCGTACTTAGGAGTCATCGTCAGATTGGCTGCCATTTCATGGCGATGCGACTGGTCCAACACAACCTTGAATTGCCGCGCAAGCACTGCCAGGACGACAACCAGTTCCATCATGGCAAAGTGAACACCAATACAGATTCGCGGTCCTCCACCAAAGGGAATATAAGCATAGACGGAACGTTTGTTCTCTTCGGATCCAGGCCTGAATCGTCCGGGATTGAACTCTTCCGGGGCGTCCCAGAACCCTGGATGTCGATGCAGGGAATATCGGCTGAAGACTACCACCGATCCCTTCGAGATCTGGACACCACCTAATTCAACATCGGCGGCTACGTTGCGATTCTCAAACCAGAATGGCGGATGAAGACGAATCGCTTCCTCAATCACCATCCGCGTATATACCAACTGCGGAATGTGTTCCAGCTGAAGCGGCCCGGTGCCAATCACTTCGTCGATTTCCTGATGCAGCTGATCGCGAACGTCTGGATGCTGGTCTAACTCGCACCAGACCCACGCCAGAGCACTGGACGAAGTCTCGTGTCCTCCGATAATCATTCCGAGCGCCTCCTCTGCAATCTCCTGATCCGACATTGGCTCGCCTGTCTCTTCATCCCGGGCCGCCAAAAGCCGACTGATCAAATCGGTGGACCGCTCGCCTCCACGGCGTCTCTGGATCATCTCTTGCAGGAACTCATTGAATTCTGCCAGTGCCTGTTTCAGTTTACGATTGATACGAGAGGGAAACCAAAAGCTGCGAATGATCGGCAACGGCGGTTTGGCACTATACAAATTGATCACGTGAGTCCAGTGACTGATTTTTGGCGCGATCTTGTCGAATGAGTCATGAAACAACGCCCGCCCTGCGATCTGCAGCGTCACGTGATTCATCTCACTAGCAACATCTAGCACCTCGCCTGCCTGGCAGATCGGTTCCCAGCGGATTGCCGTCTGCTGTGCTGAGTCGCGCATCAGTTCGAAATAGTGCTCAACGGCACGAGGTCCAAACAGCGGCTGCATCAGTCTTCGCGCACGTCGCCAGCGTTCCCCCTCGGCCACGACAAGACCATTGCCAAACGCGTTGCGAAACCGGTCGTAAATAACACTGTTCTTATCGAACGATTTATGCGTCTCCATCAACACTTGTTTGACCAGCGATGGATGATTGACCAGGTAAAAGCTAAATAAACCGCGATAGTGAACGAAGTCTCCCAGGTCCTGCACCAACGTGTCAAAGAACTTTGCGCGGTTACCGGCAAGCAGCCACTGACGATACATTAGCGGCGGGCGGGCGAGCTTGCCGGAGAATGTTGGAGGCTGCGAGTCTGATTGCTGCGATTCCATGAGCAATGACGCCTACGAGGGTAGATGGGCAGCCTGGCGTCGGAACACGCGCCGCACGATACGGAATCCCCAGTCCAACGGCTTGAGCAAGAGCAACAGCAACACAAACACCGACGGCATGTAGACCGGCGCACTCCCAAAGAATCGATGCGTCGGCTGATCTTGGAAATAATAATGTGCCGTGGTCGCCGGTTGTAGTTGAATACGGCACCACTCTCGAAGCGACCCCGCAGTTTTCACCGTCGGATAGATCTTCATCTGCCGGGCCAGATAGTCGCAATACGGGAACATCTCGACCGGGTAGATGATCTCAAGATCGAGCCTGGGATACCGTGCAAAATTGGCCTCTTGAGCTAACGCATGCTCCTGGGCAATATCGGGCGGCCGCGGCACAGTTCCACCAATAATCCCTGTGATGTAGTTTGCCTGCATCTCGCTGATCGAGGGAATGTTGCCAATCACCGGCCGAGCAAATCCGACCAGGAAGAGGTCCGGATACGTCACATGCACGCAGCCCAGGTAAAAGTCGGCCAGGCTCATCGTTCCGCCTGAGATCGCCGATAAAGTCGACTTATACCCAACCGCAGGCAAAATCTTCGTCGGGGCAACATCAACTTGCTCATCCGACTGAAACTGATAGAAGCGTATCATCTCGTCGTCGACCGGTTCTCCGACGATCTTGATGCGTCCATCGGCAACACCATCCAGGAAGTCGTCGCTCTTGTTGTGAAACATATTGAATAGCTCATCCTTGGCTCCTTTCGTAAGTCGATAAGCCCATTCTTTTTTCAACTCTTGGTGGCTCGACTTGGAATTCTCGGCTTGTTTTTTACTCTTGGCCGGAAACCACTTCTCGAATCGCTCCTGATGCAGCATCCGGGCTTCGACAAACCGTTGGCCAATCCAATTGCGAAGCACCGGATGGATCGACAACATCAAGCGGTTTCGCAAGAAGTCCGACGGAACGCCTCGGATCGGATGATAACGCGGACTGACGCGAACCCCGGTGCGCAGCGAAAGATATACCTCGTTATTCAGTTCTGGGCGAGCCAGTCGAGTCGCGTAGTCAACCGCCGACTCGCCGCCACCAAAGACGACAATCCGTTCGCCTGTAACGTGCGCAAGTCCATCCGGTTTGTTGAGTTCTCGGGGCGAAAGCGTGGGCAGCTTCGTTTCCAGTTCCTTGCACTGGGCAGTCAGGCCGGTACATATAACGACCGCATCGAATTGCTCGGTCACCGACGTCGCCTGACCTTCTTCCCCAGTGCTGCGATACGTAAGCAACCACCCTTCGTCACTTGCTGCCCGCTGAAGTCTTTCGACCTGACACCCCAGCTTAATGTGCGAGCGAAGCTGGAACGCGTCGGCAAACTGGTTGAGGTACTCTCCGTATTCTCCATCACGAAAGAACTCGGCCCGGCTCTGTCCGCCATCATTTTCCACGGCGGCGTCTCGCACCGGAAAGCAGGTAAACTGAGTTGTGTACTTCGTCGAGGTCGAAACAAAGCCTGGATAGGGATTGCCCCAGACACCCGTGATTTGGTCCCCTTTTTCGTAGCAGACAATTTGCCAGCCCGGCAGGGCATCGATCGCTGACTTCAGCGCAATCAGACCGCTGCTTCCGCAGCCAATGATGGCCAGCTTCCTGCTGGTGTTAAGTGCGTTTGCGTCACTCACGATCATGTCGCCGTCAAACTAACGAGAACGAAATTGAACTGACCTGACTCGGGGATAAAGAGCAACAAACGGTCCCCCGACATGATCTCGTGCTGCCGGACGAACTCGTCCAGCATGACATAAATACTCGCCGTACCCGTGTTTCCGGCCGTCGCTAGATTCGTCCAGTAAGGGACAGTAACCGAGGGATTAGACGTAAACTTCTGCATCGTCTTTTCCATCTTCCGCCGGAAGAAGTAAGAAGACATATGCGGCAGAATCATCCGATACGCTCCCAATTGCTCGTTGTTCTTCTCAAGTGCCGAGGCGACGAACTCGCCGGCAAATTGGTATAAGTAGCGGGTCAGGATGCCCACGTCCTGGCTGAGAAGACGATTCGCATTTTCCAGTTTCATGCATAGCGGGGCATGGTGGGCAAACGACATCGAATGCGTCCAGTCGACCCGAAACGACAACCCGTCTGCACGTGGCTCACTTTCAAGAAGCACCGCGCCACTACCGTCGGAGAGCATGAACCGCAGAAAGACCGACATGAACCACTGGCTTTTGCGGATATCGGCATGTTCTGCTCGGTCGTCGATAGGGCGGATTGCGGAAGCCTTTAAAATCTCGGATGCATGCTCGGCGCCGATACTCAGGGCCGACTCGTGCTCGCCAAGCTTCACAGCTCGAACAGCCGCTACCAACGCAGCCGATGCCGAGGTGCAGATCCCGCCATGCGAACTTAGCTCCAAGGATCGATCGAGAACGCCATCCGCACCAAGCCGACTATGAATTATCGAAGCGATTCCAGGGCCTGATAGCGGCGCGTAAGTCGAACCTGCAGACAAAAACGTAACCGGGCGCCGCGGTGAAGCCTCACTTAGACAGGTCTTCGCGGCAAGTTTTGCCAGGTCATAGACATCGTGAGTTGCCTGTTGCCGTTGGTCGAGCGCGTAGTGCCGCGAGACGATACCGTTCATCTTAAGCACGCTTTGTGCAACCTGCGACTCCCCGTCGAGCACACCTAGATACTCGTGAATCTCCTCATTGGAAATCGTAGGACCAGGCAAAAAGGAGCCTGTCGCCGTTATGAAGCATTCCATCTTCTTCGACTTTCAGACGCGGAACTCTTCAGCAACTTCATTACCGACTGTTGAAGCCATAGGGATAACAGGAATTGCCGTCACTCTAGCCACCTAAGACATAAACGTCCAGACAACATAGGGGGGGTCTTTGTTGCCCCCTCGCCACTGAGGATTTCCGATTTACATCGCATGAAACGGCCAAATCCAACATTGGCATGTTGGCCTTTCACCTAATACGCGTCGACCGGGCTGGATCCGGTCAAGTAAGCCGTAAAACGCTGGGACAACGTTTCATTTCGGTCGTCGGACACTCAATTACCTGCGAAATCCGACTGACGTAAATGCGTCACGCACAGCAAGAGTGGCTCTATTCGTGCGTTTTGACATTTACTAGCGTTTCACAGGTTTAGGCAACGCGGGAGCCTCGTAGAATTCGCGAAGGCGGTAATACTCCTTCGTCAACGAATCACGGATTGGCTGTGCCGCAGGGTCGTCGTAGATGCTAATCATCTCGTTAGGATCGGACTGCAGGTCAAACAGATTCCATTCCTCGGTTACCGGAAAATGAATTAGTTTGTATCGTTTGGTCCGAACGCCAAAGTGCTGTGGTACCGCGTGCTCACCAAGTTCATAGTAAGCATAGTACAGTGACTCGCGCCATTCCGTGGGCTTCCCCTTCAAGATCGGGACGAGCGAACGGCCCTGAATCTCTTCCGGAATCTCCAAACCGGCCATTTCCAAAAAGGTGGGTGCGTAGTCGATATTTTGAACCAATTCTTCCGCGGTCGAATTCGGATGCGTCAAACCGGGCCAGCGAATGATCAACGGCATCCTAAGTGACTCCTCAAACATCCAGCGTTTGTCGTACCATCCATGTTCACCCAGATAGAAACCTTGATCTGACGAGTAAACCACGATGGTATTTTCGGCCAGACCGTTATCGCCGAGGTACTTCAGCAATCGCCCGACGTTCTCGTCTACCGCCTTCACCGTGCCGAGATAATTTCGCATGTAGCGACGATACTTCCAACGCACGATGTCCCGGCTCGACATTTTGCCTGTTTTAAAGTCGTTCAAGAATGCTCTATTGCGCGGACCGAAGTGCGCATCCCACTCGGACTTTTGATCATCGGTCATCCGATTGTATTCCGGCGTTCCATAGCGATCAGGCTTCGGTAGTGCGACTTCGCCCCGCTCATCCTTGCGGACCTTCAGGTCATAGGCCCAGTCAAGATGACGATCGATTTCCATCTCGTTTTTGGCCAACGTCAAGCTTCTGTTGGTATAGGCATCAAACAGATTTGCCGGTTCTGGGATTTCCACCTCGTCAAATACGTCCAAGTAGCGAAGTGGCGGGGCAAAAGTACGGTGCGGTGCTTTGTGCTGGCACATTAGGAAGAACGGCTTCGATTGGTCGCGTTGTTCCAGCCATTCAATTGATTTGTCAGTGGTAATGTCGGTAACATAGCCAGTAAACCGCTTCGTCGAACCATCCTGCTGAATGAAGTCAGGATTGTAGTAGTTGCCTTGGCCCGGCAGGATTTCCCAGTGATCAAATCCCAAGGGTTGCGTCTTTAGATGCCATTTGCCAATGAGGGCTGTGTTGTATCCAGATGACTGAAGTGCCTTGGACAGCGTCCATTGCGATTGATCCATGCCTTGTCCGGTGTTTCGCATGAACCCATTCTTGTGACTGTGCTTGCCTGTCAAAATCGTGGCCCGCGATGGTCCGCAAATCGAGTTCGCACAAAAGGAGTTACGAAACAACATTCCTTCTCGGGCCAAGCGATCAATGTTGGGAGTCGGAGCAACCTTGGCTAAGTCTCCACCATAGGCTGAGATAGCCTTAATAGCGTGGTCATCAGAAAAGATGAACAAAATGTTGGGCCTGGTCGACCGATCTTCTGCCGTGACCATGGCAGAACAACAGAGCAGCAATAGGAGAGAGCTGGTATAGCAGATTCGCAACATGGGGACTGTCTTCCTGCCGTTGTGATAGGCCGCGTGGCCGCGAAGTCATGAGGTCACACAAAGCCCCTGACAACTCCGACGCCGACTGCATGGTTATTTTGCCTGATTCTAATCTAGATCGACCCGCTATGTACATAAACGCGCCGGTCTAAGGAGCTTCTCGCCCAATTAAGCTAGAAGACTCGACCCTTAACCAACACTCGGCCAAAAGGCAACTTCCTGAAAAAGCCACTTTTTTTTGAATACCTCGCGTTATGAATCGCGAATGATGGATAAGTCTTAGTAGGCATGCCCTTTTCCTATCGTATTCCTGCCAACCGCCGCGATTCAGTGGCTCGTAGTCATCGCTCATTCCGGGAGTTTTCATTATTTCCGACCACAGCGACCCGCCGTCAACGGATTCCAGAGCCAGAAGCACCCCGGTACTCCCACTAGCCAGCAGCGAGATCGATGAGCGTTTCGTCTCGCTAATTGCACGGCATCAATTACCGCTGACAGCCTTCTTGAGAACGATTGTTCGCACTTCCGCGGACGTTGACGACGTTTTGCAGGAAACCAATTTAGTCCTGTGGCGAAAACGAAACGAATACGATCCGACTCGTCCATTTGCAAGCTGGGCATGTCGGATTGCTCACTTGCAGGCACTCTCCTTCTTTAAGTCTCGAGGGCGAAAGTCGCACATCCCACTCAGTGAGGAATTGATCGAAGACTTGGCAAGGCGCGCCGCGATGCAGATGGAACAGATTGACGAACGCGCGGAAGAGCTTCGTCGGTGCGTTGCCAAGTTGCCGGCCAATCAGAGGTCGATTCTTCAATCGCGTTATCAAAACAATGTTTCCATCAACGACATCGCCAAACGTCTGGGACGTCAACCTCAGGCCGTGGCAATGACACTCTACCGAATTCGAAAGTCACTGAAAGAATGTGTCGAACGGGCTCTTCGTATCGAGGTGCCAACATGAGCGACCAAGTCTCTCCCGAAACTCGACTCGAATTTGAACGCCTTATCACTGGATTGCTTGGTGGGAATCTGAGTGAAGCCGAAGACGCAAGACTATCGCAAATCATTGAGCGTTCGACGGAACTGCGTCAGTTGTATGTCGACCAGATCGTGTCGGATACGCTACTCCAGTGGACGCAGATCGACTATTCGGATCCGCCGACTGAACCAGAGCCTGTCGAGGTCCATAACCAGATCATCGAGACGATTCAGGAACAAACACTGGTCCCATCCCAGCGGCGTCTTGAAAGCTGGCAAAGCGCGGGCTTGATATTAGCTGCTCTCTCCGCGACGGTACTTCTGGCCGTGTTCCTCTGGCCAGGTCGGCAAAAAGATCGACCAAATAACTTGGCTGTCGATGTACCCAATTCACCCACGATTGCGGCAATCCTTATCGATAGTGAAGATGCCATCCTGGCTGACTCTAATGGCGACTTGGAATATGGCATGCCCTTTCGAGAAGGCGAGCACCTCAAATTAGACGCAGGATTGGTTCGTCTGGCATTCGAATGCGGCAGCGGTGTGACCTTACAGGGACCGGCCGAGTTAGAATTCCATTCCGCCTGGAAAGCGGTGCTGCATCGAGGCAAACTGGCCGCGGTCGTTCCGGAAGAAGCTCGCGGATTTACCATTTTTACGCCCGACATGAAAATCGTAGACCTTGGCACCAAGTTTGGGGCTGAGGTCGATGCGACCGGTCAAGCGAGTGTCCAGGTGTATGAAGGCGAAGTCACCGTCCAATCACGTAAGGCTCCTGAGTCCGACAAAGCCCTACTGCTTAGCGCAAAAGCAACTTCGCGTTACTCCCAGTCTCGAACAGATTTCACGGATATTTCTCTGGCCAGCGTCGATTCAAGCGACCGTGTCTCACTGCCATCGCTCGAACAGATTCAATTGGCTCGAAACGGCCAATATCCGCCGGCCATGCATACGATGCCCCTCTCGGAAGCTCTCTCGCGATTGGGGAAAATACCTGCTTCCGTCGAACAAGCTGTACCAGCGAAAGCTTGGTTGGTCGAAGACTTCTCTCCCTTCCAGCAAAATGAAACGGGCAAAGGTGTATTTCATCCTTGGATTGTCGATGGAAAATTTGCTCGCGTCGCGATCTTGGATACTCCCTTACGTTGGCAGGGGATATCGGGAGATCCCTATGTCGTCGAGATGGATGGCCGTGATCCGGCATTTCCATCCATCTGCAATCGGTTGGAAACACAACTGCCCACACCGCTGAACCAAGATTTCTGCTTCAGCTTCCTAGGACGATACCAGGGGCTCGATCCCGATGACTTCTTCGCCCTTTGGTTTGACAACCACTTGGGAAAGGGGATCAGTCACTCCACGAGACCCAATGCAGGCATTCGCTTTGGCGAGTACTTCGCACGCCTAAAACTCGACCATCAGGATAATCGTCCAGTAACTGGGGACGATGTCCGGTTCTTTCTCGTGGGGCGCCTTCGCAAGTCAAGCATGTCGAAATTCAGTCAAATCGAACTGTGGATTAATCCCGATGTGCAGTCGATCGGGCCGCCTGATCTCGTCTATGAACTACCTCCAGGGCAAGGTGCTGAAGTCCTGTCGACGCTTGGATTTCGTATGGGCAAAGATACTGAGCCTCACGACAAGCTGTGGATTGATCGCCTCCTGATTGACTTCGACCTGACGAACGTATTGCAGGCGTCACCAACCTCATAAGCATCATTCGCATGGGCACTCCTCAAACAAAAGGTTGGGAATTAATGAAGTGGATAGGTTCATTGCCGAAAACTCTTCTCGCTTGTTGCCTGGGCATCTGTGGCTGGGCGATGACGGCATCGGAGTCGTTTGCAGATCCTTTTCCGGTCGTCGCGGATCGTTTTGATCCTTCTGTCGAACTTTCCTCGGGAATCCCCGCAACGAAAGTATTGAACGGCTGGCGAGGTGGTTGGAAGCTTTCGAAACTATCGCCAGCATCGTACGATCCTACGGCAAATCTCCAATGGCCATCGGTCTTGATTCGAGGAACAGGCTCGCGCAACAACCCACTTCGCCGACAGCTCGATCGTGTTTACGCGGAGGATGAGGTATTCGTCGGATTCCGTTTCGTCTATGAACCAGAAAAGGTTAACGGTAACCCTGATCCGGAATTCTTCGTGCTCTGGCTTGATCGTACCGAAGGAAGCGACCAGGCCGTTCATAACTCAGGGATACCCAATATTGGCGTCCATCTGGCAGACCGAGGCCCAAGCAAAGGACAGAATGTTTTTATGCTGCGTTTCGGTTCAAGCCAAACCGCTTGGAGCCAACACAAACTCGAGCCTGGAAAGACTTATCGACTAATCGCCCGTCTATCCAAAGAAAAGCCGGGCGAGCGTAATGACTACACCCAGATGGAACTGTGGATCGATCCCGAAGAGGATTCTCGCAATGCTCCCAATCTTCAGATCAGCAAACAATCGGGACTGCATCAGTTCCACTGGGTTGGTTTCGCAACCGGCGTCAAGACGGAACGCGAAGATCGTATCCGTGTAGGTGACCTGGTTTTGTCTTCCAGTTGGGATGAAGCCTACGCGTTTCTGCATGCCAATGGCCTGGCCACTCCAGGAAAACCGCCGAAGCCCACGGTTGTGTGGAATGAGACCGTCGATTTCAAACGCGATGTCTATCCACTTCTCAAACAGCGCTGCTTTGAATGTCACGCTGGCGAGTTTCCCGATTCTGGCTACCGACTTGATGTTCGAAGTGAATTACTTGGGCACAGCACAGGACACGCACTCGTTGTCCCAGGCAAAAGCCGAAACAATCCCTTGCTGCAAGCTCTCACGTCGAACTCTGATACTAAGCGGATGCCCCCAGAGGGAGAGCCTCTGTCAGAAAAGCAAATTGCACTGATCACTGCCTGGATCGAACAAGGGCTCGACTGGGACGACAAGCTTCTTCCCGAACCCAAAGTCGAATCCGAACACTGGGCCTTTCAGCGGGTGGAACGACCTGAGGTTCCACAGGTCGATGGCTATGACACCAATCCGATCGATGCCTTTCTTGTAGCTCGTCAACGCGAATTAGGGCTTGTCCCATCCACGCCGGCAGATCGCCGAGTTCAAATTCGCCGCCTGTATCTAAACGCACTTGGCCTTCCTCCCACGGAAGAAGAGACGAATGCTTTCCTTAAGGACCAATCTCCCGGAGCTTACGCCCGATTGGTCGACCAGGTTCTTGCATCTCCTCACGCTGGCGAAAGAACAGCCAGGATGTGGCTTGACCTCGTTCGCTGGGGCGAGAGCGAAGGGCATCAGCACGATATTCCCCGTCCCTTTGCGTGGCGATATCGAGATTATGTCATCAATAGCTTCAACAGCAACAAACCGTACGATCAATTCCTAAAAGAGCAACTCGCTGGTGACGAGCTTCCGACAGAAACGGATCAGGCCGTGATTGCGACCGGTTTTCTCGCGTCGGCCCGCATCAGCGGCAACCAAATGGACAAGGACCTGCAGCGGACGGACGTCATGTTTGACATCGTCGATAACACGACGAGTGCCCTGCTGGGTCTGACCATGGAATGCGCCCAGTGTCATAACCACAAATTCGAACCCATCACGCAAAGAGACTATTACCGATTTCTAGCCTTTTTCTCTCGTGGTCAATTAGGAAACATACGTCTCCCGAACTCAGATACTCCATCGGCCCAGGAGATCTCTGAGTGGTTTTCCAAAGGCTCTTACAAATTTTATCTGCAAGAAGCAAAGAAACTGAAAATCGATCCAGCTGAGTATCCTGCTCATACCTGGGCATACTACTCGCCGGCCACCGGCAGGAAAGACCTCGAATACCTTGCGGTCGTAAACCGCTCTCCTCTGCCATACGTGCCTGATGTTTTGAAAGAGGCTGAGACTCATATTCTCGTTCGTGGTGATGTGAATAGCCCCGGATTGCGAGTCGAACCCGGCTGGCCGGCCGTCTTGGGCACGACTCCCTCGCAACTCACCCCCACACCGCGCCAAGCCCTATCGGATTGGCTGGGGAGTCGCGATAACCCACTGACAGCACGGGTATGGGTAAACCGACTATGGCAAATGTATTTCGGCCGCGGTATCGTGGCCACCTCCAGTGATTTTGGAACGCATGGCTCTCTCCCAAGTCACCCTGAACTGCTCGATTGGCTAGCCGTGGAACTGATGGAGAACTCCTGGGATACCCGGCACATTCAACGGCTGATTCTGACATCGGATGTCTATCGCCAGAGTTCAGCGTTCAACGCCAGCAATGATGCAATCGACCCGGAGAACATTCACCTTTGGCGCTGGCCGCAACGACGTCTTCAGGCAGAGGCGATTCGCGATTCTCTTCTGGTTGTTACCGGTGAACTCAACCGGCAAGTTGGCGGTCCCAGTGTCGCACCTCATCGAGACGAACAGGAACTTCGGCGAACGATCTACCTTTCGCAGAGGCGCAGTGAACTTCCGGATGTGATGCAAATGTTTGATGCTCCGGAAGCAATCCGTAGTTGTCCAGGTCGTGAAACATCGACGGTGGCCCTGCAGCCACTCTACCTACTCAATAATCCCTTCGTGGTGAAACGAGCGCAGAAGCTCGCCCAGCAGATCACTGAGGTAGCAGGAGAAGATCCTCAACGTCAGATCGAACTTGCCTTTTCGCGAATCTTAGGGCGCACGCCTACCGAACCAGAAGTCGAACGCTGCCGAACTATGCTTCAAGTAGTCGACGGAGACCAAGACCTTCAGCAGCGCAAACTTGCACAGTTTCTTCACGCTCTGATGAACCTGAACGAGTTTGTCTACTTACCTTAATGCCATTGATCGAAAGCTTTTTTCCTGTGTTTGACATGTCCATGAATCGTCGTGCTCTGTTTCACACCGCTGGACTAGGTATCGGGGCCATGGCGCTAAACTGCCTGCTTAAGCAGGACCAAGTTTGGGGATCGCCTTCCAGCGTAAAGAACACGCAGATGCCACACTTCAAGCCGACCGCTAAATCGGTGATCTTCTTGTTCATGTCGGGAGGCCCCGGACACGTCGATACCTGGGACCCCAAACCACGACTCTCCAAGATGGATGGGGAATATGTGCCGGCAAGTATCGTCGCCAACGTTCCCAACATTCCGCGATCCGGCGTCCACTCCAAGCTGATGGCGTCGCCATTTCGTTTCAACAGGCATGGCCAGAGTGGCATCGAGGTTTCAGACTTGATGCCGCATACGGCCAGACATGTCGACGACATCTGCGTCTTCCGCTCGCTGAACCATCGCATTCCGGTTCATGGTCCAGGCGAGTGCATTACGTTAACCGGTTCGGGATTGGGAGATCGCCCAAGCATGGGAGCCTGGGTAACGTATGGATTGGGAAGTCCCGCCCAAAACCTGCCGGGGTTCGTGATGCTTTCCTCGAACGAGAACGGCCCAGCACCACAACGCCCCGGTTGGGCTTCAGGTTTTTTGCCTGCCCGATACCAGGGAACCGTTCTCGATGCCCAACAAGGCATTCCTTATTCCGAAATGCCCCAGCTCTATTCCGAGATCGACCGACGCCAGCAACTTGAATTCATCCACTGGATGAACCAGCAGCACTTGGAACAACAAGCACAGAACTCTGAACTTCAAGCTCGTATCGAGTCGTACGAACTCGGATTCCGCATGCAAATGGAAGCTCCGGATGTGCTCGACCTTTCTTCCGAATCAGCCGAAACGCAACAGAACTATGGCATCCACGAAAAGGCGACTGCGGCCTTTGGACGACAATGCCTGTTAGCCAGACGGCTGGTAGAACAGGGAGTCCGTTTCATCCAGCTGCGCAATGGCGGCTGGGATGCCCATGGCTCGTTAAAGTCGAATCACATTGCTCGCTGTAAGGCTACCGATCAACCCGTCGCTGCCCTGTTAGACGATCTAAAGCAGCGAGGCATGCTGGACGATACCCTTGTTGTTTGGGGCGGCGAATTCGGTCGAACCCCCACCACCGAAGGCACGCGAACAGGCGATGCCCGCGGTCGCGATCATTCACCTGCCGGCTACACCATGTGGTTGGCTGGAGGAGGGATCGAAGGCGGGCAGGTAATCGGGGCGACCGATGAGCTTGGTTTCGTTCCGGTAGAGCGTCCCCTGTCACCACACGATCTGCATGCCACCATTTTGCATACGCTCGGGATCGACCAGCATCAACTCATCTATCCACATAACAACCGCCAGGAAATCCCCACGGTCTTAGGCGGTGAAGTGATTCAAGAAGCACTGAAGTCGGGATAAATCCTCGACATTATTACTCATCCTTTTTTTGGGCCTACGGCCTGACATTGACCATCTTTCCTTTTCTGAGGTCATTCATTATGTCAAGAAACAACGCACGAAAGTCGAAGCACCTAGGTTTCACTTTGGTGGAATTGCTGGTGGTGATTGCCATCATCGGAATTCTTATAGCACTGCTGCTTCCCGCGGTTCAACAGGCACGTGAGGCCGCCCGACGAATGAACTGCCAAGCCAATCTCAAACAGATTGGCATCGCTCTGCACAACTACCACGATGTTTACAAGACATTTCCACCAGGCGGCTTCCGATACATGGGACCATCGCCATCCAGTACTAACGAAAACACCGCCTTTGGCGCTACATCGCATAGCTTTCTAGTAACCATTCTGCCTCAGGTTGAGTTCTCGGCCATGGCCGATCAATTCAATTACATCCAAGGTTGGCGTGGAAAACCGAACCGGCGGGTGGTGACAACCGTTCCTCCTGTCTA
Source organism: Bremerella volcania (assembly GCF_007748115.1). Lineage (NCBI taxonomy): Bacteria > Pseudomonadati > Planctomycetota > Planctomycetia > Pirellulales > Pirellulaceae > Bremerella > Bremerella volcania. The sequence continues at coordinate 5,570,548 of NZ_CP036289.1, forward strand.
CCAGTGCCCCAGCGCTCCGCTAACCCACTCCGACCATACCGATGAAACGATCATTGATAGCAGCGATGCCGTGATCGGCCCGATGTTCGCCGGTCATTACGTCGGCAACATGGGACCAGTTGGACCGGGCTACCAACTGTTCTGCAAGAAGTCCTCCGACAGTGGATCGGCTCCCAATTGCCAATCGTTCAATGAGGTCTCGAATCAAGGAGTGCTGGGTGCGAATAGTAAAATCGGCTTCCGCGATATTACCGATGGCACTTCCAACACGATCATGGTCGGCGAACTTTCCACGAACCAATATCCAACCGGAGCCGCTGCTCCCCGGGCATGGTCGCGCGGGTGCGCCGACCACTCTTGCGGCATGAGCAAGAACGTCAAATTCGGCATCAACATTCAAGGCTTCGTGTCCGGAAACTTCAACAACATGAGTTTCAGCAGTATGCACCCCGGAGGTACACAACTGCTGATGGCCGATAGCAGCGTCCATTTCGTTTCCGAGAACATCGACATGGACATCTATCTGTCGACGGCCAGCAGGAACGGAAATGAAGTGGCGAGTCTCGATTAGTGGACACGTCCGCATCTCTATGGAATGCTTGGATTACTCTTCTCGATCTCGCAAGGACTACCATATGCGTCAGAAGACTCGCTACCATTTCACGTTTATGCCGCTGGCAATCATGCTGATACCTTTAGCCATAGGTTGCCAAAAGCAAGACGGGCCGATCCGCTACGACGTCTCCGGCACGGTGACCTATAAAGGGGCCCCCGTTCCTGGCGGGTCGGTCGTTTTCACGCCTGACAAACAGAAAGGGAATAGCGGTCCGCAAGGAACGGCACGTATCGTCGATGGCCATTATGATACCGCTCGGAACGGACGAGGCACCGTGGGCGGCCCCCATCATGTCCACGTAATTGCCACCGAGGCAATGACGGCGGAAGCCGCCGAACTACAAGGACCACTCGCCGAACATACCTTCGAACTCGACCTTCCCCAGGACGAGACAACGCAGGACCTGGAGATTCCCGCCAGTAGAAAATAAAAGTCGCCAATTCCTCGCTGGCTGAGATGAAGTAAGCGGCTAAGGAAATGAACCTGAGCAAACGATGCGAGGCATTTGGCAGCATGCACGGGCCACATCTTCCTAGGTCAACTCAGCCATCACGAAAAAGTCGACCCAACGCCGTCAATTTGTCGCCAAAATGCTTTTTCAATTTTTGCCTCTGCATATTGAACCTAGAATGTGGCATCCTACTCGATGCTTCATTTCTTGGGCAAAGTAAAGTCCCAGACTCATGGGGCTTTTCAATCAGTAGGTTCGACGAGCGGCTTCAGGCCATCGGGCTGAATTGCTTGCGATAGCCGTCGAGCTGAATTACGGCTTGTCCAACTAGTCTCCGTTGCGAATCGCCCAAGTCACGTCGATTAAAACTGCCGACACATTGGTCAAATCCCTGGTAAGCAAAAACCATTGGCCAGAGTCTCTTTTCATGGCGATTGGCTCCAAGCAATTTCTCCCAGGCACAGAGGATGTCCTCCAGGCATCATTATGATTTATATTTTCTCTTGGAAACCTGCTCACTGAAAATAGCTCAAACCAGAACAGAGATGCCCCCAGGCAACCGGTACTCGGTGGATCCCAGAAACATCAAAATGCCCTGGGGAGCAAAGCTTTGAAAGTGAAGTAAGTAAAAATGCAGCGGTCAGCCTTTTTGTATGTCCTAGGCAATTGTGGAAGATAGCATGAAATTTGGACAAGTTGACTATCCAGAGAAGGTCGATTTCATACTCCCGCCCGACCATCCTGGCACAGCGAAGGTTCTGAAAAATAGATCGTCTTCGCACGATCTTGAAGTCTATGTCGGATGTGCGAAGTGGAACAAAAAAGACCTCAAGAATTTCTATCCGAGAAAAACAAAAGACGAGTTGGCGTACTACGCAACGCAGTTCAATTGCATCGAGTTGAATGCCACGTTTTACCGTTTGTTCCCGCCTGCAGTGTTCTCAAAGTGGTACGAGACAGTCCCGGAGGGGTTCCGGTTCTTTCCCAAACTTGAACAAACCATCTCTCACTTCCGGCGACTGCAGGATGTTGAAGAAATCGTGGAACAGAACGTTGCTAACATGTCACACTTGCATGAAAAATTGGCGATGCCGTTCCTGCAATTGCACAATAATTTTGGACCGAAGAACTTCGACCGTGTTGTCGCATTTATCGAAAACTGGTCGTATGCAGCGCCGCTGGCGATCGAGTTCCGCCATTCCGATTGGTACAACGACAAGGTGGTTTCAAGCGAACTTTACGATTTGCTTGAATCGCATGGGATGACGAATATTCTCGTCGATACCGCAGGTCGCCGTGATCTGATGCACATGCGTTTGACCACCCCGAATGCATTTATTCGCTGGGTAGGTGCGAACGATCCCAAATCAGATCGGTCACGGCTCGATGACTGGGTAGAGCGAATCGCTCAATGGAAGAAGGCTGGTTTGCGGAAGCTATCTTTCTTCGTTCATCAAAATGACGAGCAGGAATCTCCCGCACTCGCCGCACATTTCATCAAGAAACTCAACTCAAAGATCGGAACAGCCTTACCAATTCCTAAGACTCTTGAGACGAAAGGACTTTTTGACGAATCTTGATCACCTCGATAGCGTTTGAAGTTCGCGATGCACAGGGGAAACAACCATTAGCTTAACTTAGTGGACCCTGCCTCAAACACGATATTAGGCTTATGATCATGGAACGCTTAGCTCATTTTCACAAACCCAAAGAAAAAACCCACCTTGCCAAAACGGCCAAGGTGGGTCTGAGTGGAGGCGGCGGGAATTGAACCCGCGTGCCGCGATATTTCCATGCAAGCGTCTACGTGTGTATTCGATTATTTAAGTTTCGCAACCTGGGACTCCAATCGACAGGATTCCCGGGAAGCTAGAGGAGAACGGTTTTTAACCTCAGGCGTGCTCCACGTGACCCTCGGCTAGTCGGAATTGGCATCCAACTTTCAGGTCTCTCCGACAAAGACCCTCAGTTGGGGCTACAACTAATTAGGCAGCCGTTGCAAAGTTAGTATCGTTTGCAATTATTGTTTGGTCTGCTTTTTACGTGGCCTGCTGACCAACCACGACACGCAACTTACACTTCAGACTATCCGGTCGATACCAGTTCGCCCCCGGTGTAAGCTTCCTCAAGTTTATATTCTCATTTTAGAGATTTCGTCCTCTACCTATCGGCAGTTGACCTCACAAGCTTGAAGAATTGAGTACAAAGAGTGGGTCGTCAAAATCCAATCACCCACCATGTTCTTTACATTTTAGGTTGTCCTTGTCCGGAAGAAAAGCAACCAACACGTCGGAAAGTACCAAACAGCGGTTGCTTTCGTCTGATTTTGCCCCCTTGGCACCAAGGCCGGGGCATGTTTCTGGACTTTTCGCAATGGACCGGGGACTCTTCTTGCTTCCATCTCGCATCGGTCTCGATGTGACACGCAGGCAAGCACTTGGGTTCATTTCGCACGCTCACATGGATCACGTGGCCCAACACGCCATGGCCTTGTGCACCGAACCGACCGCCAGACTTGTTCGCCATCGCTTGGGGAATGTTTCCACCAAGATCATGCCACTGGGCGAATCAATCGAAGTTGCCGGCCTGAAATTAACGGCACTGCCTGCGGGCCATATCTTCGGTTCGGCGATGGTCTACGCCCAGCACGACAAAGGAACAGTGCTCTACACTGGCGACTTCCGACTGGGGCCTTCCGCGACGGCGGAACAAGCCCAACTTCGGTCGGCGGACTATCTGATCATGGAGTGCACTTTTGGCCATCCGCACTATCGCCTACCGCCACGCGATACGGTGATTGAGATGCTCTTGGAAAAGATTCGTGCGGCCTTCCGTCGTGGAGCGACGCCAGTCATTTCGGCGTACGTCTTGGGAAAGTCTCAAGAGGTCACCAGGATCCTGACGTCCCAAGGGATCCCTGTGCTGCAGCATCCCGACATCTATGCAATCAGTCAAATCTACGAGGAGGCCGGCTGCGAATTAGGAGATTTCCGACCCTACAGCGGGCGGCCTATTCCTGGTTGCGTGGTCATCGTTCCCCCTAAACCCTTAACGCCCGGCATTCTGCCCGGTGCGGTCCATGTCGAAAAGTTTCACGTCACAGGATGGGCTCTTGACAAGCGACGAAAAGGCACCGCGCCGAATGAACATTGGATTCCACTTTCGGACCATGCCGACTTCGATCAACTCATCCACGCCGTGGAAGAGGTTGGTCCGAAGACCGTCTTTTGTACTCACGGCCCGAAAAGCTTCGTAGAGGAACTAAAGAGTCGCGGTCACGATGCCCGCTGGCTGGAATGACCGTCTTCGATTTCTTCTTCCACATTGGGGCGGGCCAGGAAGTCAATCACGAGAACCACGACCGCCGCCACCACCATAAGGCCGAAGCAAATCACTGGCTCATTGGCAAATGGAGTTTCCACTTCGTCGCCTTGCCACGGCCATAGCTTTCGCAACGCCCCAATCATGAAACCACCCATCAGCGAAAGAGTGACGGCTTCATGCTGATGAAGTAGCCACTTGAGCAATTTGCTGAAGGATAACAGCCCCACCAAACAACCTATGGCAAAGCAGGTAAATGCGAACAAGTCGCCAACCGCAATCTCTCCTTTGGCCATTGCCTTGGGGACACCGCTGAAATAGTGATACGCTCCGAAGACTAAAAGCAAGTAGGAACCACTGATACCTGGCAGGATCATCGCACAGATTGCGATCGCCCCCAACAGAAACGAGACAATTGGGTTGGGTGCCGAGTCGAACGCTTCCAGAGCGGGTAGTCCGGTCAGCCACCAGGCAAAAGCGGCTCCGATTACCCCCAGTACCACACAAAGAATCGCGTGTCCGACATTTGCCGGCCGAATCATTTTGGCGACTAGAAATCCAGAGGCACCGATCGCGCCGAAAAACACCGCATATACAAATGGTCGCGTCGAGGCTGGATGATCCGCCTCTCCGATTAGTTCATGCAAGACCACTACGAACGTGAGAAGGCCACAGGCAATTCCGCTAAGCAATACCAACAGAAACCAGAAATCAAATCGCTCGGCCAACGTTCGCCACTGACGCTTCGCCAGCAGTCGAAACGCATCCACGCTAACCTGACTGACTGCGTCGACCAGGCGACGGTAAATACCAAGCACTAGGGCAACCGTACCCCCAGAAATCCCTGGTACCGCGTCAGCAGCCCCCATCGCGATGCCACAGAGGAAATGTCGAATTGCGTCGATTCTCAAGAGTGCCATTTCACTGGTCCATGTTGTTTTGCTTTGTAAGCCAGGATTCTAGAGAACCTTGGCTGAGAAGGGCAGGGCAATCTGGATAGCTTTGGGGCGTTAAGGTTTGAAGAAAAGATGCGTCGGCGCTGGGGCTCTTTCTCGGAACGCAGATCGCCTCCGGTAGAATGGGAAGTTTCTCAACACACTTCGTTTCTTTCTCGGCGTTTTCTACCTTTTATGTCTGAGGTTCACGTTAGAAGTTCTCGTAGGACGTTGCTGCTTTTTGCGGTAGCTATCGTGATTGCGTCAGTAATTTGCTATCACCGAACCCTCAATTTCCCTTTCCATTTCGACGGTCAGCAGCAGATTGTTGATAATCCAAGTATTGGAAATCTCTCTTGGAGCAATTTCCCACGAGGTCCCCGAACCCTTGTTAAGACGTCGTGGAGGCTCAATTATAGGGTCTCGGGAAAAAATCCCCTCGGTTACCATTTGGCCAACATCGCCATCCATACCGTCAGTGGGTTGCTCCTTTTCGGCTTGGTATACCGAACGCTTAGCTTCCCCAACATCCCTGATCGCTATCGTGAACAAGCAAGTCTGCTTGCGGGCATCATTGCCCTGACCTGGAGCGTTCACCCTCTGCAAACACAATCGGTGACCTACATCATCCAGAGATACGAATCGCTCATGGGGATGAGTTTTTTGCTGTGTGTTTTTTGCCTCGCGTATAGCGCCAACTCTTCGCGTAGATGGATTTGGTTCGTAGGTTGTTTCGTCGCTTGTTACATGGCAATGGTCAGCAAAGAGGTAGCCGTCGTGCTGCCCTTGCTTCTACTTTGGTACGACCGCGCATTTATTTCGCCCTCTTGGAAAGTGTTAGCTCGAAATCACTTTCCTCTTTACATTGCCACATTTTGTACTTGGCTAGTCTTTCTTCCGATCGCCCAGAAATCGGAACAATCGCTCAAGAGATTTAATGTTGCCTACGTGGTCGAAACCTCAATCGTTGATGGCCAGGTTCAAGAGCAGGCGATCGGAGCATGGGATTATCTATTAAGCCAGCCTCAAGCCATTCTTTTCTATCTACGGCTTGTTCTGGTTCCTTATGGACAGTCGCTCGACCATGGCTGGAGGTCAACGACAACCTTCGCCCAAGCCGCTTTACCGGGACTGTTCGTCTTACTGCTTGTTGGTGTTACGATTTGGTCAATGGTCAAATACCCACGCTGGAGCTTTCTAGGAGGGTGGTTCTTTTTGATCCTAGCACCGACGTCGAGCATTCTGCCGATCAAAGACGTTGCTGTCGAACATCGGATGTATTTACCTTCAGCAGCAGTGCTTGCCTTCTTGGTCTTAATTGGCTTCGAGGGACTGTGCCGCCATTACGGCTCACAGAAGCATTCCATCACCCAAGTTCGCCGTGGGATATTATTCGGTGGAATCACCCTCGCTCTGATTTTTGGTGGCGTCACCCTGTCGCGAAATGAGGTATATCGCTCGGGATTCAGTCTCTGGACGGATGTAGTCGCGAAGGCTCCTGAATTTGCGCGAGGATACTACGGCTTAGCCAGAGCATACGTTGACGAAGAGCAATATGAGCCCGCGATTGCGCCCTTGCAACGAGCACTCGAATTAGATCCAGCCTACGCGGAAGCATATGTGACCTTGGGTCGCATTGTCCGAACGAGCCAACCGGACTATGCAACTCAGTTGTTCGCTACTGCTGTAAAGGTGGCCCCTGATTATTCAGAAGCCCATAACAACCTGGGAGCGATGCTGACCCAGAAGAAGCCCGAAGTGGCGCTCGAGCATTATCAACAGGCGATTTTATTGAATGAACGGAACGCCGATGCCCACAACAACATTGCCAACCTGCTTGCTCGAAGTGGACGGCTGCCTGAAGCGATTCACCACTATGAAGTTGCTCTTTCAATTCGCCCCGACTTTGAATTGGCTGCAATGAACCTAAAAACGGTTCGCCAATTGGCTGCGGCTCAAGATCGAGAGCAGCCAAATTCGAACTAGTTGGATTTTCAATTCAATTCGCGAAAGCCCCTAAGACTACCCAAAACTCCAATGCCAGAAGCGATTACACCTCCGACCAACCGCATGATGTGGATACCCCTTGTAGCGATCCCCCTTCTCGTCTTGGTCGTGTACCATCGCACTTTCACTTACCCATTTCATTTTGATGGCGCGGCTAAAATTCAGTCGAATGAAACTTATCAAAGGCTCAATTGGAATCATTTCCCCAAGGGCCCGCGATCACTAGTCAAACTGACTTGGCGACTGAACTATGCCGCTGATGGTGGAACCCTCGTTGGTTACCACGTTGTGAATATCTCCATCCACATCGTGGCTAGTTTACTACTGTTTGGATTTATCTTTCTAACACTGAAATTACCCAAGACACCCGAGCGATATCGCGATCATGCGATGCTGCTGGCAACCGCTATCGCACTCTTATGGGCGATTCATCCGCTGCAAACTCAGTCGGTAACCTATATTGTTCAGCGATACGAATCGCTCATGGGGATGTGCTTTCTGCTTTCACTGTTTTGCTTCGTCAAGGGATTCACTTCCAAGTATCGTGCTGCGTGGTACCTTGGCAGCGTCATCGCTTGTGCTGCCTCCGCGATGTGCAAAGAAGTGGCCGTCGTCATCCCCTTGGTTGTCCTCTGGTACGACCGCGCGTTCTTGGCAGAATCTTGGCGAGAACTGTTTCGTGACCGATGGCTTGTATACGTTGGCCTGTTTGCTTCTTGGCTCATTCTTGCCCAGGTAGCCATGGTTCCTATCGAGAATCACAATAAACATGGCACCGTGCTGGTACATGAAGTCGACTTCACAGGAGACCAGCCGATTCGCACCGTGGTTGGCCCCAGAGAATATCTCTATAGCCAGGCTCACGCGATTCCGTTTTATCTTCAACTGACTGTCTTGCCGATGGGGCAGTCGCTTGACCATGGTTGGCGAGCAACGTATTCACTCGCCGAAGCCATCTGGCCAGGCGTTATTGTGGTAGCCGCTTTAGGCCTTACCATTTGGTGCGTCTTTCGTGCTCCGCGATGGAGTTTCGTGGGCGCGAGCTTCTTTTTGATTCTCGCCCCAACGTCCAGCATTCTTCCGATCCAAGACATCGTCTTCGAGCATCGCATGTACCTTCCGCTGGCATCCTTGCTGACACTGATCGTATTCGGTATCTACGAAGGGCTCCGGCGGACTGAACCAGAGCAACCCTCCAGTTCCTCTCACTTGTCAGCGTCGCAAGCGTTAGTCGTCGTGCTTGCCGTTCTGGTTATTGTTTACGGCGGGGTATCAATCGCCAGGAACGAAGTCTATCGAGATGACGAATCGATGTGGCGCGACGTGCTGGCGAAAAATCCGAGTAATCCTCGCGCCTATCACGGGATTGCCCACGCCTACGTCATGCAGGGAGATTGGGCCAAGGCAATTCCCTACCTTGAGAAGACCATCGAGTTACATCCTGAGTACCCCTTTAAGGGAGGCTATGCCAACACGTTTCTAAACGGAGCCAAGAAGTCGATCGAACTGGGGGACGTAGACATGGCCCTGAAACTTCTTGACTTAACGATCAAGATGAACCCCCAAGACTCAGAGGCATACTTCCTTATGGCCAAGCTGATTCAGCATCAGAATCCGCGACAATCGATCGCTCTCTTGCACTTGGCGATCGATCGTGATCCCCAGAATGAGGAGGCCCAACAACTCCTTAAACGATTGACTCAGTAGCCATATCACGGGGAATTAACGAGCTTGGCACCGTTTCTTTTTCGGCATGCGGAGATGAAGGTGGCACTCCTCATGCAGCGAAATCCGTTGCATTTCAAACTCGTCGTGAAACGCTAGCGAATTACCTTGACCGAGCAGTGAGGGGGGGATAAATTGCGTTAACACGCACCTAGGTTGGTCGAAGTGTGCGCATTGATCGAAACAGAGAAATTGCTTCGCGTGACTCTTGGCTCTTCTGGCACGCGTTCCAGTATGAAACGCAGAGATCGTCAGTTCGAGAGTCTCCGAAAGCATCGGCAAGGTTGCACGGATGTTGTTTCAGCGATTGGCTTCCAAGGTATCCGTACTTGCTCCGGCGAAGATCAACCTCTTCCTGGAACTGCTAGGAAAGCGCCCCGATGGCTTCCACCAGTTGGAAACCATCATGGTCGCTGTCTCGCTATTTGATCGCCTGGAAGTCACTCCCACAAAACAGCGTGATATCGCTCTCGATTGTGCGTGGGACCCAGGGCAACTTGCGCAAGCCACGCGATTAGGCGACAGCAGTCGACTACTTGGCGATCTTCCTCCTCAGGATAGCAACTTGGTTTATCGGGCCGTGAAATTGCTTCAGTCGGAAGAAAATGTCTCGCACGGAGCGCAAATCGTGCTCCGAAAGCGAATTCCGTCAGCGTCCGGGTTTGGCGGCGCTTCCAGTGATGCGGCGGCAGCATTATTCGCCGCAAGCAAAGCATGGAATTTAAATCTTTCGATCGATCGCCTGAGCGAGTTGGCTGCGCGATTGGGAAGCGACATACCGTTCTTTTTTTTCGCCGGACAACTAGGAAGCGGTCAGGCGATTGCCACAGGTCGCGGGGAAAACATCGAATCCTTCGCAGGACGGCGGCTCGACTTGGTGTTGATTCGTCCTGCCGGAGGCATTTCGACGGCCGAGGCATATCGACGTTGTCAGTTACCGGATGTCCCTGACTCGTCATGCGAACTCGTTGCCAGCTTGAAGTCACATCAACGTACGTCTATGCCACGACAGCTCACAAATCGCCTGACGCGACCTGCCCGAGAACTTTCGACGCGAATCGACCAACTCGCTAGGATTTGCGAACAATTGGATGTGGTCGCCCACCAGATGTCAGGGAGTGGCTCTGGCTACTTCACCATTTGTCGTAGCCGCGTCCACGCCAGGCGCATTGCCGCCCGGCTACAAGCTCAGAACGTCGGTATGGTTTTTCCAGTAACGACGTGCGGGCTCCAATCGCTGCGAAACTGACGCCGCATTTAACGTCCGGGAGTAAGCAACCGTGAAAATCACCGAAGTCCGCATCAAGCTGATGGAAGATTCCAGCGATCGGTTGCGTGGATTCTGCTCCATCACATTCGATGATGCCTTCGTGATTCGCGACTTGAAGATCATTGAAGGCGCCAACGGTCCATTCGTCGCCATGCCCAGCCGGAAGTTAACGGGGCACTGCCCAAATTGTGGCTGCAAAAACCACATGCGTGCAGCATACTGCAATCAATGTGGTATGAAACTGAAGCAGCCCCAAATCGAACGAGGGTCGGACCAGAGAGCCAAACTCTATGCGGACATCGCACACCCGATCAATTCCGAGTGTCGTGAGCAGATCCAAACCCGCGTCATCGATGAGTATCTCAACGAAATCGAAGAAGCCAAACACCCTGGTTATCGCTCGAAATACGACGACTACTTCAGCGATGCCGGAGAAGACTACGATCACGATGACGACGATCAACCTTCGTCGACTTCGGCGCCACCCAAGCGAGAGCCACCCCCTCAAGAGCCTTCCGAAACGATCGAGCGCATTGAGAAAGCGTCCGAATTGAAAGGGCCTCACTCCCCCCCCGGCGACAAATCGAGCCCGTCCAACTCGCCCCGCCCCCAAAAATTCGGAGAAGGCATCTTCGACGACTAAGGCGGGCCAAGCCCTCTTCTTTCGCCTCAGATCGAACCGTTTTAAAATAGGCGGTTGGTAATATCGGATTGCAAGAATCACCGGATGAGGCACAAATAATGTCGCAGTTTCGCACCGAAAAAGACTCGATGGGGGAAGTTCAGGTTCCCGCCAACGCCTATTACAGCGCTCAGACACAAAGAGCCGTCGAGAACTTTCCAATTAGCGGCTGGACCTTACCTCCGGCGCTGATCCATGCGATGGGTTGGGTGAAATATGCGTGTGCGATCGCGAATCGCGATCTCGGTAAGTTGACCGGTACCGGCAAAAACCCACTCAACGACGACCAGGTCCAAGCGCTTCTGGATGCCTGTGTCGAAGTTCGCGAAGGTAAACTCGATGGAGAGTTTCCAATCGACGTCTTCCAAACCGGTAGCGGCACTTCCAGCAACATGAACGTCAACGAAGTGATCAGCAACCGGGCTATCGAAATCATCGGTGGCGATCGCCTCGCCGCGACCAAGCCGATTCACCCAAATGATCACGTCAACATGGGACAGAGTACCAACGATACGTTCCCGACCGCGATCCATGTTGCCGCCGCGATGCAGATCAAGTCGAGCTTGATTCCTGCTCTAGAAAAGCTGCATGCTTCACTGAAGAAGAAAGCGGAAGCCTGGGACAAGATCATCAAGATCGGTCGTACCCACTTGATGGACGCGACACCACTTCGCCTGGGTCAAGAGTTCGGTGGCTTCGCTCGCCAGATCGAACTTTCGATCAAGCGGGCCAAGATCGCCCTGGAGTCGGTGCTCGAACTACCGGTCGGCGGAACAGCCGTGGGCACTGGCATTAATACCCATCCACAGTTCTCGAAAAAAGTTTGTGCCGCACTCGCAGAAGGTTTGGACATTCCGTTCATCGAGGCCATCGATCACTTTGAAGCCAATGCCAACCGCGATGCGTTGGTGCAGTGCCATAGCGAACTGAAGACGATTGCTACGACCTTATTCAACTTCGCTAACAATGTTCGTTGGTTAGGTAGCGGTCCACGTTGTGGTTTCTTTGAAGTGACTCTTCCTTCGAGACAACCCGGCAGCAGCATCATGCCTGGAAAAGTGAACCCCGTGATGAGCGAAAGTATGATGCAGGTCACCGCCAAGGTGATCGGCAATGATGGCTGCATGGCCCTATCAGGTGCCGCAGGCGGAAACTTCCAGCTCAACATCATGATGCCGGTGATGGGGCACACTGTCCTGGAAAGCATCCACTTACTGGCCAACTCATGCGATGCGTTCGTTGAGTTCTGCGTGGAAGGCATGGAAGCGAATGAAGATAAGTGCAACGCAGCCGTCGAACAGAGTCTGTCAATGTGCACCAGCCTGAACCCGCTGATCGGCTACGACAAAGCTGCCAAGATGGCCAAGGATGCATTCGCCAGCGGTAAGACCATCCGTGAACTGGCCGAAGAGCAGGGCGAGATCGAACCGGAAGCCCTGAAGGACGCCCTCGATCCTTGGAAGATGACCTATCCGCACGAGTAATTTCGTGACAGATTCAAACGTTGATGGTTACAATGGCCTCCGCGATTCGCAGAGGCCTTTCTTGTTTCTATTTCCGAAGGATCGAACGACATGCGCTACCTATTGGCTACCACCTTTATGGCAATCATTGTCTGTGCCTGCACGTTGGTATTCGCTCAGGAAACAACGCCTCCAGAGAACAACTCATCGGCTCCAGCTAAGTCGCCGAATGCCGAAAAGATTCACGAGCTGATGGTTCAGAAGCGAGATACGTTGAATGACTACTATAAAGTGGTGTATGCCAAGTATCTCGCTGGGCAGGTCGCGATCGTAAAAGTCTACGACGCCGAGTCCAACCTCATGTCCGCCAAACTGGATTTGGCCGAATCGGATGACGAACGATTAGAGCTTCACAAGGCCCGAGTCAAACTCCTTAAAGAGCAAGAATCGAAGCTTTATGCCTACACCCAATCTGGCCAGGTTCCCGCTGGAGAACATCTTCAGGGGAAATCGCGGCGGATCGCGGCCGAGATAGAATTACTGCGGGAAGAAGATCGCCAGCGATAAACGTATCGTATGCTATCACCTCGCCGAATCGCTCTATCCCTCTTTCGGTGAACTCGCTAAAGTCGCCGCCGGTACCATTTAGGTAAAAAGAGCCAGTGGCTTGGTTTTTAGTGGCGAGATTAGCTGTCATGCGGAAGATGCTTTGGCAATCCGGTTGGACATGGTTTGTTCTGTTCGCTTGTGCTTCAATGGGTTACGGCCAAGACGTTAAGGCGATGATCACCGAAGCGGCGAAGCTCAGCGACACAGCCAAAAATCAGGAAGAACTGACCCGATTGGTCGAGATCTGCGACCAGGCAAGCGGGCTGGAACTCGCTCAGGCACAGGTCGAGTACTTCACCAAACTCGAGGCCTGGGCACGCAACAAACGGGGGGAGATCTATGCAGAAACGTCCCTTATGACGGACGACCCCGAGAAAATTCAAAAATTGGAAGCGGCTGCGCTGAAAGACTTCTCACTGGCGATCAAGAAGAACCCCAAGCATTGGCAAGCGATTCATAACCGAGCATTGTCGTATGCCACACTCGGGCAAACCGAGCAGGCACTGGCCGACTTGGATCTGGCCATTAAGCTAAATCCCAAGTTTGAAACGGCCATCTATAACAAAGCGGAACTCCTGTACGAAGTCAGCCATTTCGCAGCTGCCCTGAAGCAGTATCAAACCGTCCTGAAATTGAATCCCAAAGACGTGGGCGCGATGACCGGTCAGGCTCACTGCTTCTATCGCCTGGAAAGTTACGAAGCCGCCATGATGGCCTACAACCAGGCCGTCAAGCTGGCCCCGCAAAATCCACTCGTCTTGGCTAACCGAGCCGATGCCTACAGTGATCTAGGTTATTTCAAAGAGGCGATCCTCGATTACAAAAAGGCCCTTACCCTGGAAAAAGATCTACCGAGAGCTCAGCAAGGCTTAGCATGGATCTTGGCTACCTGTCCGGATGATACCTACCGCAATCCAGAATTGGCCCTGCGATTCGCCAAGGCAGCCGTCACCCAGTCGGACGGTCTCGACTTTCGCTATTTCGATACGCTTGCCGCCGCGGAGGCTGCCACTGGCCAGTTTGACGTCGCCAAGCAGCGGGTCGGTGAAGCGATCAAAAAGGCACCGACGTCCGAAAAGCCCTTCCTACAGCATCGGCTTGCCCTGTACGAAAAGCGCCAGGCTTACCGCGAACCTAAACGATAGATCAATCGCGATAATAATATAATAATTGGAGTGTTTCGCCGAATAGATGATTGAATTGCACCCTCTCTAATCATCTAGGAACGCTATGGGGCATTCGCTGTACAACACGACCCTCTTGGTGAATCTCACGATTGCCTTGTTTGGCATCGCAGGCGCACTCTTCTCATTCGTTTGGCTAGTACTTCGCTGGAACACGCCTTGGCGAACTCGTTATCTGCTTGGGCTTGGTCTCTCGATCGCAACTGTCGTGCTGGTGATCGGCCTTCAATATGCCATTCTGTTTTGGGTTCACTTGCCCGCGGTGGGACGAGAACAGATGGCCAAGTTTGAAGCAGCAAGAGCGGAACGGTTCCAAGAATCGACCCACGTCTTTGTCGGCGACCAGGTACCAGAGTTTACTGTGGAAACCCTCGCCGGAAAGTCGTTCTCGTCTCGCAGCGACGGACGAAAGGTAGTTCTGTTGAACTTCTTCGCTACTTGGTGCGGCCCCTGTTATTCGGAGTTACCTCATTTAAAGCAAATCTGGGAGGCGCATCACGACAACGACAACTTCCAGATGCTGATGATTGGTCGCGAAGAAACGGTGGCCAGCATCGATGCGTTTCGCCGGGAACATGACCTTCACCTACCGATCGCCGCAGACCCCGATCGTGCGATTTATGGCCTCTTCGCTAGTGAATCAATTCCGAGGAATGTCTTGATCTCGGCTGACGGCGTCGTTGTATTCCACCGCTCTGGCTTCTACGAAGAAGACCTCCAGGAATTGGAAATGATGATCCGTCACGAACTGGCAGAAGCGAAATAGCCTAGGTAGAAACCATTGGTGCGAACCTTCTGAGAGTGGAAAGCATCTACGTCTGAGGTTCACCGCATTGATAAAAAACGGTGAAATTTTCGCCTTCCCCATTTGAGGGCCTTGGTATACAAATAGGTTGTTTAGCGGCTAGGGCGCTTTGCTATCCCTTAACACTTTGTGATTCCTAATAAGGGATGCGGAGAGCCTTTTGAGGGCCGCTTGCTGGTGTTAACTATCGGCCAGTTAAGCCTTTACAGGGATTTGGTCCCGCACATTTATGAAGACTATCTATCTTCCTATTCTTCCATCGCGTCGTCCCATTGTTGTGGGACCAGGAATTCCAGCTGCCGCCTAAGCTGACGTTCCCCTCTGGACATGTGCGCTGGCTTCTCTTAAGTGACCTAGCGGGAAAAGCCAAAACCAGTAAGATGCTGGATCAATATACACAGGCTCCGCGAGCCCTTTCAGGGCAGACTGGGCCCGATGTCCGAGACGCGTCAGTAGCGGTTTTACCGGATTCTGTTTCCAATTAACGGTTCGGGTCATCTCTCCTTTAAACCCACCGAGACGTCCGAACCCTTTCACACCCTTACACCTGTTTTTCATTTCAATCGTGACATTATGGACCTGAAGAAACTACGAAACATCGGTATTTCGGCTCATATCGACTCCGGTAAGACGACGCTGAGCGAACGCATCCTGTTTTACAGTGGCCGTATCCACAAGATCGAAGAAGTCCGCGGTGGTGGCGATGGCGCGACCATGGACCATATGGAACTGGAAAAGGAACGCGGTATTACCATTACCTCGGCCGCAACCAGCGTGGCTTGGAATGGTCATCCCATCAACTTGATCGATACCCCAGGCCACGTTGACTTTACCGTGGAAGTGGAACGTTCGCTCCGCGTGCTCGACGGTGCCATCCTCGTTCTCTGCTCGGTCGGTGGTGTTCAGGCTCAGTCGCTCACCGTGGACCGTCAGATGAAGCGCTACAAGGTTCCGCGTCTGGCGTTCATCAACAAGATGGACCGCACCGGTGCCAACCCAGATAGCGTCATCAAGCAGATGCGCGACAAGTTGGGCGTCGATGCGATCGCTTACCAGATTCCGATCGGCAAAGAAGAAAACTTTAAGGGCGTTGTTGACCTGATCGAGATGGAAGCCATCTACTACGATGGCGAAAAGGGCGAAACGGTCCGCAAGGAAACCATTCCAGCCGACCTGGAAGAAAAGGCCAAGCAGGCTCGTCACGACATGCTCGAAGCATTGTCCAACTACAGCGACGAGATCATGGAATTGCTCCTGTCCGAAGAAGAAGTCCCCAACGACTTGATCTACAAGACTACCCACGACGCCGTCGTTGGCCTGCAGATCACCCCCGTCTTCATGGGTACCGCTTTTAAGAACAAGGGCGTACAAACGCTGCTGGATGCGATCGTGCGTTACTTGCCATCGCCTCTGGAAGTGAAGTACTCGGCCAATACGTTTGTCGAATCGGACGAAAAGATTCCGCTGGCTTGTGATCCGAAAGCTCCGTTTGTCGGCATGGCTTTCAAGATCGTCGAAGATCCCTATGGTCAGTTGACGTTCATGCGTATCTATCAAGGTACGATCAAGAAGGGCGAGCCATACGTGAATCAGCGTACCGGCAAGACCGAACGTTTTGCTCGTATCGTGCGAATGCACTCCGACAAGCGTGAAGAAATCGATTCCGCTGGTGCCGGTGATATTATCGCCGTCACAGGCATCGACTGCGCTTCCGGTGATACCTACGCCAAGGAACGTGAGTTCTGCTCGCTGGAAAACATCTTCGTGCCGATCCCGGTCATCAAGATCTCGGTCGCACCGAAGAGCCGCGACGACAGCGACAAGTTGAGTAAGGCGTTGCAGCGTTTCCGTAAGGAAGACCCAACCTTCCACGTGTTCACCGATCCCGAGACGAACGAAACGATCATCGCGGGCATGGGTGAGTTGCACCTGGACGTTTACGTTGAGCGTATTCGCCGCGAATACAAGGTGGAAGTCGTCACTGGCCCACCTAAGGTTTCGTACCGCGAAAGCCCAACCCAATCGGTCGAGTACAACTACAAGCACAAGAAGCAAACGGGTGGTTCCGGTCAGTTCGCTCACATTGTGGGTAGTATCGAACCGATTCCGCAGGACGCCGAAGACGCTGAAAACTTCATCTTCGAAGACAAGATCAGCCAGGGTCGTATTCCAAAAGAATACATTCCGGCCGTTCAACGTGGCTTTGAAGACTGCATGGCCAAGGGGCCTTTGGCCGAGTTCCCTGTGGTGGGCGTGAAGGTCATCCTGAACGACGGTTCGTACCACGACGTCGACTCGTCCGAAATGGCGTTCAAGATTGCCGCCCAAGGCTGCTTCCGCGAGAACTTCATGAAGATGAAGCCAACCTTGCTGGAGCCTGTGATGAACGTGGAAGTCGAAATTCCTGAAGCGTTCCAAGGCCCCGTCACCGGCGACATCATCGTCCGCCGCGGGATGGTCAACCAGACCGACATGAACGGTGACACGACGGTCATCCGAGCCGAAATTCCTTTGGCTGCCATGTTCGGCTACGCCACGGAACTTCGTAGCATGACCCAAGGTCAAGGTACGTTCAGCATGGAACTAGGCAGCTACAAGCCAACTCCTTCCCACATTCAGGAAGAAGTGGTTGCTGAACGCAAGAAAGAATTGGAAATGGCGAAGTAAGCACTACTTACGCTGTTTTGACATACGAAGCACCCCGGTTAGGTCTTGGCACCTCTCCGGGGTGTTTTTTTGCGCCTGTAGGCAACAGAAACCAACTTCTCGGGTTGTCATAGATGCGCATTTTGGCGACTTTAATAGAAACAAATTGGGATCCCCTTACCGCTTCTAGTGCTGATATTTCCTTGCCTCCTTGAGCGAAGGGTTTAGTCGAGGGGCGGAAGCCGGGACCGGATCTTCTAAAGAGAATCACCCATGAAATTCTTCGCCTTCCATTTGATGCCCTGGGACCGACTACCCGACGACTTCGCTGAGAAGTACGACACTGCCTGGACTTGGCTCCCCAACGAGATGTTCGACCCAGAGCATGGCGGCGAACTTTACAACAACTACCTTGACCAACTGGTGCTCGCCGATCAGTTAGGCTTTGACGGGGTTTGCGTCAACGAGCATCATCAGAACGCCTACGGCACGATGCCCAGCCCGAATCTGATGGCATCGATTCTCGCGCGTCAGACGAAGAATTGCCGTATCGCTGTCGTTGGGAACGCGATTCCGTTCTACGATCCACCAACTCGCTGCGCCGAAGAGTTCTCGATGATCGACTGCATCAGCGGTGGTCGACTGATTGCTGGGCTGGTCGTCGGTGGCGGCCCTGAATACTACAGTTTTTCGAAGAACCCCACGTTTGCCCGCGAGATGTACCGCGAAGCATTCGACCTCATCCTGCGAGCGTGGACCGAGCCTGGTCCGTTCGAGCACTACGGCAAGCATTGGAAACTAAAATACGTGAACCCATGGCCGCGACCAATCCAGCAGCCCCATCCACCGATCTGGATCCCCGGGGCGGGCAGCCGCGAAACGATTCAATTCGTCGCCCAACGGCGCTTCGCCTACATGGGCATCCCATACTTTCACATGGATTTCTTCCAACGCAACTTCGACGTGTTCCGCGACGAATGTGAGAAGTGCGATTACACGACCGATCCGGAACAACTCGGCTGGCTGCTGCCGATCTACTGTGCGGAGACGGACGAACAGGCCTGGGCTGAGTACGAACCGCATCTCTGGTACTTCGTAAAGAAGCTGCTCAAAGGACTTGTCGTCTTCCCACCAGGCTACACGTCGGCCCGTTCGATCGCTGGCATCCAAAAGGGCTTGCTGCAGTTCATGAGTACCTGCGAAACCCGCGAAGACATCGAAGCAGGCGGGTACGCCATCGTCGGCAGCCCCGACACGGTTCGTCAAAAGCTATCCGAACGCATCAAGAAGCTGGGCGTCGGCAATCTGCTCGGTTTGTTTCAACTGGGCACGCTGCCACATGACATGACCTGCAAGAACATGAAGCTTTTCGCCGAAAAGGTCATGCCCGGCCTCCGCGAAGAACTAAGCGTCACCCTAACCAGCTAGAAACAAATCCTGTCCCCTCGCCCCTCTCAGGAGAGAGGGCTAGGGTCAGTGGCGAACGCAGGCACACGCAATCCACCAACAATCACCCCGCGCAAGACGCGTTCCATGAAAACCGAAAATAAGACGCTCAACATCGCCGGCAAGAAGACGCAGCTTACCATCCTGGGGGAAGGCCCACCGCTGCTTTACTTGCACTCGGCCGGGGGCGAGACCGAACCGATCGCGTTTCACCACAAGCTGGCCGAGAAGTACACCGTCTACCTTCCGGCACACCCAGGCTTTGCCCTCAGCGAAGGCCTGGATCAGATCGAAGACATCCACGACCTGGCTTGGCACTACGTCGATCTGCTGGGTGAGTTGAACCTGGAGAACGTTCCGGTCGTCAGTTACTCGCTGGGGGCCTGGACAGCGGCCGAAGTGAAACTAATGCGTCCCAACTTGATCGGGCCGATGGTGATGATCGCCGCCGCTGGTTTGCATGTGGATGGGTCCCCGATGGAAGAACTATTCATTGACAGCTTTGACAAGCTCCGCGAGCTGCTTTTCTTCGATCCGAAAGGCCAGGAAGCGGTAGATTACTTTCCAGCCGACACCAACGACCCACGCATTCTCATGTGGCTGAGGGCCCGCGAGGCAACCGCCCGCGTCGGCTGGAACCCTTACCTGCACGATCCGAAACTGGCTGGGCACCTGCACCGCTTGAACAGCCCTGTACAAGTAATCTGGGGCCGCCACGACAAGCTAATCCCGCTGGCCCACGGCGAGTACTACGCAAAGCATCTGCCCAACGCCAAGCTAACCGTCCTGGAAGAATGCGGGCACATGGTTCCCTACGAGAAGACCGAGGAAACCGCGACGATCGCGTTGGATTTCTTGGGTTCGGTCTAGTAGACTTGAGCTAAATCCTAACCCTAGACCGCTCATCACAACGCAACCATGATTAAGAACGACTTTATCATTCCGGCAGTCTTCGGGTTGATTCTTGTCGCGATCTATCTTGCGTCTCTTGATTGGATTTCTCCACCATCGGTGACGGTCAAATACTATGGTAAGCCTGTTGCTAATACGTCCGTCATGTTCATGAATACTTCTCAACAAGATGCCCTGACGGACGCAAACGGCAGAGTCTATTTGTCGAATAGAGGAGATCACAACGCAAGCATTCACGTTTCACTTCCTGATGGCACAGGTACATTCCTTCGCTTCCCAAGGTATGGAAACTGGACGGTCGACTTTCAGGGACCAAAAACGATAACACGAAGTGAGGTCTCTTACTTCGGGATCTTTACGTCGACCGAAGAAGGCACGACGTATTCATACACTGACGAACAGGCTGATGCCATTGATACGAAGCAAATGACGATCGAAGATGCACAAAAGCTGATCGATCAAGAGATTGAAAAGCGTCTTGATTCCGAGAACTAAACGTACCGATGCATCGGCAGGTCATAGTGCGGCGCCCAACCCAGTGGTAGCGTGACGCCGGTGATCCAACTGGCTTCTTCCGAAACGAGAAACGCGACCGCGTTGGCCACATCGTGAGGCACACCAACCCCAAGCGGGTGGCAAGCCTCAATATCCTGACGTAGTTGTTCGACTTCCTCGCGAGTTTCACATTCTTCGGCGAAACGCATGGCCATTGGCGTGGTGACGATGCCTGGGGCAACGGCAACCACGCGGATCTTCTTCGGCCCCAGTTCCCATGCCAATGATTGAGTAAAACCATTGAGGCCGGCTTTACTGGCACTATAGACCGAGAAGCCAACGCACCCGCCCAGCCCCAGAGCAGAGGCCACATTCAACACGACGCCGCCTGGCGATGGCAGCAGCGGAAGAAAAGCGCGGGTCATGCGAATCGCGCCCGTCAGATTGATGTCAAGCAGCTGTTGCCACTGACCTTCGGCATAGTCTTCCAGGTTCTGGCAAAGCTCGATGCCCGCGTTATTGATCAGGTAGTCGACCTTGCCGAACTTATGCTGGGCCGCAGTCTTCAATGCGGCAATTTGCTCGTCGCTGGTGACGTCGCAGTCTTGATAGAGAAATGGCGTACCTTGTCGCTCGAGCCGTTTGAGAACACGTTTAGGCTCGTGCCGATTAGCAACAACGATCGAGGCCCCTTCTTTCGACAGACGCTCGACAATTGCTCCGCCGATACCACGATCGCTGGCCCCGGTAATCAGAGCAACCTTGCCATCGAATCTTAGAGAGTTGGTATCATCTGTCATGCGTAGCGGTCTTTCAGCATGTCCCTTGCCGAGGATGAGGATTGAGACTGAGTACCTTCATCGCCCCCTCACCCTAACCCTCTCCCCGAAGGGGCGAGGGGACCGGAGAGGCTTAGTGCTTGCTTGCAGGGCGATCAAACCACTTGCGGAGCGTATTGAAGGTTGTATCACGTCCGATCTTGCCAATGCTCATCGTCAGCGGAATCTTCTTTGGGCAGACAGCTACACAATTCTGGGCGTTGCCACAAACCTGAATGCCCCCTTCTTCGGTCAATGCATCAAGACGTTCTCCGGCCATCATCTTTCCAGTGGGGTGCAAGTTGAACAGCACGACCTGACTGATGGCCGCCGGACCAACGAAACCATGGCTGTAAGCCTCGAGCTTGCGCTTTTCGAAGTCGGCGTCCGATTCGCCGGAATGCGGAATTAGTTCGATCTTCGAGTATTGTGGGCAAGCTTCCACGCAGCACCCGCAGGTCATGCACTCGCTCAGCGGATAAGCCATTTCCTGATTGGCACGCGACTGTCTTGGACCTGGCCCCAAGTCATAGTAACCATCGGCCGGGATCCAACCTTTAACCTTCTTGAGGGCGTTGAACATCCGGCTTCGATCGACGAACAAGTCTCTGACAACGGGGAACTTGGTCATCGGACGAAGCTCGATCTCATTGCTGTCTTCCAGAAGTTTGTCGACCAGAGCGGAGCACGACTGGCGGACTTTGCCGTTGATCACCATCGTGCAGGCACCGCAAACCTCTTCCAAACAGCCACAGTCCCAGCAAACAGGCGTGGTTTTTTCGCCATTGGCAGTCTTCGCCTTGGCGGCGATCTTCTGCAGCACGCTGATCACGTTCAATTCGGCCTCGTAACCGAGTTCGAACCGCTGCCAATAACTTGGTTTCCCTGGACCGTCCTGGCGAAGTATTTTGACGAAGAAAGTTTTCGGCTTATTCTGCGAATGGGCAATCATATTCTTAGCTTTTCAGGTTCCAGTTTTCTGTGCCGTACGCTCGGCCGAAACCGAGCCATCTCTTACACATCTGAAGGTAGAAGCTAGCTAGCAGCAGCGGCAGGATCACCTTGGGCTGCTGCCTTCTTCTTAGCTTTCCGTTCCTTCCAAACTTCGCTGATCTGTTCCGCTCCGACGAGGCCATATAGGCGAGGCCGTGGCGGCTCGATGCTGGTATCGACTTCTTCGTAGCTGATGTTGACGTCTCTGCCATCGTAGGTGGCGATGGTGCTCTTGAGGAACTTCTCGACGTTTGCTTCAAACTTGTCGCACCACTCTTCAGCCTGACGGCGATGTTCAGCAGGATCGGTGGCCGTGAGGCCCGGCAACTCGAATTCAGGCTTGTAGTGAGCACCGCGACATTCGTCACGCTGCAAGGCGCCTTTGAGGATTGCTTCGGCGATCGGGAACATGTCTTGCAGCGCCTTAGTGAAGAGCACGTTCTGATTCGACCAGTTGCCAGTATCGCTCAGCGCACACTTCCAAGCTCGCTCCTTCAAGTCGGCCAGCTTTCCGATGCCTTCCTTGAGCTGCGAGTTTTGACGCACCACCGTGGCGATGTTCGTCATCATGTTGCCCAGTTCCTGATGAATCAAGTAAGGGTTTTCATCTCCCTTCTGCTTGAGCAAGGTATCTTGGCGGTCCTGGTGTTTCTTCACAGCCGCTTCGTACAGCGAAGCGGGTTGATCGGCAGCCGACGTCCCCGGGGTCATGCTTCCGAGCAAGGTCTCTAAGCCGGGTGCCAGGAACAGCCCTGAGAAGATACAGGACAACAACGAGTTCGCACCCAGGCGGTTTGCGCCGTGATAGTGGTAGTCGACTTCGCCGATGGCGTACAGATTCGGGATGTTCGTCTGCTGATTGATTGGCGAACCAGCCACCAAACCGCCGCTTTCCTTCTTCTTGTAGTTAGTCCACAAGCCGCCCATGCTGTAGTGAACCGCAGGGAAAATACGCATCGGCGTATAGCACGGGTCGACACCTTGGAATTTGCGGTAGATGTCGAGAATACCGCCGAGCTTACGATTGAGTTCACTCGCTTCGATGTGGGTCAGGTCGAGGTAAACGCACTGTCGATCGGCCTCAACGCTCAGTCCGTCGTTCACACAGACGTCGAAGATTTCACGCGTAGCAATGTCACGTGGAACCAGGTTGCCGTATTCCGGGTAGCGTTCTTCCAGGAAGTAGTAGCGTTCCGATTCAGGAATGTCTTTCGGAGCGCGAGAATCATGAGGGGTTCTCGGCACCCAAACACGCCCCCCTTCACCACGAGCCGATTCGCTCATCAGGCGGAGTTTGTCGGCACCTGGGATGGCGGTCGGATGCACCTGAATGCATTCGCCGTTGCCATACTTGGCACCGGCTTGCACGCAGCGACTGGCCGCCGAACCGTTACAGGTCATGCTCATTGTGCTGCGGCCGTAGATCAAACCACAACCACCGGTCGCGACGACGACAGCATCCGCCTTGAAGGAGCGGATCTCCATGCTGTAAAGGTCTTGGGCAACTGCCCCAACGCATGTTCCGTCGTCATTCAGGACTGGTCCGAGGAAGTCCCACATTTCGTACTTCTTGACCAGGCCTTCCACTTCCCAGCGGCGAACCTGTTCATCGAGTGCGTAGAGAAGCTGCTGACCGGTAGTGGCCCCGGCGAAAGCCGTTCGCTTGTAAAGTGTTCCACCGAAACGACGACGGTCGATGAAACCTTCGGTGGTTCGATTGAAGGGAACTCCCAGACGATCCATCAAGTCGATCACCTTGGGTGCCCACATCGCCATCTCGTAGACCGGTGGCTGGTGGTTCAGAAAGTCACCACCGTAGACGGTATCGTCAAAGTGTTTATACTCGTCGTCACCCAGTTGGCGTGTGGCGTCGTTGACGCTGTTAATGCCCCCCTGAGCACACACACTGTGCGAGCGTTTGACCGGCGTGAGGCTCATCAAATCGACTTTGATGCCCAACTCGGCCAGCTTCATGGTGGCTGCCAGACCGGCCAATCCACCACCGACAACTAGAACTCGCTTCTCTGCCATTCCCGTCCACCTTTGGCTCTTGGGTTTTCAATTGGCGGCGTTTTTCCTTTCGAGTTAAACCGAAAGGAGTCGCGTGGCTTTAACGCTTCGACTCGGCCTTGGCGGCGTCGTCCGACTCTTCCGCGTGGTAGTATTTCGACTCTTTGGAATGCTTGTGGTCGTTCGGCACGATGTCACCCGTTTCGACCAGCAGTTCGTAGGCTTTGTCTTCTTCCTTGCGGACTTCTGCGATCTTCTCTTGACTCATCGAGTAAAGCCCTACGATCGAAGTCATCCCGACGACGGCCAGCAGAACGAACAGCACGTTGGCGACCATCTTGGCCTTCTCTTGCGCTTTGGCACTAATCCAGAAGCCCCAGGTAATGCCGAACGTGAATAGACCATTGGTGAAGTGGAACGTGGCCGCCAACACGCCAATCCCGTAAAGGATTGGCACGATGATCGAGGCCTGCATTGCTTCGGCCCCGCTACTCGCTGCGTTGTAAGGCGAGAACTGGGCCCCAAATAGCGGATGAGCAATGTTATTCACCCAGAAGCTGGCATGGATCCAGCCATGCATATGAAACACGTGCCAGGCAATAAACAGGAACGCAATCAGCCCTGTTGCCCGCTGCATTGTGTAACGGAAGTTGCTGTTATATGGGTAACTTTGCGTGTTGGGATTGCCATCCTTCGTGATGATCAAGCCATAAACAGCATGGAAGATGATTGGTAGAAAGATCAGCGACCACTCGACCAATGGCAATAGCGGCCCCAGGGAATGGATGTGAAACACCAACCGCTGAAACAGCCGCGGCGAGCCAAATACGCTGGCATTCACTGAGAGGTGAACCACCATATAGGCACCGATTGGAATCAGGCCGGTCAAAGAATGCAGGCGTCGCAACAGGAACTCGTTGCGCTGTAAAAAACTAGGTGCCGAGCTCACCACAGACCCTTTCCGAAATCGAGATTCTGCTGGTAGGGCAAAATCCCGCTTACAAGTGTTGTCTTCAGATCGCTTTTTGACGCAATCAGCGCCCTTCGGCCGCTACTCCGACCATCCATCGAAAGGGGCCGCTCGCATGCCACAAGTTATAGCGGAATCACGACTTAGTTATAAGTACCCCTGCATTAAGAGACCGAAAATCAACGGTAGTATCAACACGGCTGATAAAGTAGGCAAGTATTCCTTGCGTTCCTGTCAAATTGGCAGGAGACGACCGTGAGGATGCGCTCAGCCGTTTGTGAAAATGGCCTGAAGATATCGTTTTCATACGTATTTACCGCATCCGATCGATCGCTATTGCACCTGTCAGGCTTTCTGGCCAAAAATGGGAACTATATTTGCATGATTAAGCGTCGAAGCTTTTGTCCTGCCAACACGTTACGCGTGCTTAGCGGCTGAGTGCCATGCGAAATTCAGAACATCCCATCATGCTAATCACTGACGACGATCGCGCTTTTCGCGAGACGATGGCGGAGGTGTTCGCACGTCGTGGGTTTGAGCCCATCTTGGCAGCTAACGGCGACGAGGCAATTCACGTAGCCCAGGGGACAACGGTTCATGTCGCACTATTCGATTTCCACATGCCTGAGCGAACGGGACTGGAATCGATTTCGGCTTGTCGCAGCCTGGGAATCAACATTCCCTACATTCTTCTGACCGGCGGCCTCGACCAAGCCATTGCCACCCAGGCCGAAAGCGTAGAAGTCTTCTCACTGCTCGAGAAGCCTGTCAGTATTCAGATCGTTACCGGCGTGGTCAAGGATGCGATGGCGAGCCATTACCCCTGGTACGAAGCAGGGCGATAAGGCAATATCTCACCCATTGATTAGGTTCAGAAAGTCGACCAGAGGAATGCCCGCTGGCCGACTCACTTCTAAAAACACCTAACACTAGCTCCCCTGGTCAACGGCTCCCGCTGGCGGGATATCGTCCGAGTTAATCTCTTTAGGCGTTCCGTGCCGCTTGACCTCGGTGCCGGGCACAATTCTTGGTCCGTCCGAGGTTTCTTCGATGACTCGTTTCAGTTCTTCGGCATCAACCACCTCAAGCTCCATCAAGCGTTCCGTCAGGGCAACCAGGGCAGCTCGGCGGTCTTCCATCATCTCCTTGGTGCGTTTCAGGAGTTCGTCGATGATGCGTTTGATTTCCAGGTCGATCTCGCGATAGGTTTCTTCGCTGTGAGATCGGGCTCGTTCTTCCGATTGTTCGGGGATGAAGGCCGAACGTCCGCTGGCGCGGAAATTGACCCTCCCCAAGCGGCTCATGCCGTAGTCGGTCACCATGCTGCGAGCGATTTCGGTAGCTCGTTCCAGGTCGTTTTGAGCACCAGTCGAGATCTCTTCGTAGACCATCTCTTCGGCAAGGGTTCCGGCAAGCAGCACCTGAATGCGGCTTTCCAGTTCGCTTTGCGTCATCAGAAAGCGATCTTCCGTCGGCCGTTGCATCGTATAACCAAGGGCCGCCAGGCCGCGAGGAATGATCGAGACCTTATGCACTGGATCGGTGTTTGGCAGACAATAAGCCACCAATGCGTGGCCGCTCTCGTGATAGGCTACACGAAGCTTTTCGTCTTCGTGCATCACGCGTTGTTTCTTCTCGAGACCGGCCGTGACGCGTTCAACCCCTTCGTCGAATTCTTCCATGCCGACGGCCGCTTTGCCCTTACGAGCCGCAAGCAGGGCAGCTTCGTTGACGAGATTCGCCAGATCGGCACCGGAGAAACCGGTGGTGATCGCAGCAACGCTTTTCAAATTGACCGTATCATCCAATTTCACGCTACGGACGTGAACCCGGAGAATATCTTCGCGACCGCCTGCGTCAGGCCGGTCGACCAGTACCTGGCGATCAAAGCGTCCGGGGCGGAGCAGGGCAGGGTCCAGCATTTCCGGACGGTTGGTTGCCGCGATGATGATAATCCCGGCATTCGCTTCGAAGCCGTCCATCTCGACCAGCAGCGCGTTAAGTGTTTGCTCTCGTTCATCATGCCCGCCAACAATTCCGCCGCCTCGGGCCTTACCCAGGGCGTCGAGTTCATCAATGAAGATGATACAGGGGCTTTTCGCTGCGGCTTGCTGGAATAGGTCGCGAACGCGGGCCGCACCGACACCGACAAACATTTCGACGAAGTCACTACCGCTCATGCTGAAGAATGAGACGCCTGCCTCACCGGCGATCGCCTTGGCAAGTAGCGTTTTCCCCGTTCCGGGAGGGCCGACCAGAAGTACGCCTTTGGGAATACGGCCGCCCAGTTCCTGATATTTTTCAGGCGAACGGAGGAAGTCGACAATTTCCTTCACTTCGTCCACGGCTTCTTCGATGCCAGCGACGTCGTCGAAGCTAATGTTCAAATCGTCTTGCATATGCAGCTTGCCGCGACTGCGACCGAATGCAATGGCACTGCCAGTCCCGCCGATCCTGCGAATCATGAAGTAGCAGAATGCAATCCCCAAACCAATCATCAACAGCGGACCGCCATAGATTTCGAAGAAGTTAGGGGGACCAGCTGCCTTGTAGTCGGTAAAGTCCGCCTCGTCGAGCATCGACTGAATCTTGCCGGCCGCATTTTCGCTACGAACCAGGTAGGTCACAATCTTCTGGCCTTCGGTCTTCGCTTTACTCGGATCTTTGCTGTCCATGTTGTAACGATCCACAACAGCGGTAACTGAGCTGGAACCAATTTCAACATTTCGCAAATTTGAGTAGCGGATACTGGAAACTTTGCCGTCGCTGTCCTTCCGCTTGACCGTTACGCCAGGTACGACACCTTCCGCCGGCTTCTCGTCAATCGAAGCAATCAGCTTCTCCAGGTCGGGCTGAGCGAGTTCTTCCGATCCCGACTGCAGCAAGTACATCGCGACCAGGAATACCACCGCCCCGGCCACCAAGATGTACCACAGATTGCCAGAGTTTCCTTTATCACCCCGCCGTTTGGGAGATTCGTCGTTACTATCCATTGGCTTTCGCTTGGTTAATTCAGATTTAACGGGCTGCCCAGCGACTCGCGCTGCCTAGTGGGAATCTCATAGTATACCGGGCATCTCCCCACGACTATCTTCGCCAGCAGGCAAAACTGGACAAGCTGCTAGCTCTCGACCAGAGAATAAGGATTGGTCCGATTGTGCCGACTATCGAAGACGCTGAGGGGCGTCCAGGCATCGCGAACCAGGAGAGAGTGTGTGAAAAAACTTCTTCCTTACACGTGCAATGTCGCGCAAGCATCTCTATATTGAAAATTAACCATACACCTCCGGCGAGTTGCGACGAACGCCAATCGCGACTGCCCCTCTCCTCAGGATGCTTGCCCTCATGTCGGCGAAGGAGTGCCGCGCGACCTTTTAGAGACTTACGCACTTTTTTCGCAGGTTTCCCTGATGCTTCGCCTTTCTCTCCGCCCTGGCCTGTTACTTGCGGGACTTCTTCTATTCAGTCTGCCCCTTGCCGCGGAAGACCGTTTCCTGACGATCGGTGGTGGTCCCGTTGCAGATGGAAATCAGATCTCGCTGGAAAATAATGTTCTGTTTTTCCAGCGTGTTCTTTCTCAGTTAGGACTAGAAAAAGCGGAACATCAAATCTTGTTTGCAGATGGCTCGAATCCGGCCGTCGACCTGCAATATGAAAACGTTGATCGCGACCCGGAAGATATCCATCGACTTTTGGCCGAGATCGTCGGGCCAGGACAGGGGATTAAGTTCGATTATCGCTCCAGCACCATCCCCGGTATCAGCGGCGAGGCAACGCCGGAAAGCATCGAGAAAACACTAGCCGATCTTTCGCATCGCCTGAACTCGGATGACCGAGTCATCTTCTACTTCACAGGACACGGCGGAAAGGACCGTACCAGACCCGCACCGCCGCCAAAAGCCAACGACAAGATGAAAGAGGAAGACGCCAAGTCGGACGACACCAAAGAGGAAGAAACCGATCATAAGAAAGAAGCCGATAAGCCAGCAAAAAAAACTCGCAGGGAACCAACGTATAGTGGAAACGTCACGCATCTCTGGTATCGCGATAAGATGACGGCTAAGGAGTGGACCGAGAAATTAGACGAATTGCCACCCAATGTCCCGTTCGTGGCCGTGATGGTTCAATGCTACAGCGGTGGCTTCGGCAATCTAATCTTTAAGGGGGGCGATCCAGACAAAGGATTAGCCGACCATCGACGCTGCGGCTTCTTTTCGACGGTGCCTGACCGAGTTGCCGCTGGCTGTACGCCAAACGTCGATCAGGCCGAGTATCGCGAATACTCTTCCTATTTCTGGGAAGCCTTGAGTGGTGTCTCCCGAATTGGTGAATCGATCGAGAAGCCCGACTTCGACCAAGACGGTGTCACCACACTTCTGGAAGCGCACGCTTATACTGTACTTCACGCCGACACAATCGACATTCCGACACGCACTTCCGACTTCTTTCTTCGTGAGTACTCAACTCTCCAGGGGGAAAATGACCTTGCCACGATTCACACGCCAATCGATCAACTGATGGCCGGGGCTGACGCCAGCGAGCAAGCGGTGATTGAGGGCCTCAGCGGGCGATTTGAGTTTTCCGAAGTCGACCGAGGCAAACAGGTCGAAGAAGCGATTCGAGATAAGAAGGGCACGAAGCGAAAGGTTGACGGAGACGTTCGTCGTCAACTTGGGGAAATCAATGGATTGAAGCAGAAAATCCGCGAGTCGTTGGAAAAGAAGTGGCCCGTGATCACCAACCCGTGGCATCCTCAAACGATGGTACTGCTGACAGAAGAGCCTGACTACTTGCGATCCAATATCCTCGAGCACGAGGAGTACCCATCGCTGAAGAAAGCAACCACCAAGCTAGAAGAGCTTCGCCAGGAACAGGAAGCCCTGGAACTCGAAATCGTCAAACTGGAACGCCTCAAGTTCTGGCTCGAGCGCCGCGCCCGAGTACTAAACCTGGAAAACACGTCTGACAGCGACATGATTCAAAGGCTACACGCCTTGGTGGAGCTTGAGTCGCAATCGATTTAGCAATCGCCCCAGGGAAATCCACTCAAGCCGAAGAATTGAAAACGAAAATACCTTCTTATCGGCCCAGAAGCGTATTCGTGACTGTGTTTTTGGCCCTTTTCATTTCATGAAATGGCAGACCTCCTAGCGGAGGTAGTTATCTTGACGATTTTGGCGCCGGAAATGACTGGGCACATCCCCCATGGTTCGCTTGAAGCTTCGGATGAAAGACTCGGTGTGGTTAAAACCACATCGGTAGGCGATCTCTGGGATCGCAAGTTCGGTATCGCGCAACAAAACGGCGGCGCGTTCAAGTCGAACCCGTCGTAGAATCACCGCCGGAGAGCGGCCGACGAAACGTTCAAATCGGTTTTCTAGCACACGCCTGGAAACATTGAGTGCAACTTCCAGGTCATGAATGCGAATCGGCTGCTCGGCGTTTTCTCGAATATACTTGATCGCTTCGGCGACGACCTCGTCTTGAAAACCCGTCGCATCTGACGATCGTCGAGCAAGTACGCCACGGGGAGGAATCTCGATCGGCTGTTCAGGGGCCGGTTCCCCTTGGATCATTCTGTCTAACAATTCGGCCGCTCGATAACCTACCGTACGTCCACCCTGATCGAGGCTCGATAACTCCACAGGAGCAAGTGCCGACATCAACGCATCATCTTCGATGCACAAGATCGCTACGTCGTCTGGCACTTCGATCGTGGCATTCGCACACTGCGTCATCACAGCCCTTCCAACCATCGCGCTCCAGGTGATTACCCCTACCGGCTTGGGAAGTTCAAGCAGCCACTGACGCAACAGATGCTCATTGGAACGAATACCGTGCTCGCGCGGGTCCGTTTCCTCCTTGTCGTAAGCGAAGACGTGAAGTTGGGCTTCATCCGCGTCGGTCTTCTCGCGTATGGCATCTTCCATCTCTGTGCCGTAAGGCATATGCGGTGCAGCGCCAATGTAGGCAATGTTGCGGAAGCCTCGATCAAGAAAGTGCTGGGTAGCCATGTGACCGCAAGCCCTCTGATCAGAAACAACATTGGGATAACGCCGGGAGTGCTGCCGAGCCCAAGAGACATTGACGCATGGAATCTTGCGACGCGCGATACTTCGCACCAGCCCCGGACTTGTGAGTCGCCCTATAACACCATGCCCTTTCCAATCGCGTGGCAACTGTAAGGTTTCCCAAAATCCATGCGGCTCGATGAAGCAATCCCAGCCTCCTTGCTCGCCGGCATAGTCAGCCACCCCGCGCAGGACTTCGCGACTCCACTCCGTCGCCGTCTGGACCACCAACGCCACGGAACGTCGGGCCGGCACGCCTAATAAAGAGGTAGACATCACTAAACACCTTTAACGGTCGCGATCCGTCGTGCTTTCCACGCCCTTCCCATCGTCAACTATCCGATTGCAAAAGGGGCATGATGGTTTTCTTAACGATGTGCGAACAGACCGTGCATTATGTCAAACCTTATGCGTATTTTGTCATGTCAACGATTCTCCTTCAAGGCTACCATAAGCCGACATGTGGAAGCGAGCATGCAACGTGCGAACGTATCCCAATCATTTCATCAATATTGTTTTTCTCACCGCGTTTCTTGAAGGCTGACGAAAATGTCTCGAAAACTTAACGGATTCACCCTGGTCGAGTTGTTGGTCGTGATCGCCATCATCGGCGTATTGATCGCCCTGTTGCTGCCAGCTGTGCAACAAGCCCGCGAAGCCGCACGGCGCATGAGTTGTACAAACAACTTAAAGCAGCTTGGTTTGGCCCTGCACAATCATCACGACACCTACGGCAAGTTCCCTGCTGGTGCCAGCAACGAAGAAGACTCTTCCAGCGACGAAACCGGCGGTCACTGGAGTGCCCGCCTACTTCCGTTCGTCGAACAAACGAACCTCTATGAAGCGATTACTCTGACCACCGATTCTGCCAACTTTGCCGCCGGCGGTGGCGGTGTCAGCGGAGCTTCACTAACGAGCAGCAATGCAAGCCATCGCAATATCGCGGCATGTGAAACGCTGGTTCCTGGATTTCGTTGTCCGTCAGCACCGATTCCAGAACAAATTCGTGACACCTCGACCGACAACTGGACAGTACAAAACCGCGTTCCGGCCAGCTATCTAGGCAACTGTTCTGGCACGTTGACCTCCGACTATCAATCAGGTCAGGGGCAGGCATGGTGGGGCAAGTCGGCCGGAGCAGATTTGAATGGCGTCTTCCAAAATTTTCGTCCATTGCGTTTTGCCGACGTAACCGACGGCACTTCCAACACGGTCGCTTTTGGTGAGGCTGTGCCTGATCCTCGCAATACCGGGGCTCGTGAAGACAGCGCCAACGGAGCTTCTGCCCAGAAGGATCACTGGATCATCGGCGGCGACGATGCCGACGTGCCAGCCGACTGGTCGGAAATGTTCGGCACACTGGGCGTCGGAATCAATTTGCCTAAGGTCGATCCAGGTGCGGCAGGCTTCAGCGAATATGAGTTCGGCTACAGCAGTCAGCACCCCGGTGGAGCGATGTTCTGCCTAACCGATGGTTCCGTTACGTTTCTGGCCGAAACAAGCGATGCGGCCACGCGTAAGGCCTATGGCACTCGCAATGGCGAAGAAGTTGTTTCCAACTAACCTGGCACCCTAGCAAAGTGAAGTCTTTCTCATGTCTCAACCATATTGGTTCAGCACGATCCTAAGAGCCTCCGGTGTTGCTTTGCTGGCTTTCGTGGTAGCAGGCTGTGACGTCACTCCTGTGCCACAGACTGCCCGTGGAAAAGTCTTGATCAACGGCCAAGCGCGTGGCGGCATCGAGGTCACCTTCTGGGACGCGATGAATCACGAAAGCATGCTCGTCTCGACGACGACTTCAGACGATGGGACCTTTTTGGTTCAAAATATCCCGCTGGGGGGAATGAAGGAATGCGTCGTGACGTTCTCAAAACCTGCTTTGAAGAACGGACAAGACCTTCCCGTCGACATGAAAGCGTCCGAAGGGAACACAGTCGAACTCGTCCCGAAAGATCTACGCGACCCGAACCAGAGCACTGTGCGTGCAACTTTGCCGACAAACGAGTTTCAATACGACATTACCACGACGAAATAGTTGCCGCGGTAAGGGACTGAATTGCGGTATCCATCCGGCTACCGTAGAGGTGGGCTCGCAGGCGTTCGCGTCACAGCGTTGTTGTACTGCGGATCGAAGTACCAATACATGCCGCCAGGGCTTGAGATATCGCGGAGCCACTGCCGCTGTGTCGGCATGCGAGCGTTCTGCATCAACTCATAGATATCGCTGATAACCGTCGTGTTGTCACCATAATAGGCGTGCCCCATCAAACTGGTATCGATCTTCGTAACATCGATGGTATCGATGCCGTTGAGAACTAAGATATTCGCGCCAACATCGCCGGCGCGAGGATAGCCGTTTACTGCACGCGAGGCCATGAGGGCCACATCATTTTGCGAGGCGTACAACGTAACGTGATGGGCCAGACCCGTCAGATTCGGTGCAATCTTCTCCTTAAAAACGCGTGCGTCGACGTCTGGAGCCGCCAAAATGACTTCATTGAAGATCTTTTGGTTCTGTTGAAGGTCCTGCGCCAACGATTCCACCGCGGCACCAAACGCTCGGTTCCCCATGCTGTGAGCGATCAGATGCACCGACTGGGCACCACTGTGCTGATGGACTTTCAACAGAAACTCTTTTAGATGAGAAGCGGTCCAAAACGAGTTACCGCGATCGGTAACGTATCCCAGAAGTTCCCCCTGGGATGGCCAACTGAAAAAGACCGGAGCCCCTTTGAAATCCAGGTCATGAGTGATCTGGGCCGTACGTCGGGCTGCATCTTCAAAAGTAACGTTGTAGCCGTGGATGAAGATCAGAAGATCACGATTGGGAGACTCTTCGACGCGCAGCTTGAGCATGTCAAAGAACTCCTGCTCTTTCTTCGACTTCACTTCCATCAACATAACGTGGTCTTCCGGCTTCTCCTCAAACTCCCAGTGCACAACGGACGGAGATTCGAGTTGGCCAGCCTGGTGCGATTTAGGAATGCTTACCTTACAGGTTCCCAGTTCCAGATCCCCTTGCTCTTTGCCGTAGACGACAGAGTCATTTGATAGAAAGCGGTCGTACTTGTGGTACTGAACCCAACCTTCCTGCCCAACAACGACCGCTCCACTAACGGCAACTACCACGGTCAGTCCGGCAATAATGTACTGTTTGAATTTCGTGAGGAGGAGCGCGACGGCGATTCCCAAGATCACGCAAGTGACCGCTGGTAGTAACGCATGGAACTTATGGGGCAGCACGCTGCCCGGCCAAACCATGGGCGCACGGTCGGTCCCATAAAACACCTCGACAACATCAAATGGATCATCACTCGCAGCTTCCTCCTGGAACGGTGCAAGTTCGGGCTCGGCTGTCATGGGCTGCATCTCGGCAGGAGCCTGCATCATCCGGGGCTGCTCAAGCGGAGCTTCCATGGCTTGAGGTTGCTGCATCTGCGATGGCAGAGATTTGGGCTGCGAGTAAGGACTCATATCCGAGGCGGGACTCCGCTGAAGATTCGGAGAACTGCCAGACGCACTTGGTGACAAATTCCGCGGAGTATATTTCGGGAGGGGAGCGGTTTCGGATGGATCGGAGTAACCGTACCGGACGTCTGGCTCGGCCTGTGGCGCGTTCCCCTCTGGTCCCAACTGAGGTTCGACGATCTCCATGCTAAATGGCCGCTGCTGTGGTGGCTGTACCGGATCATTCACCGGCGCGGCATCAACAGGAGCGGCGCTTTCAGCATATGGAGCATCATTCGGATCGCCCGACGCGACTTCTTGCTCCCCTTTATCCTGGGCACATCCCAGGACGATCGCCAAGAGGAACAGGCTCAACGAGACTGTTTCCAAGCAGCGAGAAAATGACAACGACTTTGTAGCGTGCTTCGCGTTATCGGACATGGTCCAACCCCCTATTTGCATCCATGCATCCAACCCTCTGTCTGGTCAGAGTGGGGGTGAATCTTAACGGCGTAATGCGACAGGCAAAAGATCGATTTTCTTGACGGACCCCATGCTTGACGCTGTCGATAAACATGGCGACAAATTGCACTAAAACATTGTCAGATGGTCACTTATGACCTAGAAATGAGTTAAATGGACTGACATTACGGCTTGCGAAACCAGCAAAAACCATTTCCTAGCCCAAATCGTCTATGTCTGAGATAACGAACCTAGTCGCGACACTCTTCTATCCTTTAGCCCCGGGGACTTCTCTGATGTTGCCGCTAATTCGACCGCTAGTCTGGAGTTTCGTATTTGCCCTTTGCCTCCCGATCATCGCGACCGCCGCGGAGGGTGATATCGAGGATGTAACCAGCGTTGATGAAACGCTTTACGTCCTGGCACCGACTGCCATTCGCGATGCCATGCAGGATCGAAACTACGACGAAGCGATCCAGCTGATCGACGCGGATTTGGCCAAAGATGGCGGCGACAAAGAGCAACTACTCTATCTCAAAGGACGAGCACTTCATTTCGCTGGTAAGTATGAAGATGCCGTGCGCGTCTTTGAAGAGCAGTTGAAGCGGTTCCCGGACTCTAAATGGTCTCGCAAAGCCAAATTTGCCATAGGGTTAGCTCATGCACGCCGGGGCGATTATCGCAGTGCTGAGGTGGCCTATCGTGAACAAGCACGCTATCTCCTGTCACTCGATCGCAAGGAAGAAGTCGCTGAGATATACCTCAATCTTGCAAGCGTAGCTTACGAGTGCGGTGAGGAAACCAAAGACAACAACGAATACTCGAAGGCTTTGCAGTTCTATCAAAAGGCGTTGGAGGTCGGTCCGAAACCCAAGACGCGGGACAAGATCAACCTGCAGATCGCCCGCAGTCAAAAGCACCTGGGCCAACAGGGGGCAGCGATCAACGTCTACGCGAATCTCGTCTCAAACAGCACCGATCGCACGATCAAACTGATTGCCCGCTACGAGTTAGGTGAACTCTACCTTCAAGCAGGACAACACGCGGCAGCGCGGAAGACATGGGAAGACTTACTTGCGCTGCACGACGGAGAAGACTCTCCACTGCTCCCCAAAGCCGCCTTTCGCTTGGCCGAAACTTACAATTTTCCCAGTCCTCCTTCCGAACAAGATCTAGAACTGGGTGTTGCGGCGTTGGAAGAGTATTTGGCCAAATACCCTGAACACGAGAGTGTACCGGAAGCACACTTCCAACTCGCTCGCGCTTTTTCTAGCCGGGGTCGAGGTGATGATGCCGTTCAAGCCCTGCAATCTTTTCTAAAGATCGAGCAGTACGCTAGTACCGATGCCTACGCGGACGCCCGTTTCCTCTTGGGTTCGATCTATGCCCAACAACACAAATTTGATGAAGCGATTGCCGCCTGGAGCCAGTACCTTTCTAAGCATCCCACGCACTCAAAATGGAGCGAGGCCCAACAGCGCATTATCAATGCTCAGTACCAGAAAGCCGAGTTTGCCTACGCGGAAGAAAACTACGACGAGGCGCGCAAACTTTGGCGTGAATTCCTGGTGAAATACCCGGTTGATTCACGTTCACAACAGATCCAGTTCCGAATTGGCGAAAGCTTCCATCGACAGGAAAACTGGGCTGAGGCTATCTCGGCCTGGCAGCAATTGGCCAGCAAGTTTCCAGGTTCGCAGATTGCCGCCCAAGCCAAGTACAACATCGCTTTGACGACTGAGCAAAAGCTAGAGAAGCTTGCCGAAGCGATCGAGCTTTACAAAGAACTCGCCGGGACACCGTTCGCGTCGCAAGCTCAACAACGCATTACGCTTCTTACTGGCGAACAACTCGAACTCGCAACGCTCCGCAAGTTTCGCTCTAACCAGAAGCCATCGATTCAACTGAAGACAAGGAACCTCGAAAAGGTAACCGTTCAGATCTATCCAATCGATCTTGAAACCTACTTCCGCAAGATGCAAACGACCGGGGGTATCGAAAGCCTGGACATTGCGTTGATCGATCCGGCCGAGAGCTTCACGTTTGAAGTTCCAAAGTACGAGAAATATCGCCTCGACACACACAACGTCGAGATCCCGATTCCTTTGCCTGGCGAGCAGGAAGGGAACAAGGTGGCCGAAGCAGGTGTCGTCGCCGTGACCGTTACCGGCGCTACCAAGGAAGCCACGACGGTCGTTCTGCAAAGCGATTTGGACATGATCGTCAAAAGCTCGCGAGACGAAGTGTTCGTCTACGCTCAGAACATGAAGACCGGCAAGCCGTGGGGGGACGTTCGCTTGTTGATGTCCAATGGCAGCGAGGTCTTCGCCGAAGCGAAAACAGGTGAGGATGGTGTTTATCGCGCCAGTCGAGACGAGCTTCACGGGTCGAGTGATATCCGTGTGCTGGGGGTCGTCGACGGGCATTCAGCCGCCAACATCGTGAACTTGGGCGGGCTCGATGTGGCTCGGGGGCTTGAACGACGCGGTTACCTTTACACCGATCGCCCCGCCTATCGCCCCGGTCAACTCGTGCACGTCCGCGGCATCATTCGTCACGTGAAAGATGACCGCTACACCGTTCCCGCGGGAGAAACTTACCAATTGGAAGTACTCGATCCGCGTGGTCGTTCCCTGCTTTATCGCGAGGTGAAACTCTCTGACTTTGGCTCCGCAGGCGGGCATTTGCTGCTTCCGGCCCAGTCGCCGGTTGGTTCGTACCAGGTGGTAATGAAATCGATCAAGAATAAAGAAGAAGCTTATTACGGTGTCTTCCAGGTCGCCGAATTCCAGCTTCCACGAATCTTTCTGGAGATCGAAACGGCAGAGGACGTCTATTACCGCGGCGAGGTCGTGAAAGGAAAGATCACGGCGAAATATTACCACGGCGATCCGGTCATCAACCGTAATCTGCAGTATTTCCTCGACGGAAAGCAGATCGATGCCCAAACCAACAACAAAGGACAGGTCGAATTCGAGTTGCCGACACGCGACTTACGCGATTCCAAGGTCGTGCAGATTCAGGCCCGCATGCCCAGTGAGAACGCTTCGACCGCGAAGAGTGTGTTCATTTCGGCGGTTGGCTTTACGATCAATGCCTCGATCGTTCGTGATACCTACTTAAGCGGAGAATCGTTTGACGTTACTGCCAGCGTGAAAGATCTGGAAGGAGAACCGCTCGAAACCGATCTAACGCTATCGGTGATGCGACTAGCGGACGATCAACCAGGACAGGCTCAGGAAGTGCTTGTGTCAAAACATGAACTCAAATCAAACGACAATGGGGAAGCTCGACAGACGCTGACGCTTGAAAAAGGGGGACACTACGTCCTGCGTTTCACCGGAGTCGATCGCTTCAAGCATGACATCTCGGCCCAGGCCGCAGTGAACATCTCGGACGAAAACGATCGGATTCGCCTACACATTTTAGCGGATCGACATCTGCTGAAGTCAGGCGAGAAAGCCTCGATCGATGTTCACTGGCGTGGCGAACCGACGATGGCTTTGGTAACGTTCGAGGGTTCGAAGATCCTCGATTATCGTCTGGTGGAATTGAAGTCAGGAAAGAATGCCCTGAAGTTCGACGTCGATGCGTTTTTAGCCCCGAACTTCCAGCTTGCGATCGCGGCGATGACTGATGCCAAGAAAAACGCCGAGATCGACAATGGGGAGGCTGCTATTCGATTTCACACGGCCGAAAGCGTCTTTCAGGTCGAACGTGATCTGAGAATCGAGTTGAAGTTGCCCAAGAATGCTCGGCCTGGTGATACGGTGAAAGCAGAGTTCAAGACAACTGACGCACTAAGGAATCCCCTTCCAGCCGAACTGAGTCTGGCCTTGGTGGAAAAGAGCCTTCTCGATCAGTTCCCGCCCAACTGGGCCAAGCCGAGCAACTTCTGGCAAGGCAATCCACGGGTCTTCGCTATGCGAGCAACTTCCAGCATCGACTTCCACTACCAGCCAACTACCGAAGCGATCGACGAGCAACTCTTGGCGGAAGAAGAGCGTTTAGAAGCGGCCGAGGAAATCCGGCTCGAATTGAGTGACTTCAGTCGTGCGGGCATGCGAGACTTCGACGGAGCGGCAATCGATCCGTTTGGCGCCCCCGCCGATGCGGAAGCGTATGACTACGGCATGAACGCTAACGCTTCAGGCAACGGTGCCTACGGAGGCGGGTTTGGAGGTGGCGGAGGTTTCGGTGGCTCGATGGGACGCCCCGGATATGCACAGCCAAACGCCCCAGCTGCGGCACAGCCCCAAGCCGTACCAGAACTCAAGCAGATGCGTCAAATAGCCGATCGTCTTGCTATTGAAAAAGAATCCGGCAAGAAGATGGTCGCTGGACAACAAGCAATGTATGACTTCCAGCTAGGCGAACAACAGCTGGGCTGGGGAGCGAAAGACGTGCGTTGGGACGACATGTCAACATTCCGCGAGAGAAGTTGGTATTTCGACTC
Source organism: Bremerella volcania (assembly GCF_007748115.1). Taxonomy (NCBI): domain Bacteria; kingdom Pseudomonadati; phylum Planctomycetota; class Planctomycetia; order Pirellulales; family Pirellulaceae; genus Bremerella; species Bremerella volcania. Next base: position 5,610,342 of record NZ_CP036289.1, read on the forward strand.
CCAAGGAAATGCCAATCTCGGCGTGCAAGTTCTCGATGCTCGAGGCCGTTACTCAAACCGAGCCATTCAGTTGTCCGAGGGAAAGATTGCAAACAACGAATTGTTCGCCATGGTCGACGAAGCCGCAAAGAACGGCGACCTTCTGCTGCCTGGCTTACCTCCTCAGGAAACCGCTTTCTGGGCCCCCAGCCTTGTCACTGACGAAAAAGGTCTAGCCAGTGTCGATATTACGCTGCCACCCAATTCAACAACTTGGAAACTGCTAACCAAGGGCATCACTGTCGAAACGCTGGCTGGCGAGGCGGAAACGGAGCTAACGGTCGCTAAGCCGCTATTTGCAGATTTAACGCTACCGATGGCACTGCAAAGTGGCGACACGATCCAGATTCCTGTTCGAGTCTTTAAGACCAACGGCAAGCCAGCCAAGGTCGAACTGGCCCTTGAGATCAGCATCGGCGAGAAGAAAGTCACCCAAAAGAAAACCATCGAATTCAAAGACGAAACGGAAAAGGATCTGCTCATTCCTCTCGAGCTTGATCCGGCGGCCGTGAAGAGCGCCGATCCGGCTGTAGCCGAATTCCGCTTGGAAGTTCGCTCTGGCGATATCGCTGACGTCCAGCGTCAATCTGTGCCGATCCGCCTCCGCAGCTATCGCCTTGTCCGCTCGGACGCAGGCCAAGCTTCCAGTGATATGACTGCCGTAGTCAAATACCCTGAAGGAATGCCTTGGGAGAACCCCACGCTCAGCATCGTGATCGGTCCCAATGTGCGTTCCGATCTGATCAGCGTGCTGGATCCTCCAGTGGTACCCATCTATCGATGTGGCACCATCGCAGCGACGCCAATCGACACGCTGACGAGCGATATTCTCGCCGGCATCGCGTTGGAGAGCTTACTGAAGCAAAGCCCCGATCAAGGCGGCCCTTTTCTCGATACGGTGAAATCCAAGGTTGATGCCGCGATCGCTTCCCTGATCGTCATGCAAAACGACAATGGCGGATTCAGCTGGAGTGGCTCGCAAACGGGAACCAACCGCTATTCGACGGCGCGAGCCCTCTGGGCATTGGCTGCGGCTCGCAAGGCAGGGCATCGCATTGATGCAGATCTCGTTCAGAAGACGGTTCATGCCGTTAAGAATGAAATTCCCAAGCTGCCTGTCGGTGATTACGACAGCAAGGCAACCCTGTTGCACGCTTTGACCATTTCAGGTGCTGGCGACTTCTCGTTAGCTAATCAGTTGCATCGTAATCGCCAGTCTTTAACCGCTTCAGGCTGTGCCTATCTGGCACTGACCTTTGCCGAAATGAATCGCAGCGATACGGCCCGCGAATTGACGGATCTGGTCAAGAGCAAAATCGGTCAACAGGGCATCTCTGGCTGGAATAGTTCGGATGTCGAGTCCAAAGCCTTGTACGCGATGTGCGTCCTGGCAACCCAACCTAAGTCGCCCGAAATGACGAAAGTAGCCAAAGACGTCCTTCAAGCTCGCAGCGGACATCGTTGGCACCCTGACAAAGCGACTGGACCAGCCATGATGGCGATTTGCGGCTGGACTTCTGGCCAGGCATTGGCAGCCGACGAATATCAACTAACCATCCTCGTGAATGACAAAAAGGTTAAGACTCTAAAGATAGACGCGCAGAGCCTAACGCAATCGATTGATATTCCCGCCGATTTCCTGAAGCGAGGCAAGCAGGAAACCGTTCGCTTTCAGTTGGCCGGACGCGGCGAGTTCACCTATCGCTGCGAACTCTCAGCGGACGTTCCGCTGGACAAGCTTCAGTCGAATACTTCACGATGGTACGTACGTCGCTACTACGATCCAGCACCGCTGCGGTTCGATGGCGAAGAAATTCCTCGCGGCTTCGGAGTGGTCAGTGGTAGTTACCAGTCATTCCGCAACGAACTTACCGAGTTGCCCTCCGGTGAACGAGGTCAGGTACGCGTCAACATCTATCGCAGTAACGTGCGAAACGATGAAGAAGAACAACAGATGGAATACCTGGTCGTCACCGAGCCCATTCCATCCGGGGCGACGGTGGACCCAAGTTCGATTAGCGGAAGCTTTGAACGCTACGAAATCCACCCAGGCTACATCTTGTTTTACCTGGGGCCAAGTCGTGGCTCTCGCTACTTGAACTACGAACTTGTTGGCATTCAGCCAGGCAGCTATTACACCGGTCCCACGTTGGCCCAGGATGTGTATCGTCCTGAAAGCCTCGCCGTAGGTGAGTCGAAGTCGCTCAAGGTTCTCGCCAGCGGAGAAGAGAGTGGAGACAAGTACCGTCTTACGCCCCAGGAACTCTACGAACTCGGTCGTCGCAAGTTTGACAAGGGGGATTTCGCCGGGGCCGAAGCTCACTTGACGGACCTGTTCAGCAACTGGTCGCTCGACAACAATCCGTTCCGCGAAACCACCAAGATGCTGTTCGACATTCACCTTCAAGCCAACCACTCGGCTGAAGCGGTCAAGTTCTTTGAACTGCTGATCGAAAAGTTCCCGGACGAACAGATTCCTTTCGCCAAGTTGTTGAAAGTAGGTGATGCCTACAACGAACTTGGCGAATATGAACGAAGCTATCTCGTTTTCCGAGCCACGGTTGAAGCCAACTTCATGGTCGAAAGCCAAGTGGCGGGTTTCTTAGTCGATCAAGGAGAAGTCATTCGCAGTATCAAGGTAATGGAAGACCTACTGAAAAACTCGCCCCAGGAATCGTATACCGCAATTGCCGAGTATGCCTTGGCAACCGATGTGTACGGCAATGCAGCCCAGGCTGCTGCCTCGCGAGAAGGAAAGAACCTGAAACTGACCAAGGTTCACTTCCTAAAGAAATCGCTGCAAATGCTAGAGCAGTTCCTGACGACCCATCCCGAAGATCCTTCGGCGGATGAGGCAGCGTTTGCTTTGGCGTCGGGCATGACCGAACTCGAACAATATCAGCAGACAATCAAGCTGTGCGAGAAGTATACGGATCGTTATCCCAAGAGCGATCACTTGAGCAGCTACTGGTATCTTACCGCGTTCTGTCACTTCGCGTTAAGCGAACCAAAGCAGGCCCTGGAAATGTCCGACAAAGTCGCCCAGAGCGTGCCTGCTTCGCAGCGAAACTCGAACAGCGTTGCCGCTCAGAATCGCTGGCGAGCCATTTACATCATGGGGCAGATTCACCATTCTCTGAACCAAGCCGCCAAGGCAATTGCCAACTACACGGAAGTGAAAGATCGATTCGTGGATGCGGCTCAAGCTATTAACTACTTCACGCGGCAAGCGATTTCCTTAGAGGAGGTCACCAGTTTCCTACCAAATGAAAAGGTTCATTTGACCCTCGACTACCGCAACGTGAAGGATTGCGAGATCAAGGTCTATCGTATCGACCTCATGAAGTTTGGCTTGCTACAGCGCAACTTGCAGAAGATTACCACGATTAATCTTGCGGGAATTCAGCCGCTGCATGAAGCGACGATCGAGCTTGGCGACGGCAAGGACTACCAGGACAAAGAAAAAGACGTTCCACTTCCGCTGAAGGAAGAAGGGGCATATCTGATCGTTGCTCGGGCAGACAACCTACACGCCAGCGGCCTGGTCCTGATCAGCCCTTTGAAACTCGACGTCAACGAAGACAGCGTTTCGGGACGCGTTCGCGTCACCGTCAAGAATAAGATGAAAGACACCTACGTCGACGACGTACATGTCAAAGTCATTGGCACGAACAATTCCGATTTCGTTTCCGGCGATACGGACCTTCGTGGGATCTTCATCGGGGATGGCATTCGGGGACGCAGCACCGTGATTGCCCAAGCCGAGAAGGGAGAGTACGCGTTCTTCCGGGGTACAACCGACCTGGCTCTTACGCAAGAGGAGTTAAATCGCCGCAATACCTGGCAATCTGAATCTCAGGTACAGCAAGGCCAGCAAGCACCGACGAACCAAATGGATGCCAAACAGGAACTGTTGGAGGGGATTCAATCGGGTAACAGCGTGATTCAACAAGAACAACGCCGGAACCTTGATCGATTTTACCGAAACGACGTTAAGGGAGGCATCAAGAACTTCAAGTTCTAAACGTCGAAGTCATCGGCACTACTTCGCCTAATCGCGAAGTGGTGCCGCCATGGCCGTGGCGATCGGCACGAAGACAATCAGCGGGATGAAGGCCGCCAACGACGTTGGGCGAATCCACGAGGTCGCTCCCATTGCCTTACATACCAAAGTGACGGCGTAAAAGCACATGACCAACAGCAGACAATAGCCGATGGCAATGAAGATGTTGCGATTCTCTTTTCGCAATACAATCGGCAACCCCAAAAAGAGTAGCGTGATATCGAGAAATGGCTGCACGATTCGACTATGAATCTCGGTACGGACGTCAGCTCCAACATCGAGGCTACGATTGCTGAGCGTGGCAATCAGATCGTAGGTCGATGCGTAGTCACGCCACTGGCTGCTGGCTGTTAGCTGCTCGAAGGTAAGCTCGGTTGCCAGAAAGCACTGATCGGACTTAAGCCAGTTGTGGTCGGCTGGCATGAGTACTAACGGAGTTCCCTCAAAGTCGACCGAAGCAACGCCTTCGGTGGATGCCGGCTTGCTGAGGTTGTCGATCAGAAAGCCACTGGGATGATCTTCGGTGGCGGCTTGATAGTAAGCGTTCTCGCCATTGATCTGATTTCCGATCCCCTCATAGTTTTGGTCCAGGCGAAAGTTCGGCGACTCAATTCGCGAATCGCTGGCGACCGTGGCCGCACCGTTCAATAGAACGCCGGTCCGATTATCGAACTTCGGTTGAAAGGTCTTTTTCGATTCGCCAAGCCAATCCTGAGCATTTCTCGTCAGACGATCCATGTACTGGGGAATGAGAAGTTCGCGATTCAGAACACCTAAAATGGCGATCACGATTACGGCAATAATCACCGGCCGTACGATACGAGCCTGGGAAATACCGGCAGCCATCAAGGCCGTCATTTCATTATGACGCTGAATCCACGTTACGGTAAACATGGCCGAGATTAGGGTGAGGATACCGCTGGTCATCCCAAAGAAGGTAAACACACGCGGACTGTAGTAATCCCACAGAACACCAAAGGTGCTGCCCGTTTGGTCGCCGTATTTGAGGAATTCGTCGAGGTTGTTGAACGAATCGATGACGATGAACAGCCCCGTGAAACTGATAAAGAATATCAGAAACGATTTGAGAAACTGAATCAGCAGATATCGGTCGATCAGCAACATAGGTAAGGCCTTCCGGCCGGCTTGCTAGCACAGACGAATTACGGATGGAGGGGGTTATACCCATTTTGGAAAATTCCCCAAAGACGAATTCGTTTGACGACCGGCCTCGCAGAGCGGATAAAATCAACTGCTAATACTCGATCCGATGTTCCAGTCAACGGCTCTGCGAACCCGAATTCCATGTCTCAGAATTCCATCTCAAGCAAGGTTCGTCATATCGGAAGGTCTCTAGCAGACCTCTTGCTTCCCGGCTGTTGCTGCCTTTGTTCCGATGAGGTCGCCACGTACCGAAATCCCAAAGTCATTTGCCCTACATGCGAGCGCGAACGGGCAGAGGCGAAGAAGTGTATTCGCTGCTCGGCAGTGCTATCGCATGAGAACGCACTCCTATCAGAAGACTGTCCAGCTTGCCACCACCTGAAGCTTCCCTTCGAGGAAGTCACCTCCGTGGGCAATTACGAGGGAACGTTACGCAAGGCAGTTCTCTTGGCGAAAAGTAATCGTGGCACGCCCGCAGCGTGGGATTTAGGGCAACTTCTGACGAGCAACCTGGAGGGGAAAACGACGATGCAGCCGTGGATTGTGCCCGTGCCCATGCATTGGACACGGCGAATTCGCCGCGGTACCGATACGGCAGCGATATTGGCCAAATCATTTGCGCGCAAGACGGGCTGGCCATATCGCAAGCTCGTCTATTGTCAGCGCCGTTTGGCCAAGCAGAGTGAGTTACCAATTACCTCCAGAAAGAAAAACGTTCGCAATGCGTTTGCTGTCCAGAGACCGATATTGCTGGATCGTCCGATTGTGCTGGTGGACGACATTATGACGACCGGAGCGACGCTGGTTGAGCTGTCTCGCATTCTTCGCAAAGCAGGAGCTTCGGAAATCCGCGTAGCAATCGTCGCTCGTTCCACTCCTCAGTACCTTAACGTTTAGGCAGACATTGACGGCAATTTTAATGAAAATGCAACCGGATTGACTATTTTCTTCGCGTAGAAAGGATCGAAGCAAGAAGGAAGGGTATTCACGCGATTAGGCGACTCGGGCGATAGAAAATGCAGCCGTTGTCCAATCAAGGATGCCCTTCTCCAGATCCTGCATGATGTCTCGCTTGTTAAAGAGCCGACAAGGTATCCTCCCATGACCAGTGAATTGACCAAGACCGACCCGAAGAAAGTGAGCGGCTTTTATTCTTTTCGCCGCGCGGTTCTCCGCGGCTTGGCGATCGCTGCTCCTCCGCTTCTAACGATCGTCATCTTCATTTGGATCCTTGCCACGATCCAAAGCTACATACTCGCACCGATCGAAACGACGGCCCGTTCGGCTATTGCTTGGGCCATCCAGGATGTTCATCGAGAACTTCCCAATGCGGCTCCCGAAGCAACTCGTGCCGAGTACGACTCAGAAATCTACCGAAAGACGGCCAACGGGCAGTGGGTCCCCGAGAAGATCTACAACTTCGTGTACGAGCATCTCCATGATCAACCGATGCCGGCATCCGGTTATGGTGTGTATGAGCAGTACGTTCAGTATCGCTGGCTGAAACGTGAACTTACGATTCCTTCACTGTTGGCCGTCTGCTTACTAGCCCTCTATTTCACCGGAAAATTTCTTGCAGGGGGCCTCGGCCGGATGATCTGGAACGCTTCCGAACGGCAAGTTATGCAACGGCTTCCGATTATTCGCAATGTCTATGGTTCTGTGAAGCAAGTCACGGACTTTCTCCTAAACGAACAAGAAATCCAGTTCACCCGGGTGGTTGCGGTCGAGTATCCACGTAAGGGGATGTGGTCGCTTGGTTTTGTTACCAGCGAGAGCATGCTCGATATAAAAGACAAAGCCGGTGAGCCTGTCGTAACGATCCTGATTCCAACCTCACCAATGCCAGCTACGGGTTTTACCATTAACGCCAAGAAGAGTGAAACGATCGAACTGAATATCACTCTGGATCAAGCGTTTCAGTTCATCGTCAGCTGCGGTGTTGTCGTTCCTCCGCAGCAACAGACGCAAGTATCTCCCGTCGCGGGGCAGATTCAAGCTCGTCTGAAGCAGAAGCAAGAATCGGAATCTGGCAACGAATCACAACAGGATAGTGGCTAGGCTGACCATTTTTGATGCTTCGAATTATCAGTTTTTGCGAATATCTGCTTTTACTGATCACCCCAACTCCCCTAATGCTCATTTGTTTTGTATGCTAATGACTCGTTCAGATCTTTAGCCAGCCTAATCACTTCATGAGCGTGACCTGACCTGTTGGTCTGGATAGCCAAAAGTCTGAAAGCACCACAAAGACGTCAGCCTCAGCCCAATCATGCAACTGGGTCAGGTGACCTCCATCTCATCCCGCCTTCGATTCATGGAACGAAAAAGCACGTATGAATGGTGAGCCTCTCCGCATCGGTACGCGCAGCAGCCCGCTAGCTCTATGGCAAGCCCACTGGGTTGCTGAAGAACTCAAACGAAGCGGACAATCCGTTGAAGTCGTTCATGTTTCAACCAAGGGGGACGTCACCTCTGGCCCCCTCGGCGAGATCGGTGGCCAAGGCCTGTTTACCAAAGAGATCCAAGCGGCTCTGCTGGAAAACAGGGTAGATGTAGCCGTTCATAGCCTGAAGGATCTTCCTACGGATCCAACGCCTGGTCTTGCACTGGCGGCGGTACCGACGCGTGAAGCGTGCGGCGACGTACTGGTCTCGCGAGGTGGATTTCATGTCGATTCGCTACCACAAGGGGCTATCATCGGTACCGGTAGCGTCCGTCGCCGCGCTCAACTACTTCATGCCCGCCCCGATCTTGAAATTCGCGACATTCGAGGCAACGTCGAGACTCGTCTCCGAAAGATGGACGAAGGCGAGTACGAAGCCATCGTCTTGGCCGAAGCTGGGCTTCGCCGCTTAGAAATGGCTGACCGGATTGTTCATGTGATCGACAAACGTGTCATGCTACCTGCCGTCGGGCAAGGTGCCCTGGGGATCGAAGTCCGTGATTCCGATCAACGCGCCAAGGTAGCCGTTGGGGTCCTGCATCACCCCGACAGTTACCACTGTGTGCAGGCCGAACGCGTGTTGCTAGCAGAGCTGCGTGGTGGCTGTCTGGCCCCGGTGGGTGCGTGGGCTCGACTCGAGATCGAACGCGATCTTTTACATCTCGATGGGGTAGTAATCAGCGGAGATGGTGTTCAGAAGATCTCAGCTTACGCCTGTGGACCGCCCACCAAAGCTGCTGAAATCGGACGTCAGGTGGCTTCGCAACTGATCATTCAAGGGGCTCAGCGTATCATCAGCTACGCGAGAACTTCTGGCGGACGCGGTTAACTATTGCCGCCATCCGCAATCTTTGCCGACCTAGCCCGGCAGCTTTTTCCGGTTGCCGGGCCCTTGGAAATTCTTTCCGCCATGCTGGCGATCCGTGCTATCAAACGGGCAACTGTCGACCTCTGTTCGACTTACGACAAACTCAAAACTTTCCTTCATCGGCAACGATTCTTTGGCACGCACATTGCCTTAGGGAAGAGCGTGTCCGGGGGGGCATGTTTCAGACCAAAGATTCATCATGGTTTACGGCCTGTATATTTCGGCAGAAGGAGCCCAAGCTCAATCGCGTCGCATGGAAGTGATTGCGAATAACTTGGCCAACGTCGACACGCCAGGCTTCAAGAATGAATTTGCGATCCTCGAAGCTCGCGATTCGGAAGCCATCAACCAATATCTCGATTCACCTGGCTCGGGCAGCATCAACAACATTGGCGGCGGGGTCATGATTCGTGACACGCAAACCAATTTCAAGCCCGGCCCCATTACTCCGACTGGCAACCGCGACGACATCGCGATCCGCGGAGAAGGCTATTTCCAGGTTCAACATGGCGATCAGGTCATGCTGACCCGTGGCGGCAATTTCCTGTTTACGCCCGATGGGCGTCTGACAACGCAGGAAGGGTACTCGGTGTTGTCCAGTGACGGTGATCCCGTCCAAGTCGACCCAGAAGCCAAGGCCGTTCACAGTGGAGCTTTCTACAACGAACGCGGAGAAGTGGTAATTGGCGGCGAAGTCATTCCGCTAGCTATTGCCAAACCGGAATCGAATGCCGACCTCGTGAAGTTCGGCAAGAACCTATTTCGATCGCTCGGTCCCGTCGAGCAGCTACCAGAAGAGCAGCGGAGTGCTGCCCCAGGAATGCTGGAACGATCAGCCGCTAATCCCATTACGGAAATGATGGCCATGATCGAAACGACCCGGGCATACGAATCCAATATCAACATGATCAAATCACAAGACGAAGCTTTGGGCAATTTGCTGGGCCGAGTCCTGCGTCAAAGCTAATATCCCCCTCGTAAAATACACGCGTACCGAAGGCGAACAAGGAAGTAAGCCATGAGTGTCCAAACCCTTTACACCGCAGCCACTGGCATGCAGTCGATGCAAACCAAGCTCGACGTCATTGCCAATAACCTGGCCAACGTGAACACCACCGGGTTTAAGAAGGATCGAGCCAACTTCGAAGATCTGTTCTACGATCACGAAGTTCTGCCTGGCAATCCAGACTCGACCGGTAACCTCACGCCGACCGGTACGGAAGTCGGTCTCGGCGTTCGCGTTTCCAGCGTTCAGACCGATTTCAAACAAGGTGCATTCACCAGCACCGATCGACCGCTCGACATGCTGATCGAAGGCGAAGGCTTCTTTCAGGTTCTCGATCCGAGCGGCGAAGTTTACTACTCCCGAGCCGGAAATTTCTCGGTCAATGCAAACGGCCAAGTCGTTACCGGATCAGCTGGTATCGGGCGTCCCCTTCAACCTGCGATCGTCATTCCCCAAGATGCCACCGCCGTCGAGGTCAGTCCCGATGGAATCGTTTCGGTCCAACAGCCTGGATCGAGCACGTTGAATGAAGTCGGTCAGATTCAACTGGCAACGTTCATCAATCCCGAAGGTCTCCTGAAGCTGGGCGAAAACCTCTATGCCGAGACGGGTGCATCTAGTGCCCCGATTACCGGCAATCCTCAAACCAATGGCTTGGGGCAGATTCGCAAAGGGATGCTGGAAGCTTCCAATGTCGAACCGGTTCAAGAATTGATCGATCTGATCACTACGCAACGATCGTTTGAGTTGAACTCGCAGACGATTCAGGCCGGCGATCAAATCTTGCAACTTATCTCGAACCTTCGTCGATAGGATCCACGTTTAGAATCATGACGATCGCGACTGTAACTCGTTCCCTTTTTAGCATGCTGGTAGTGTTGGCCATGTCCACTACGGCGATGGCTCAAACCGATCAGGTCGTATTGAAGACTTCCGCCATCGTCGGTGGAACACTGGTACGCTTGGGTGACGTAGCTGCCATTGAAGTCCAAGACCATAAACTTCGTGCTGAACTAAGCGAAATGGAATTGATGCCTGCCCCTGGCACCGATCACTCGACCTACCTCACGATCAACGATATCCGCTCGATCTTGGCTGCTCGGGGGATTTCAAGTGAACAAGTCTCTGTCACCGGGTCGAACCGAGTCCGCATGGAAGCAGCTTCCGTCCAAGAAACAATTGAGCATGCGGCGGTTACGGCGAAGCGAATTCCACGTCGCACTATCAGCAGTCAAGTCGACCAACCACAAGAGATCATGACAGTAGCCCATGTCGTGCGAAACGTCCGCCGCGGCGAAGTCATTCAGGCAAGCGACGTCGAAATGCGAGAGTTGACGGTTATTCGTCGCGATGACTCCTACCCTTCCGCACTGCACAACGTAGTTGGCAAAGAAGCCACGCGAACAATCGCCGCCGATCGCCCGATTTCTTCCCAAGACATTCGCGAACCGATCATCGTTCGTCGAAACGATGTCGTCACGGTCTACGCTCACGCCGGCAATGTAATTGTGCGACGAGAAATGCTGGCCCTTAGCGATGCCGGTATGCAGGAACTCGTCGAAGTCCAACCTATCGAACCCAAGCATTTCGGCCGGGCACGCCAAGTGGAACGCTTTCAAGCCCAAGTCACCGGTCCAGGGGAAGCAATTGTCCTGGGGGGCCACGTAAAGGTTCCTACTTCGAAGCCATTGATGCCCCTGCCGCAACCGGAGATCAATCGATGAAAAATGCTATCGTAGCCTTCGCCTTGCTGCAATTGGTAGCCATATGCGATGACCTCTTAGCACAGCAAAGTGGCCCGATTTCGAGCCTCGGACAACGCAACATGCCGGAAGGACAGATCGCCGAAGGCATGCCTTACAACGGCACCACGAAAGATCTCAGCTGGATGTATCGTGAATTGCCTCCGCCACGCCAGGTACAAATTCACGACCTGATTCATATTCGTGTCGATGAACGAGCCCAGGCCTTTTCCGACGGCGAAATCGACCGAAAGAAGAGTGGGCAGTACGCAGCGATCCTGACCGACTGGATTCGCCTGGACGGCATCAACTCGATCAAGCCCGCAGTTCAAGCCGACGGTGATCCGAGAATCACCGGCACGCTCAATCAGCGTTTAAAGTCGGAAGCCGAGATGGAGACATCCGAAGGTCTCAAGTTCACCATCGCTGCCGAAGTCCAAGAGATTCTGCCCAACGGTACGCTGAAGCTGGAAGCCCGCAAGACGATCACCGTCAATGACGAGATTTGGGTTTACCACCTGCGTGGCGTCTGCCGCACCGAAGATATCAACCCAAACAACACTGTGCTGAGCGAGCACCTGGCCGACCTGACAATCACCAAGGAAGATCACGGTTCGGTTCGCGACGCTTATCGCCGAGGCTGGTTTCTGACCCTGTGGGATAAAGTCCACTGGTTCTAAGACTTCTCCTGGCTAACCAATACAGAACGTCATCATGAACACTCAAATGACTCGACAACTCGCAAGCCTGACAATCTTCGCTATTCTGGCGCTCGCCGGTGCTACCGTCGAAGCTCAGGTTTCGCGAACTCAGTACAGTTCGATTGATTCGCAGCGATTTCAAATCAATCGACCATTGTCCGATTTCGTCCGAGTCAAAGGGCAAGAGGGTAACTACCTGCAAGGGGTTGGCCTGGTAGTCGGTTTGAAGGGAACCGGCGACTCGGATCTGACGCCTACGCATCGTGCGTTGTCGTTAATGCTCAAGCACATGGGCAACAACGCAGGCAGCGGCCCAGGCGGCGAATACCTGCCTGAGGAACTGAAGAACATCAAGAACATGGCGTTGGTCCTCGTTCGTGCGAACATTCCAGCCGAAGGTGCCGAGGAAGGGGACTTCATCGACTGCGAAGTCAGCTCGCTAGGGGCCAAGAGCCTTGCCGGCGGCACGCTGGCGATCTCGACGCTACAAGGGCCCAACCCGCACGACAAGACGGTTTGGGCACTCGCTAGTGGGCCTGTCGAACTTGCCAAGCAAGACATTCCAACTCGAGGCTACGTTATGAATGGCTGCCGCATCGAAAAGACGATTCGTAACCCGTTCGTTACCCAAGACGGGAAGATTTTCCTGGTCATCAATGAAGGTCATAAGGATTGGCGGATGGCCCAGGAAATCGTCTTCGGAGTGAATAACCTGGAGCAGAACATCAGCCGAGGCACCAGCGGTCAGATCGCCAAGGCACTCGACCAGAAGACGATCGAAGTCACGATTCCTCCTCAATACAAAGAAGAACCGGTCTTCTTCGTCTCGATCCTCATGGAAACCCCGATCGTCGACAGTTTGCTGAATAACAAAGTCGTGATCAACAAGAATCAAGGACTGATCGTGATTGGCAGCGACGTCGAGATCGGTCCTGTCGTGATCAATCACAACGGCATCAAAGTCGAAACCGCCAACCCAGAAGCGTCAAAATTCGTCACCGTCGACACGCAGAAGCAGTACGCGACACGCCTAAAAGACCTGGAAGACGCCCTGACGACCTTGAAGGTCCCAGCGACGGACATCATCGATATCGTCGAAGCATTGCATCACCAGGGAAAAGTGTACGGCGAACTGATTTACGTCAACTAAGAACCGAAATAGTACCCTCCCAATGAACGTCAACACACTCACCTCGGCATCCGGCGCAGCGGCCCCCCAAGGTCAGCTTCGTGAGAAATTCGACCAGTTCGTGGGCGAATCGATGTTCGGGCAGATGCTCAAGAGCATGCGAGAATCGGTCGGCAAGCCGGCTTACTTTCATGGTGGCAGGGCAGAGGAAGTCTTTCAGTCACAATTGGATCAGCTACTGGTCGAGAAGATTTCCGATGCGAGTGCCGAGCAGATTTCCAAGCCGATGTTCGAGCTTTTTGCCGCCAATATGGGCAATCGGCATGACGCTTCCGAGCTTTCTTCGTTTGTCAGCGAAGACGAAGCCCAGCAGGCGATCCAACAACTTGAATCGCTTAAGCAGCAGAACAAATCGCAAGGCACTGAAATCAACTCAGCGGCTTTGTCGCAGTTGGACGTCTCCATTTAGTACATACTGTTTCCCACTCTTAAGTAAGTGGTTTTGATCGATATGACTTCGCCAATGCCTTCCACAGCAGAACATTCGTCACCTCCGTTGAACCTCGAGAACGAGACGGCGACCTTTCTGCAGAAACTATCCGACGTCCAAGCCGACTTGTTGAACGTCTTGCATCGCAAGCGAGAGCAGATGGTTGCAAATGACCTGGAAGCCATGGAACAAACCATGGTCAGCGAACAGGCATTGCTCGATCGGCTCGATCAACTCCGCGACTCGCGCCAAATGCTGCTAGCCAATGCGAAGGGCAAGGGGCTACCATCCGATAGCATGCACTCGCTAGCAAGAGCTTTAGACGAGAATCAAACTGGCGAACTTGCGATGAAGGCGCATACCGCGAAGGATGCGATGCGTCATATTCAGAACGAAACACTGACGAACTTCGTGCTAGCCCAACAAACCGTGTTACATCTTTCGCAATTGCTACAAATCATTGCGACCGGAGGGAAGCTTAAACCGACATATGAAGCGGAGAATGCCTCGAATCAAGGTGGAACCTTGGTAGATCAGGATGCATAGGTCGTGCTAGCGCGGCTCGCCTAACGAGGTAAACAAGGATGTCTCTATTTAGCTCTCTACAACAAGCGAACAATGCCCTGCAAGCAGCCCAGGTAGGTCTGCAGGTTACGGGCAACAACATCGCTAACGTCAACACGCCGGACTACCTCCGACAGCGCGTCATCTATACGCCTGCGCCGACGCAAGCGGTCGGCAACCTGCGTCTAGGTCTCGGCGTGAAGGTCGAGGCGATCGTTCAGCAGGTCGACCACTTTCTGGAAGAGCGCCTACGCGGTTCACGAAGTGACCTTGCCAAGGGAGAAGCCGAAGAAAACACGTTCACGCAACTCGATGCCCTCATCGGTGAACTGAGCGATACCGACCTCAGCACATCCCTCAACAACTTTTTCGGCTCGATCAACGACATCCTTAACCAGCCGGAAGACTTGGGGGTTCGCAACCTGACAATACTTCGTGGGCAAACGCTGGCGGACGATATCTCTCGGCTCTATCAACGTGTTCGCCAAGTGCAACTCGATACGAACGATCGAATCCGTGACGCTTCCGGGACGATCAATGGTCTCTTGACCGACATTGCTGAACTCAACGTAAAAATTACGCAGATGGAAGGGGGCGTTACGCAAAGCGATGCCGTGGGGCTTCGTGACCAACGCCAACGAAAGCTGACTGAGCTATCCGAGATGATTGGTATCCGAGCCGTGGAGCAGGAAAACGGCTCTGTATCCGTATTCGCTGGGGGTGAATACCTGGTAACCGATGGCATTTCCCGACAAGTTTATGCCGATGAAGAACCACGCGATGGCGCCAATTTCGTCGACATCAAAATTGTCGACTTTGAATCTCCCTTGCAAACCGACACAGGCAAGCTTGCAGGCCTGGTGAATTCGCGCGATCACATTCTCGGGGACTTCCTCACGCGACTCAACGATTTCGCGAAGTCATTTACATTCGAGTTCAATAAGGTCTTTAGCAGCGGCCAGGGGCTAACCGGTTACGAGTCGATAGAAGCCGAGCACTTTGTCAGTGCCGATCAGTGGGATGATGCGCTCGACCAGGTCGGACTTCCGTTTACACCGGAAAATGGTTCGTTCCAAGTCAAACTGCTCAATCGGCAAACAGGCGTCACGGAAACCCACGACATCTTCGTAACACTCAACGGCACGAACGAAGACACTTCGCTAGAAGACCTGCAAACGGCGTTGGACGATATTGACGGACTCTCAGCGTCAATCAGCCTGGAGGGGCAGCTTCAAATCAATGCCGATCAACCGAACATCGAATTTGCCTTCGCAGACGACACCAGCGGCGTATTAGCGGCCCTGGGCGTAGGCACATTTTTTACGGGCTCGTCCGCGACTGATCTTGGCGTGAACGAGATGGTCAGCGGCGATCCATCCAAGTTTGCGGCGAGCCGATCTGGCATCGGCAAAGACACAGACAACGCGCTGGACCTCGCGTCGTTTGCCGATAGAGCCCTAGACTCCTTTGGCGGGACAACGGTTGCCGCGTTTTATAAAGACATGGTCGGGGGAGTTGCACAAACTGCTGCAGTTACCAAGGGTATCACCGAAGGCTTTCGCGTCTTCAAAGATACGCTCGAAGGACAGAAGCTTGGCGTTAGCGGGGTGAACTTGGACGAGGAAGCAGTGCGTATGATCACCTTTCAACGTCAGTTCCAGGCATCATCCCGCATGATCGCCACGCTGGATGAACTATTAGAGATTTTGGTCAACCTGTAGGGAGGGCCTCAGCCTGCGAGTCCTTGACACTGAGCCCAAGCTCAGCCTCGCGGCCACGGAAACATATCCATGACACGTATTATTCCGGTACCCACAGGTCGAACGAGCGACTACCTTCTGTCGCAGCGTCTCACCAATCAAATGTCGGCTGACCAGCTCGACTTGCTTCGTCTGCAAACGCAATTGGGTACCGGACGTCGCGTGCTTTCCCTCAGTGATGACGCGCCGGCCGCCATCCGCGGCGTCACGCTCCAGTCGTTGTTGGAGCAAAAGACACAAATCCAAACCAATTTGATTACCAGCCAGTCTTATCTCTCGGCGACGGACGTAGCACTCGCCAACGTCCAGACGACACTGAACGATGTGAAGGGGTTGGCCGTTCGGCTCGCTGACACAACCTTTTCCGATACCGAGTTGGCCGCAGCCGGAGAACAAGTTGAACGTGCGATTCAACAACTGATGGACTTGGCCAACCAACAGTTTCGCGGACGCCACCTCTTCGCTGGATCCAATACCACGACCAAGCCGTTTCAGACGCTCGAAAATGGTTTGATCCAGTACCTGGGCAATACTACAGGACTGCAAAGTTTCGCCGACATCGACTTGCTTTTCGATACGACGGTAAATGGGCACGAAGCGTTTGGCGCGATCAGTCAGCAGGTCAAGGGAATTGGGGACCTGAATCCTATCGTAACTGGGTCTACGAAGCTCTCTGATCTCCGCGCGGGTAAGGGGATTCAGAAGGGGAGTTTCCAGATTTCGGATGGCCTCTCGCCGCCAGTTACCATCGATATCAGCAAGGCGAACACACTCAATGACGTGGTTCGCTTGATTGAATCCAATCCCCCTGCCGGCCGTAAAGTAACGGCTCGTATCAGTGATACGGGTCTGATTGTCGACATCGACGATGCCGGAGGAGGCAACCTGACTATCCGTGAACTGGGCGGCAGTCGCGTCGCGGCACAACTGGGGATTCTTAAGACCGAAGGTAATCTTACCAACCCGATCGTAGGGGCAGACCTGAATCCAAAGGTTACGCTGACTACCAAGATTTCTAACCTTCTGGGCACCAAGTCGAGTGCGATCATACAATACCCAGGTTCTAACAACGACATCCTCATCGAGGCCAATGCCAACGGTGAGTCACTCAACGGAACCAAGATTCAACTGGTCGATGACAACCTGCTGAAAGCAGGTACCGGGATTACCCGTGGCAACGAAATCGTCACGAAAGGTTCTGATCTATTGCGACCTCAGGCGACGTTGAACCTGGACGGAGCCGACAATGATTTGCTGCTCACGGCAAATTCGACCGACGGCAGTCTTGATGGCGTACAAATCATTATCGACGCTTCCAACGACATCGGTGATTCAGCCGTTATTGGTCCCACAACGCTGGTAGATGGCGTCCCTACGATCACCGTCCTGGTCGATGACAGCGACGAGACAAGTCTCCAGACATTAATGAACGCGTTTGCCACCGACGGACGATTCGCGGTCGGAAAGGCCAACACAGGCGAAGGATTCAACCCAGCAGCTGCCGTAACCGCCGTTAACGATGGTCTATCGTCAACGGCCACCGTAACTACGCAAGCCGTCAAGGCCAGGGCTTCGCTTCCTCTTGTGGGTGGCGGAAACGATCTGACACTGATCGCGAATCAAGCGGGTGAACTATTTAACAATGTTGAAATCGTAATCGACGCATCCAACAACCTGGGGGACGCCGCCACCGCGAGCTACTCGGACAACGGAACAACGCGTCGACTGACGATTCAGATCGACGACGACAACGAAACTACCGTTCAATCGATTATCAACGCCATTGCGGCAGAAGGAACGTTTTCCGTTACCAGCGACAATGGTAACGGCGAATCGTTCAATCTGGCCGCATCGGTGAATGTGGCAAGCGCCGGCACGATCGGAAATACTGGCAACACAGGGGGTGACACTGACGCGTATTACGTTCAGGTCGCCTCAGGCACAACGACTGCAGACGACCTAATCCGGGCGTTGAACAACAGTGCTACGTTCTCGGCAGACTTTACCGCCAGCATTGACCCCAAAGATACAACTGCTGAATTCCTGACCGCCAGCGGCACGGTCAGTACTTCGGTCATTGGTGAAACATCAGGTGGCTCGGGAACCACGTTCGACAGTGAGTCTGGTATCCAAATCCAAAATGGATCGGTCATCACGACACTCGATTTCAGCGAAGTAGAAACCGTAGAAGATCTGCTAAACGTCTTCAATGGCAGCGGTGCAGGCCTTGTCGCCGACATTAACGCCAATGGGAACGGAATCAATGTCCGCTCAAGTGTAAGCGGAGGAGATTTCTCGATTGGCGAAAATGGTGGGCAAACCGCAACGCAGTTAGGCCTACGCAGTTTCACGACAGAAACGCGACTCTCCGAGTTGAATTTCGGTCGGGGAGTCACCGGCACCGACGGAACGGACTTAACGATTACCCGCAACGATGGCGTCGAATTGGAGCTCGATCTTTCGACCGCTAAAACCATCGGTGACGTGCTGAATTTGATCAACAATCATCCGAACAATCTGGATGGCAACAACGCAGTGGTCGCACGCCTCTCGGAGTTCGGCAATGGTATCGAATTGATCGACGACAACCCACCTGGGTTTGGTCGTCTCATGGTATCGCAAGGTGTTCTTAGCCACGCCGGCGTTGATCTCGGCTTGATCCCGCCTGGGCAAACCGAGGCCACCGTATCGGATTCACCGGACGCTTCGCCTGCCACGGCAATCGTTCAATTTGCAGAGCCAGACAACGTCAACAATGCCATTAAACTTACGGCCCAGAACCCGGGCATCAGCTACAACGATATTCAAATCGAGTTCGTCAACAATGCCGCCAGTGGCAACCAGGCCCTGGTCTCGTTTGACCAGGCGACGCAAAAACTGACGATCGACGTCGATCCGGCGCTGACTTCCGCGAATACTGTCATTGCCGCAATCCAAGCCGAGGGAACGTTTTCCGCGGAACTTTACGCGGCGGAAGATGCCACGAATGCAGGTACGGGGCTGATCACACAAACTGGCGTCCTTGCAACGACCAATGGTGGAACACCGGTAGCAGATTCGGCGGCAGCGACAGCCGATATCTCGTTTGCTTCGCCGAATCACCTCAATACTGCGTTCTCCCTGGTCGCAAAATACCCGGGTACACGCATGAACGACGTACAGATCGTCTTCGAAGACTCTCTGTCTGGCGGTGTCCCCAGCGCAGTTTTCAATTCAGCAACTAAGACGCTGACCATTCAAATTGAAGCGGGCGTGACGACGACTAACCAAGTCATTGCGGCGATTGACCAGCAGGGGGATTTCGATGCCAAGCTGAGCTTCGCCAATGATCCGACCAATTCTGGCAGTGGGATTATCAACGCAACAGGAACGGTCGGAACCACAGCCGGCGGCAGCCCGGAAGTGCTTCAAGGTCGCAATGTCAACCCACAAGAAACCAAAGGTATTTTCAACTCACTCCTGCGGCTGAAAGACGCGATTGCTTCCAAGAATGTCCAAGAGGTCTCTCGGATCGCAGGGCTGCTGGAAGAAGATATTGAGCGCCTGAGCTTTACGCGTGGGGCACTGGGTGCCCGAGACCAGCATGTGGATGTGCTGAAAGCTCGTGGTGAGGACGAGATCCTGGAATTGAAGACGAATCTATCGTTGGAAATTGACGTCGACATTGTGCAGGCGATTTCGGAAATGACCGCCAAACAGGCGTCTTTTCAAGCCTCGTTACAGATGACAGGCCAACTCTACCAATTAACCTTGTTGGACTTTATCTAGTCCGACTTTGACGATTTTATGGATTCCACCGGCCAATCGGTCGATAGAGAGAATAGGGCGTTATCTTTGCGTCCACTACTATTTCGCCGACAAGATTGCGTAAGGATGCCAGGGGCCATGGAATTCAAAACCACTCGCTTCGGCCAGCTCGATATCCGCCAAGATGAAATCATCACCTTCCCAAACGGAATGATCGGGTTCGACAATCATACGAAGTGGGCCATTCTGGCGGATGAGTCGAACGAGTCCGTTGGCTGGCTGCAGTCGCTGGAAGACCCAGGGCTCGCTTTCGCGGTCGTTAGTCCACGGCGATTCATTCCGAGTTACAAAGTGCGAATCAGCCCAGAACAAGCCAGTTCGCTGCAAATCGGCGCCGGCATGGAGACCTTTGTACTGGTAGTCGTAAGTCGGGAAGACAGTTTGGTTACCGTCAATCTACGAGCCCCTCTGCTGGTAAATCTGTCGCTTCAGGTTGGCCGTCAGGTGATTACGACCGACGAACAACCCCTGCGGCATGTCATTGCGACTGAAACAATCCCTCTGCGTCGCAGCGCTTGAACATCCGGACTTGCCGTCAGAACAGTATTCGCGGATTGAAAAGTGAATCCGCATCTCTAGGTGTCCGATACTCAACACGTCGAGTCATAGCAATGCACTGCTATCATTGCTGGCGAGCGACTGCATTATGGCAGTCATTCGGGGCTGGACGGAATCTTACAAGCACCAAATGCCCAATACCCTGATTGAAATAAAAGTAGGAAGGAGCCAGAGATGCTGGTACTCTCGAGGCACCGTGACGAAAGCATCATGATCGGCGACAACATTGTCATCACGATTGTGGATATTCGTGGGGACAAAGTTCGCCTGGGCATCGCTGCCCCTCAAGACATTCCTGTGCACCGCCAGGAAGTTTACGAGGCGATCAAGCGCGAAAACATGCAGGCCTCCGGCATGCAGCCAGAAGACACGGCCATGATGAAAAAGGGCCGCAAATAATTGCGGCTGTGATATGGAGGTCGTCTATCCATCAGCCAGGCGACCTCCTCATCCCTCTTCCTTAGCGTCAATCCGCACAGTGAATCTCACTTTGCGCTGCATGAATTTACGGCAGTCCGCACAGCGGTACCTCGCCCAAATTCCCTCTCCCAGCGGATTTTTAGCGAAATATCTCCCACCGAGAACTGCATCCGGTACGTTAGGTCCTCCTATCGATCACAAATACGTGATGCGTGCTATCACAGCGGGAAAACAGGGCATCTTGACACATATGAATATGCCTTTGCCAATCAATTCTCGCCTACAAACGAAAACCTTGGTGGTGCGGTCGTAACGTCTAGTCCGACGATGCGGAATGAACAAGGGAAACAACTTCCGTCAAGTCAGACGTCAACGAAAAAGAATGTCTTTATCTCAAGCTAGTGTCAAAGTGTGACGATCTTCCCATTTAGACGTTTCAGAATCCTCGCGGAAGCTGCGCCGACCACGTAGCTAGCTCGGACAAGAGGCGTTAAGCGGGGGCAGGCCCAAACTGGCTACGACGTTCGTAGAAAGAAACCGTGGCCAAAACTCGAGATTGACAATCGTTCGTTCCCAATATTTCGGGGCTGCGTTTTGCAGCCGCACCAGCTGAGTCACGACTCCCCGTCTCGGTTGGAACCAAACGTAGTCCTCAACTAGGAGGGGTGTCTCAAAATGACCCGAATCAATACTAACGTCAGCTCACTCATCGCTCAGAACACGTTATCGCGTTCGAACAACGACTTGCAAACCGCTCTGGGTCGTTTGAGCACCGGTCTCCGGATCAACCGAGGTAAAGACGATCCAGCTGGTTTGATCGCCAGTGAAGGTCTTCGCAGCGATATCATCAGCGTGGAGAAGGCCATCACGAATAGTGAACGTGCCAACCAGCTGATCGCTACCGCAGACAGCGCACTTGGTCAGGTGAGCCAGCTTCTCAACGACATCCGTGGCTTGACTTCGGAAGCAGCCAATACGGGTGCGTTGAGCGAAGAGCAGATCGCTGCTAACCAGTTGCAGATCGACTCGTCGCTGGAAGCCATCGACCGTATCGCACAAATCACTTCGTTCCAAGGCAAGCGTCTACTGGACGGTAACCTCGACTTCATCACCAACGGTGTGGATACCAAGTCGATCGAAGGCCTCCGAGTCGACCAGGCCAACTTCGGTTCGTTTAGCGAAATCGGCGTCTCGGTCAACGTCGTTAAGCAAGCAACTCGTGGTCAGCTCAACTACAACTTCGGTGCCATCGCCGAAGATCTCGTGCTGCAAATCGGCGGCGGCAACGGTACCGAAGCATTCAACTTTGCTAAGGGTTCGACCATCGAAGAAGTTGCTTCAGCCGTCAACTTGGTCTCGGACGCTACCGGCGTGGAAGCCATCGTCGAAACGGCTGCCACCAAGGGCACCCTGGTTGCGTCGAGCTACGGCGAAAACAACGACGTCTTGATCACTGCTAACGAAGCCGGTTTCGATCCTGGTGACGTCCGCATTAAGTACACCAAGGGCACCACGAGCACGACCAGCGCGACTTACACTGCTCCGGTTGGTGAAGATCCCGCTCAGATCGAAGTCTCACTCGGCGTTCGCGATTACGAAGCCGCTACGGTTACCGTGGACGATGCCGGTACGGACAACGACTTTACCATCACGGCCAACATCAAGGGCGCGGACTTCAATGGCGTTCAGGTTGTCTTCGCTAATGACGGTGCCGCCGGTGCTGAAACCGTTGACTTCGATGCCGACGCCGGCACGCTAACGATCCACAAGGCTGCGACGTCGACTGCCGCACAGCTTGTTACGGCAATTAACAATACCGCTGTCAACGATCAAGTCGCCGAGTTATTCACGGCAGCTCTGGTCGAAACGACCGGTGGTACGGGTGCTGGTGCAGTTGCCTCCGCAGGTGCTGCTGGCACGTTCGCCGGCGGTGTTGATGGCGGCGACGTAATCGCCACGGCCAACGACGTTGTCACGGCGATCAACGCCGCTACCGGCAACGACAAAGTCACTGCTTCGCTTGAAGCAGGCAACAACGGCTACGGTATCGTCTCGGAGTTCACCGACGTTGCTTACAGCGGTGTTGCTGAACAGAACAACCGCCTGCAGTTCCTGGCTCCTGAGTCTAATCCGAACATTCGGTTTGTTTCAAACCCAGGCACGGAACTCAGCATCGACACGACGACCGATCCTCGTGTGGAAGGACTATCGTCCGCTACGCTGCAGAGCGATGATGCGAACGCAACGTTCACTGTCTCCGCAAAGCTGAAAGGCAGCGAGTACGACGACTATACGATTTCGTTTGTCGACGATACCGACCTGGCCGGTAATGGCGACGAATACGTTATTCTCGACAAAGAAAACAAGACGCTGAAAATCTATGTCAACGATGCTACGTCGACGGCCCAAGATGCTGTTGACGCGATCAACAACGACACGTACGTCAGCGACTACTTCGGAGCCGACAACTTTGGTTCCAGTGACGGTTCCGGCGTCATCACCATCGCCAATTACCCATCGTCGGTTGACACTGCGGGTGGCGTTGTTTCGGAAGGCACGCTGATCATCAACCTGGCTACCGACGAGAACGGCATTATCACCACGACCGCGAACGACCTGATCGCGTTCTTTGATGATCCAAGCCAGTTCATCAGCGACGTCACCGAAGCATCGGACGCCGCCTCCTACCTGGCAGACCGTGGCATTAGCGTCACCAATTCCGGTGGCAGCGACGGCTCCGGTGTGTTGGCCGTCACCTCGGACGATATCACCTTTGCTACGAGCGGAACCGACCTTGAAGACGCTCAGGCATCCGGTACGACGTTCGCAGTGAATGGCGTGAATGCCCAACTGACGCTCACCGCCATCAACAGCGGTGAAGACTATGACGATGTCACGATTCAGTTCGTTGCTGATGGATCGGTTACGGCCGGTACTGATGAACGTGCTGAATATGATGAGGCTTCCAAGACGCTGACCTTCTACATTCAAGAAGGTGTCACGACTGCAGCCGATATCGAAGACATTTTCACCTCTAGCGATCCTAACTACGATGCTGATGTCGCTGCCTTGTTTACGGCCACCGCAGGTGGTACAGGTGCTGGCGTCGTCACGACCGACGATACAGGTACGCTGACCGGTGGTGTTGTCGATGGTGGCAGCGTCCAAGGTGCTGCATTGCAGGGCAACTCGGATCTGGAAAACACCGGTTTGACTTTCCAGGCAACTCGATACGGTTCGGACAGCTTCGTGAGCGTGAAAGCTCTGAGCGGAACGTTCCACTTGACGAACGGTAGCGGTGTCGCTGCCGATCGTTCGGAAGGTACCGACGTCGACGTCCGCATCAATGGTATCCAAGCCGTGGGTGACGGTCTGAAGGCTTCGATCAATACCTCGTCGCTCGACTTGAGCTTCTCGTTGAGTGCGACCGTCAGCGACAGCTCGAAGCTAAGCTTCCAGATCTCGGGCGGTGGTGCCTTGTTCCAACTGGGTCCAGACGTGGTTAGCAATCAGCAAGCCCGCCTCGGTATTCAGAGCGTCAGCACCGCAACCCTGGGTGGTGTCAGCGGTCGCCTGTTCGAGCTGCGTTCCGGTGGTTCCAAGAGCCTGACCTCCGACGTCGGTGGTGCTGCCAAGATCGTTGACGAAACGATCACGGTCGTCACCCAGCTTCGAGGTCGCCTGGGTGCGTTCCAGAAAACGACTCTGGAATCGAACATCTACACCTTGAATGACACGCTGGCCAACCTGACCGAAGCTGAAAGCTCGATTCGCGACGCGGACTTCGCCGCTGAATCGGCTAAGCTGACCCGGTCGCAGATTCTGGTCCAGTCGGGTACCTCGGTGTTGGGTATCGCCAACCAGAACCCACAAAACGTCCTGAGTCTGCTCCGTTAAGAAGCAATTCAGTTCCAATAAAAGGAAAACGCCCGACCTTGTGGTCGGGCGTTTTTCATTGGTAGTCAGATCGATCAAAACTACCTAATCGGAAAATTCCTCCAGCCTATGGCCAAGGATGGTCGATAAGGGAGATAAGCGCGGGTTTGATTTCTGCGGAACTATTGCGTGAGCGAAAGCTCACCCATGCGACACGAAGATAATGGCAGGCATTCAAGCCAATACAGGTCTCATCACTGGCATTCCGATCACGGAAACGGTCAAGCAGTTGATTGCGCTCGAAGCTCAGCCTCGCGATTTGCTGGTCAGCCGCACCGAGTCCATCAATAAAGAAGCGGCGGCCATTGCCGAGCTGACAGCCAGTGTCTTGAGCTTTCAGTTCACTGCGAAGAAATTCGAGAAAAGCACGCTCTTCAACACATCGAAAGCCACAAGTAGCAACACTTCGTTTCTGTCTGCCACAGTTACCGGAACACCCAAGACCGGCAACTACCAATTCACACCGATCCGGACGGCCCAGTCGCAGCAGCTACTTAGTTCTGGCGTCGCCTCCCTTACGCAGCCACTGTCTGCAGGCAAGATCCAGATCAGTCACGGCCCCAAGCTCGATGACGGGATTTCCCTCGACCAACTTAACGGGGGACAAGGAGTTCAGCGAGGTAAGCTTCGCATCACTGACCGCAGCGGAAGTAGCGCCGCCGTCGATTTAAGCTATGCCCAGACCATTGACGATGTGCTGGATGCGATCAACAACAATGATGACATTCAGGTTACGGCAACCGTCGATGGCGATCGTATCAAGCTAACCGACAACTCGGGATCAACCAGCTCGAACCTCATTGTTCAGGCCGTCGGAAGTAGTAGCACAGCCGCTGACCTAGGTCTGGACGGCATCAACTCCGCGTCGAACACCGTCACGGGCGCCGATCTGCTGAGCCTGCATGCCAACACTCTGCTATCTTCGCTTAACGATGGAAACGGAATTAGCGTAAACCGTGGTGCGGCTGATCTGTCCGTTTCGTTGCGTGACGGTACCACGCTAGAGATCGATCTTGGCAAGTCGGCTGCCCCGGAGGACTTCGCCACGGCCACAACCAAGTCAGGGGATGCCCGGCTCAGCTTCACCTCAGTACAAAATGGCAGTGATTACGACGCCGTTCAAATCATCTTTCAAGATAATGGTTCGATTACCAAGGGGAACGAAACGGTCGTTTTCGATAGCAACGCCAAGACGCTGACGTTCCAGATTGACGCAGGCAAAACCACAGCCGCAGATATCATCACGGCGCTCGAAAATGATGCGACTGCCAGCCAATACTTCACGGCTGAAACCGTGAACAACGGCCTCGGAAACGGAATCATCGATCCCAACAAAGACTCCGTTGCCACTGCCGCCACAACCGGAACAGCTGCCGCCACGACAACATCCGTCGACCCGAATGCCGCGATTACCCTGACCGCCAATGGTACCGGCGGGACTTACGATGATGTAACGATCGTTTTCGTCGATGATGCAGGCGTGACCGCCGGCTCAGAAACGATTACGTACGATGAATCCGATCCAGACAACAAGACGCTTACTATTCGGATCGATGCTGGAAACTCGACCGGCACGAACGTCATCGATGCCATCAACAACGATCCCACGGCAAGCGCGCTGTTCACGGCCTCCAATGGAACCGGCAGTGACGGTAGCGGCCTGGTCGATGTTACCGACACGGCCGTAACAGCCGGAGGTGTCCTGCTATCCTCGGCAACTACCCCAGACGACGCTGCCAATGGCCAAGTCAACTTCACTGCCAAGGTGAAGGGGGCCGACTACGATGGCTATCAAATCGCCTATGTCGCCGATGGCGCGGTAACGCAAGGCAATGAAGCCGTCGAATTTGACGCGGATGCAAAGACCATCACCGTTCGCATCGCGCAAGGCGAAACGACGGCCGATGACGTTGTTACGGCACTCAACGGCAATACGGCCTTTGCCGCGACTTTCACCGCTTCCAAACCCACCAGCGCTACGGGCGACCGGATTGTTGACGCTTCGATCGAAGCGACGACCGACAAAGGGGAAGCCAGCGATGCTTCCGAGCCACAGACTCTGGGCGAACTAATTGATACTATCAATGGAATCGATCCCACTAAACTGCGAGCGCAGATCAGTGATGACGGCGACAGCATCGAACTCATCGACCTGTCGACCGACAGCGGGGGGACATTCGCCGTCAGCAGTATCAACAACAGTTCGACTGCCGAGGATCTCGGGCTTACTGGCACGGCATCAGGCGGTACGCTTACCAGTCACAGGCTTCAATCAGGCCTGAAAACGACGCTACTAACCTCTCTCAATGGTGGCCAGGGATTGGGCACGCTCGGCACCATCGCACTGACCGATAGGTCGGGCAGCTCAGCCAATGTCGACTTGTCCTCAGCTGAGACGATTGAAGATGTAATCGAATTGATCAACGCATCTGGACTGGCCATTAACGCTAAGGTTAATGCGTCAGGCACAGGCATCTCGCTAACCGAAACAAGTGGCTCGTTCACCAGCAACTTCATTGTGGCGAACGCGGACGGAACCAACAGTGCGGAACTGCTCAACATCGAGCATGACTCGACCAGCTTGACCGTCAACTCAGGCAATCTTGGTCGCCAGTTCGTTAACGAGAATACCAGGCTTGATGACCTCAAAGGGGGTGCCGGTATCGAGCGAGGCAAGTTCCTAATCAAAAACAGTGAAGGAAATACGCGGCTATTCGATCTGACTGACGCCTCATTCGAAACGGTTGGCGACCTGATCGACACGATCAACGCTCAGCTGACACTGAACGTAGAAGCCCGAATCAATGATCGTGGCGATGGCATCGTTCTGATCGACAAGTCGTCAGGCTCTGGCAAGCTTACCGTAACCGAAGGCAGTTCGATCAATACGGCAGCCAGCCTTGGTCTTCTTGGCACTGGAGTAGAGAAAGAAGTCGACGGCGTCAACCGTACTGTGATTGAAGGCTCGGAAGTCACGACTATCGATATTGAAGCAGGGGAAACTCTGCAAGACGTCATCGACAAGATCAACGATGCAGATATCGGCCTATCGGCCAGTTCACTCAATACGGGGTCCGGTACGAACCCTGTACGCTTGTCGCTGACCAGCACAATTTCTGGAAGCAAAGGAAGAGTCGTTATCGACTCTAGCCAATCGCAGTTTCGATTTGATGAAATCGTTGAAGCCCAGGACGCTTTGTTGCTGTTTGGCTCTTCCAGCAATGCAGCCGCAGGCATCCTGACGTCGTCAAGCTCCAACAAATTCAACGAAGTATTGGAAGGCGTATCGTTAACCGTCAATGCGGCGTCCGAATCTGCCATCAACGTGAATGTTCAGGTCTCAGACGAACCCCTGTTAAAGGCTGCGCAGGAGTTCGTCGATCAATACAACGCATTGCGTGACAAACTCGATTCACACACCTTCTTCAACGAATCGGACAACACGACGGGCATCCTCTTTGGGTCGAACGAGGCATTGCGCATTGACACCGAACTTGGCAACCTGATCACTTCACGTCTGGCTGGAAACGGCAAATTCCAGTCGCTCGAACAGCTTGGTTTCGAGTTCAATGATACCGGCAAGCTGAGCCTGAACTCGACCAAACTCAAAGCAGCGTTCGAGCAAGACTCGGAAGCCGTGGAAACTTTTTTCACACGAGAGACCACAGGCTTCGCGCTCAAGGTCTTTAATCTGACCGAACAATTCGCCGGCAGAAACAATTCGCTGCTTGTCAGTAGAGCACAGACGCTTCAATCCCGCACTGACCTCAATACAGATCGCATCAAGGCGATGACCGAGCGACTAGAACGCAAGTCCGAGAGCCTTCTCAAAGAGTTTTACAATCTGGAACTGACCATCGGAAAGTTGCAGAATAACCAAACGGCATTGAGCCAAATTCAGTATATCAAGCCAGATGGTACTACTGGGTAATTACCGCGTTGCTCAGTGTTTCCCCGCAAGACATTTGGAGTACCGGTCGATATTACCGATAGACCCAACTCTTCGATCCTCGACTGACCCAAGTTGATATTCATGAGCTTTGCTAGCGATTCGACGGAAAACTACCTGGAAACCGAAGTCCTCACAGCGACTCCGCAAAAGCTTCAGTTGATGATGATCAACGGAGCGATTCGCTTTGCGTACCAGGCCCAACAACTGAGCGAACAGCAAGAAAAGGAAGAAGCCTGGGAACGCCTGATGCGTTGTCGAGAGATCGTCGCGCAGATTCTTTGCAGTATCAAAAACGATGGCAGCGAATTGATGCAGAACGTTGCTGGGATCTACTTCTTTCTGTTCCAGGAACTCACCGACCTGCATGCCAAAGACGAGTACCACCGCTTGGAAGGCGTCTTGAACGTTCTCAACGAAGAACGTGAAACCTGGGAAGAACTCTGCCGGCAGATGCCTGAAGCCCCGGAACGTCCCAGTGACAGCCAGCGGGAAATTACTTCTTCGGATGCCGAAGAGATGATGGAAACGCTCGACGAAAGTGCTAATTCTGAGAACTTCGAGCAGCGCCCGCTTGGTTCGTACGGCTATGGAAGCAATGAGGACTACTACCCCAACTCCGGTGGTGGAATATCATTTGACGCTTAATCGCGGCGGAGACCTCAACTTACGCCCCAAAAGGCGTGTTATCCGGCCAGAATCATGTCGGTTCCCTGGTTGATGAAAAACACCAATCCACGCAACAATGGATGGTTTGATTTTCACTGCTTCACCCCAACCAGGGACTTAGTATCTTGGCCGAGAAAAAACTGATTCGCGTAGGGCATAGCCCTGACCCGGACGATGCCTTCATGTTCTACGCATTGGCCTGCGACAAGATCGATACCGGCAACTACCGGTTCGAGCACGAGTTGGTCGATATCGAAACGCTCAATCGTCGCGCCTTTTCCGGCGAGTTGGAATTAACCGCGATCAGTATTCATGCGTACGCGCATTTGCACGACAAGTATGCCATCTGTTCGTGTGGAGCGAGCATGGGGGACAACTACGGCCCCATGGTCATCGCCAAGCAGAAGTTCACTCAAGACGAGCTCAAGACCAAGACGATTGCCGTCCCAGGCACACTTACGTCCGCATTTCTCGGATTGCGTATGTACCTTGGCCAGGAATTTGACCACGTCGTCGTTCCGTTCGACGAAATCATCGAAGTCACTGCTGCTGGTGAGTATCAAGGCAAACAGGTTGATGCCGGCCTGATCATTCACGAAGGCCAATTGACCTACCAACGCCAAGACTTACAGTTGATCGTCGACCTGGGAGTCTGGTGGTACGACCGGACCGATGGATTGCCGCTTCCTTTGGGTGCCAACGGCATACGTAAGGACCTGGGGGATGAAACCATTCGGGAAGTAACCCGACTGCTGAAAGAGAGCATTGTCTACGGTTTGGAAAACCGTCAACCCGCACTGGACTATGCATTGCAGTTCGGCCGAGGACTCGACAACCAACTCGCTGACAAATTCGTCGGGATGTACGTCAATGACTGGACCATTGACTTCGGCGAGCGCGGCCGTGAGTCGGTTACTCGCTTCTTGAAGGAAGGCTACGAACTCGGGGCGATCCCCGAATTGATTACGCCGGAATTCGTTGACGGTTAGTCGGTCAAATTCTTTGCGGAAATCCTTTCCAAATTGATGGTGATCGGTACTCCAATTGCGTGGTAATATTGGAGTACCGAGATTCACTGAATTGAAAGGAAAGTCCCCGCAGCATGACAACTTGGCAATCGAGACTAAGTGCGGAGATCGAACAGAATATCGATCATCTCGTCCAATTTCGTCGGAACTTGCATCGCTTTCCGGAAGTCTCTGGCGAAGAATTTCAGACAAGTCTCTCTCTCTACCAAATTCTGGGCGATCTTGGTCTATCCGTACGCATGGGGCCCGACGGCCGAGGTGTAATAGCGGATCTCGATACTTTTGAAAGCGAAGGATCGACCGCAATCGCTCTACGGGGTGACATCGACGCTCTTCGTATCCATGACTGTAAGAAGGTTGACTATTGCAGTCAGGTCGACGGAGTGATGCATGCCTGCGGTCACGATGCCCATACAACGCTCGTCCTGGGTGCAGCTCAAGCAATTCAAGCACTCGCAAAGAGCAATGAATTGCCCTGGCCGATACGTGCTCGCTTCATTTTCCAGCCTGCGGAAGAAACATGTGTGGGCGCGAAAGCGATGATCAAGGCCGGAGCTCTGGAAGACGTCTCCGCCATCTTGGCCACGCACATGGAGCCTGGGCTTCCTTTCGGCAAAGTGGGCTTCCGAAAAGGAGAGTTGACAGCCAATTGCGAAGAGATTCGCATCAACATTCATGGTTCCAGCGGTCACGGGGCGCGGCCATATGAAGCCAATGATCCGATTGCCGCAGCGGCGCAGCTCATTAACACGCTCTATTTGGCCATTCCTCGCGTCACCCAAACCCACGAAGCGGTGGTCGTCAGTTTTGGGCAGATCCATGGGGGAACCAGCGCCAACGTTATTCCCGAGACAGTCCAACTGCAAGGCACCATTCGGACCCTACAATCGCAAACGCGGACCGAGACCATCCGTCACATCCATCGCATCGCCGAGGGGATTGCGATGGCGACCCAAACCGAAATCGAAGTCAGTTTCGATTTAGGAACGCCTGCGGTCCGAAATGATGGCACCGTGATCGACTTGCTCAAAGAGAACTGCGTCGAGCTTTTGGGCATGCCTGCGATCCATGAAGTTCCGCGAGCCAGTATGGGTGGCGAGGACTTTGCGTTCTACCTGGACCATGTGCCGGGAGCGATGATTCGGCTGGGATGTGCTACGCCTGGATCAAGCACCTGGCCTCTTCTGCACAGCACGCGATTCGACATCGATGAACGTGTTTTGCCGCTGGGAGCTAACTTGCTGGCTCGTAGTGTGATCGCCTGTTTCGAGCCTGGCTCACGATTCCATACTTATTTGCTACAGTCTCGGACGACTTCTCATCCCGATTCGACTTCAGACTAGGATGCCCCACATGTCGAAAATCGAGTTTCGTGCCAACAATTACCCGACCCTTGGTGTTGAGTTGGAATTAGGCCTGGTCGATAGCAAGACGATGCAGTTGTCGTCCGCAGTTCAAACCATCCTCGACCAGTTGCCGGAAGAGGAAAAAGGGCAGTACAAGCCAGAATTGATGCAGTGCTGTTTAGAGATCAACACAGGAATTTGCCATACCGTTGGCGAAGCGGAGCAGGACCTTTCCGACAAAATCAAACGCATCGAAACCGTACTCGACAAGTTAGGCCTCCAACTTTGGTGGGCAGCGACGCATCCTTTCTCGCGTTGGAAAGATCAAGTCGTTACCCCCAATCAACGCTACCTGGATCTGCTGGAACTATTGCAAGAGATGGCCCGGCGCCTGGTCACCCAGGGATTGCACGTACATGTGGGGGTCGAGTCTGGCGACAAAGCAGTCATGCTTTGCGATCGCATCATGCAATACTTGCCTCTGCTATTGGCCCTCTCCAGTTCGAGTCCCTACTGGGAAGGTCGCGATACCGGCCTTTCGTCTCATCGCAGTAAAATCATGGAGGGGCTGCCGACTGCCGGAATTCCGACACTCATGCGGAACTGGAGCGAGTACGTATGGATCGTCAACCACATGGTCGATACGGGCTTCATCAACACGATTCGTGAAATCTGGTGGGACGTTCGTCCACACCATAACTTTGGAACGGTCGAAGTGCGTATCTGCGATATGCCTGGCAGCTTAGAAGATGCTTTGGCCCTGACTGCCATGACCCAATGCTTGATCGTCTATCTCTCGCGTGAGATTGACGAAGGAGCCTATCAGCACGACTGCCACCCTATGATGGTTCGGCAGAACAAGTGGCGAGCAGCCCGGTTCGGGACTTCGGCTCGCCTGGTCAACTCGTTCACCTTTGATGTCGAAACGGTGCCTGAGATGACAAAACGCCTGGTAACCAAGTTGGCCCCACTGGCCAAACGGCTCCAGTGTGCCGACCAGCTTGAACACTGCAACGTGATCGCCAATCGCCCGAGTTGGGCATCGCAACAGCGGAAACTATTACAAGAAACAGGATCAGCGGCCGAGATGGTCCGAATCCTGACGGATGGTTCGAGACTATCCAAGGCCGCTGCTTCCGATGAATCAAGCGTATAACCAATCGGTCAATTAAGCCGTACCGGCAGGGTTGAAGTATTCCGGCTCCCTTCCGGAAATCCATTTGATGTTGCATCCAATGCTGGGCATATGCGGTTCCGGCACCGGTTGCCCCGCGACAACGGCATCAACCGCCTTGCGAAGATCTTCGCCGGTCACAGCGATGTCGTTACCAGGCCGACTGGCGTCGAACTGCCCACGATAGGCAAGCTTCTTTTCGGCATCAAAGACATAGAAGTCAGGCGTGCAGGCCGCTTTGTAAGCCTTGGCAACACTCTGATCTTCATCGTACAGGTAGGGAAACGTATAGCCGCGATTCTCGGCCTCGTGGACCATTTGCTCTGGCGAATCATCTGGGTAATTCGCAACGTCATTGGAACTGATCCCGACCACAGCAACCCCCTTTGCCTGGCACTCACGACCAAATTCGGCCAAAGCATCGGCTAGATGCTTTACGAAAGGACAATGGTTGCACATGAAGATAACGACTAGTGCCTTAGCATCAGCAAAGTCAGCAAGCGATACCATCTTCGAATCGACATTCAACAGCGAAAAATCGGGAGCAGGCGTTCCCAGCGGAAGCATCGTACTGGCGGTCTTAACCATCGAGAAATCGTCCTAGGGTGGGGGGTCAGGAAGTCGTGAGTCGTTCCCGTATTCTAACGCAGTCGCAGGCTCTCTCAACCGCAGGCCGTGTGAACGGTGGCATTAAGATTCAGCGATACCAAACAGCTTTCGAGCGTTTGCCGTCGTGATACGTGCCATCTCGGCGGCGCCGACACCTCGCTCACTTGCCAGGCATGTTCCCGTGTGAATGACAAGTGCCGGCTCGTTGGGCCGCTGTTTACGGCATGGCTCGGGACTCAAGTAGGGACAGTCGGTTTCCACGAGCAAGCGATCTGTCGGGACAGTTTTCGCCACGTCGCGTAGTTCCTGGTTTCTCTTGAACGTCAGCATGCCGGCGAAACTAATATGCATCCCGCACGCGACACCTAGTTCGGCAAGTTGGGCATTTCCGGTGTAGGAATGCAAAATCCCCGACAGCGGCCCGTCGGCCTTCGAGTTTTCTAACCACTGGACGATGTCGTCTTCGCAGTCACGCATATGAATGACGAGCGGTTTGCGGTATTCCCGCGACTTTTCAACGTGCCAACTCAGGTACTGTTTCTGAAGTTCGATTGGGGCAAAATCCCAGTATCGATCGAGGCCAGTCTCTCCGATAGCAACCACCTTAGGGTGAGGAATCAGCTTTTCCACCTTATCCAGGTCTCCGTCGTTTGCCTCGGCACTATGATTGGGGTGAATCCCCACGGAAGCATAGACCTGTGGAAAACGCTCGGCCAACTCAACGCAAATTCGGCTATCTTCCAAGGTGGTACCGATCGCCACAATCGTGCTGACACCGGCCTCTTCGGCTCGGCCTAAGACATCTTCGATTTGAGGCAATATCCCCTCGTCGAACAAATGGGCATGCGTGTCAAACCACTCCACGATGGATTCTCTTCTCCAAGATCGAAACTGCGAATACGAAACGGTCCATGGTAACGCGGACTATGCCGGGACGAAACGACGGCTACGCCTTCATTGCAGGAGAATTACCGTTCGCGTCGGCTAGATTCTCCAGATGCCCCATCGCCATACCAATCGCCATATGCACTAAAAGATAGGACGACTGATCTCGATCCATCCACGTAGCAATTTCTTCCAATGTCTGAAGCAGGCGATGCTCATAGAGTGTCATTTCCCGCAGAATAAAATCGAGCGAAAGGTCGTTCAAGTCCGTATAGTCCATCGGAAAATCGCCCAGCATAACGGGACGACCATCCGCTTCAAGCACACGTAAAATACGCTGAACCAAATCGTGATGGTCTGCAGCAATATCCTCGATAATACCTGCCTTTGCTTCGCTGCCAATCCTGACCCAGGGCCGAGCGTAAGTTAGATAGGTTGGCAGGGACCGATGATGCAATGCGGCAATTCGGTTAAGCAACTCATACTGTTTGGCAGACAACATTAGCAACGACTCACTTTGAGCATCACGAGACCAAACCGCGAACGGCCTGCTGAATCCAAACGTTCAGAGCATCCCAACCGACGATTAGCACCAATACTGGAATCGTCAAACACCACAGATAACCCGTTTGTAAAATGCTTGGCGAACTTCGCATCGGAGCGGTATCCCCTTCAACCGAGTCGATCGTCATCGCTTTCACAATGCGCAGATAATAAAACAAGCTGATTGCCGTATTCACACAACCAATCACCAGCAACGCAACCAAATACGTTTCGCCGCCTGCGAGGTATCCGCGAGCCAGTCCCGCAAAGACAGCAAACTTGCCAATAAATCCAGCCAGCGGAGGAAGGCCGACGAGACTAACCAGCATCACTGTCAGGCAAATGGTAAACGACTTGCTGCGATGAATCAGCCCGGCGTAGTCGCGAATTTCTTCACTTCCTGTAACGTCACGCACCATGGCCACGACGGCGAAAGCCCCAAGGTTCATCAGTAGATAGACGGCAATATAAAGTCCCAGGTAGCCGACACACTGACTTGCCGCCACGGGATCGATCGAGACTAGAGTGAGCACCGCCGGCACCGCCATCATCATGTAGCCTGCGTGCGCAATCGTGGAGTAGGCCAAGAGTCGTTTGA
This sequence comes from Bremerella volcania, assembly GCF_007748115.1. Taxonomy (NCBI): domain Bacteria; kingdom Pseudomonadati; phylum Planctomycetota; class Planctomycetia; order Pirellulales; family Pirellulaceae; genus Bremerella; species Bremerella volcania. The sequence continues at coordinate 5,645,836 of NZ_CP036289.1, forward strand.
TATTCGTCTGAGCGAACGCAGCCAGATTTCCAAATGTACAGGTCACCGCCGCCATCGCAGCAATCACCCAAGCCACGAAGTTTTGAGTCGAGCTCAAGGCGGGGCTTATCAATTCGGAATGGCTCGAAATAGCCAGCTCGCTACCTTCTCTCCATTCAACCAACTCAAGCGGGGCACCCTCCAAGCAAGTGAGCCCGATTGCCATTCTCACCAACAATGCCAAGGCGGCTGCTTTTGAAGCCACCGAAAGGAATGCACCAACTTCTGCGGTAGCGCCTTCAAATACATCGGGACACCACTGGTGAAACGGAACCGCGGACAGTTTGAACGCCACGCCCACGAGAATCATCAACATGGCCATCACCAGGATCACGCTCTCAGCGGGTGAGATTCCGGCTGCAGCCACTTGCGCAAGGTGCAATGCCATCGTTGGCATATGTGCTGAATTCAGCATGCCAGAAAGCAGGCTGATTCCATAGAGCATCACCCCGGCGGTGCCTGCTCCGTAAACGGCATACTTTAGTGCCGCCTCCGATCCCTTGCGATCGTGACGATGCATCGCCACCATCGCATAAGAAGGGACCGATGCCATCTCGATCGCAAGAAAGACCATCAACATATGATTGGCGGACACCATCAGGCACATGCCCAGTGTTGAACCTAACACCAACGTCGTGAAGTCAGGGCTATCCGGCTTACGATGCGCTTGGGTTAGTTTTACGAGTAGAAAAAAGAGTAGCAGAAAGACAAGCAACAAGGTCTTGATGACAACCGAGAAGCCATCATACACGAGCATCCCGGTAAAGATCTCGACTCGCGGCAACTCGCCAATGGGAACCATGCGGGCTGGACTTTGCGAAATGTCCCAAGGGGCCAGCGGAGACAGAACAGCAAGAGCGACCAAGGTTCCTGCCAGAGCAAACCAATTCGAGTCAATTCGCTCGGAAAACGCGAACATGCGAGCCAAGAGAATCACAACAATCGTCACGCACAGTGCCAATTCCACCCCAAACCCAGGGAGGCTGGCGAACGTATCGGACGTCAAGTGATTCACGAGGGTGACAAACATGTAAGCGATGGATCTACTCAGGGGGCGTTCGCGGCAACGTCTTTATCGGCCTCTTGGCGTTCAGCCCGAAGTTGGGGGAGTTTCACGTCCTCGGTCCACTCGACCAGGTCGGCTACCTGTTGATCGACCGTGGCGTCCATGTATCGGAACATGGTCGCTGGGAAGACTCCCAGGACCACTGCCAGTACACAAAGTGGCAGGGCAATGGCCATTTCGCGAAGATTGATCTCCGATATTCCTTCTTGGTGCGGGCCTCGATATTCGGGTCCCAGATAGACGCGTTGGATTGCCCACAAGATGTATGCCGCCGTCAGAATAACGACCGCTGCTGCAATCGCCGCCAATGTGGCACTCAGCTTCCAGACCGAAAGGACAACGAAGACCTCGCCAATAAAACCACAGAGCCCTGGAAGTCCCAAGCCAGCGAAGAACAATAGCATGGCCATCGCTGTATAAACGGGCATCTTGCCATATAAGCCGCCGAACTGATTCAAATCGCGGTGATGAACGCGGTCGTAAATCACGCCAACCATGAAGAACATTCCGGCCGAACTGATCCCGTGACCAATCATCTGAAACAGCGCGCCTTTGACGCCCATGCTCCATGATACCGGATCGAAAACCGTTCCAGCCGTAGCGCTCCATACGCCCAGTCCTAGCACGACATAGCCCATATGACTCACCGAACTATAGGCAACCATTCGCTTAAAGTCCGTCTGGGCCAGTGCTGCGAATGCCCCGTATACCATACTGATGACGCCGATGGAACAGACAAACCAAACCAGGTCATAGCCTGCATCTGGACAGATCGGATAGCAAATCCGCACGATGCCATAGCCCCCCATCTTCAACAGCACGCCTGCCAGGATCATCGAAATCGGCGTGGGTGCTTCCACGTGGGCATCCGGCAACCAGGTATGCAAGGGTACACTGGGGACCTTGATGATGAAGCCAATCAGCAGCAGGACAAATGCCCACCACTGAATCGATTTGCCGAACAACAGCACCTGGTCGAAGACTTCCGTATGCTGGCCGAGTTGCTGAAGGGCCAAAATATTGAACGTGTGCACGGGATACTCACTGGCGTCGACCTTGGCTTTGTAATCTTCCGCTGATAGAAGTTCTCCTGCTTCGTCCCAAGCCGCGATATGAGCTGTCGCAAGTTGTTCAACTGAGAGCTGTCGTAGATCGCTGTTGAAGTAGAGCATCAACAAAGCAATCAACATGAGCACACTACCAAACAGCGTGTACAAGAAGAACTTGATCGCGGCGTACTCTTTGCGTGGTCCACCCCAAACACCAATCAGGAAATACATCGGCAGCAGCATGACTTCCCAGAATATGTAGAACAAAAAGAAGTCCAGCGACAAAAACACGCCCATCATCCCGGCCAATAGCAACAGGTAAAGCACGCAGTAGCTCTTCACGTACTTATCGATTGTCCAACTGGCTCCCATCGCCAGGAAGGAAATCAACGCCGTCAGAAGCAGCAAGGGGAAACTAATGCCGTCGATACCTAGAAAGAATTGGATATCAAACGAAGGAATCCATGAGACTTGTACGACGTTTTGGACGCCAGCTTCGTTGATTTCAAAGCTAAGAGCTTCACTCCAGGGGAGCGCGATCCACAGCGTCGGCAGCAAAACGAGCAAGGTGACAAACAGCGTGAACCAGCGCAGCAGCGACTTGTTTTCCGATGGAAAAAACAGCAAGACGATCGCTCCCACGACCGGCGTGAAGATCAGCGATGTCACTACGAAATATGCGAGGTTATCCATACAAGTGCCTCAAGGGCAAAACGTTAGCTTCTATTGAGCCAGGGAATAGGTCCAAAAACTCAGAATCAAAAACAATGCGACGGTACTGACGACAATCAGCATCACATACTGACGCAAGCTACCCGTCTGCAACATTCGCAAGCTGCTGCCCAGTCGATACGTCTGCCGTGAGAACCAATTCACGAAGCCATCGATCCCGCGGCGATCAACCCAGTTGTCAGAAAGAGTAGCAAAACCAACGACCAGCCACGCAAAACCGTCCACCACTCGGTCAATGACCAGTCGATCAAACAGTGAGACGCAGGTCGCCACCGCCAACGCGCCGCGAACGAAGACCGCCTGGTAGACTTCGTCGAAGTACCACTTATTGAACAGGACTCGGTAAATCGGGTCGAACGAACGCCGCACGTCTGCCGGGTCCAAAGTTTTCCACAGATAAAACACCGACGCCAACACGATACCGCTAACCGCTGCTCCAAATGCAAGTACGCCCACGGGTCCCTTAACCGCGGCAACATGCCCCTTCGATTCTTCCGGCATCGTGACGTTCCAATGACTACCCGCCATATCTTGCCAGATGCCTGCCGGCCGTGCCTGTTCGATCGTTCGGGAAAGCGTCGGCAAACCAATCGAATCGTAGATCGGCCAGGCGACAACAACCGCCAAGATCGCCAGCAAGACTAGAGGGACAACCATCGCTTTTGGCGATTCATGGGCATGCTCATGCTTGTGAGCCGAGCGTGGCTCTCCGAGGAACGTCAGGTACCACATTCGAAACATGTAGAATGCCGTCAGGCATGCTCCGCCGCAAGCAGCGCCGAAGAAAACCGTTCCCCAAACTGGATTGAAATGACGAAAGGAAAAGACCTGTTCCAGGATGGCATCTTTCGAGTAGTAGCCACTCAAACCAATTGGCAGTCCGAAGATGGAAGGGATGCCGATACCAGAGATCGCCAGACAGCCAACGAGCATCGTATATCCGGTCCAAGGCATTTTGCGGATCAATCCGCCCATATGCGGCATCTCGTTGCTATGTACCGCATGAATCACCGAGCCAGAGCACAAGAACAGCAAGCTCTTGAAACACGCATGGGTAATCAAATGCATCACGCCAGCCGCCCAACCGCCGACACCTAGTGCTAACATCATGTAACCCAACTGGCTAACCGTCGAATAGGCCAGCACTCGCTTAATGTCGGTCGAAACAAGAGCGATCGTCGCTCCGAGGAACAACGTCACGCAGCCCACGCACGCAATCACCAGCAGCACTTCCGGCAAGAAGATCGGATAGGACCGTGCGACCAAAAACACACCGGCTGCGACCATCGTCGCCGAGTGCACCAATGCCGACACAGGCGTTGGACCTTCCATTGCATCCGGCAGCCAAACGTGCAGCGGGAACTGGGCACTCTTGCCGACGCATCCACAAAAGATCCCAAGGCCCGCGACAATTAGCAGCGTGTAGCCGTATTTGGTCGTGTCTCCATCGGTCGTTCCATCACGCCACGCTTTGATCGATGCATTGACTTTCGCCGCTAGCTGCTCTTGGTTTAGCGGCACGGGAGAAGCCAATGCCATCTCGTCAATTCGATCGGCGGCTACCAAGCGAACCATCCCATCAGGCACCTTAAGCCCAAAGTGATTTTCCTCACTCCGCATCTGCGAAAACACACCACTCCCTGAACCGGGCATATCTCCGAAATTAAGCGTTCCTAAACTCGCCCACAGGGCCATCAATCCGATCAGCATGCCGAAGTCGCCAATTCGATTAACAATAAAAGCCTTGTTGGCAGCAGTCGACGCCGATTGGCGTTCAACGTAGAAACCAATCAAAAGCCAGGAACAGAGACCGACCAACTCCCAAAAGACAAACGTCATCAGGAAGTTACCGGAAATCACCAGCCCCAGCATGCTAAAGCAGAACAGGGAAAATGCCTGAAAGAATCGAGCATATCGGCCAGGTCTCCGGATCGATTCTCCATCGGCAAGCAGTGCCTCGTTATCCACGACTTCATGCAATTCTTCGTGCATGTATCCGGTGGAATAAAAATGAATGCATGTGGCGATGAGTGTTACCATGCAAAACATGAGAATCGTCAATGCATCGATGTAATAGTTGATGCTTACATCAGCCCCTGCGAAACTCGCCAGCGTGTAGCCGCTGCCAGTAATCACCGGCGGTGCATGGTGCTCGACCACATGATGCGAATCACTCATCGCATGCGGAGTAGGCGTCTTGTGAACGGAGAACCAGATGCCTGCGGAGAAGAACGACAGGATCGTCGAGGCGAGAATGGCGCTGATCGCGATCCACGCCGCTGGTTTCCCCCGATCCCCCAATCGTGTACCGACTAGGAAGATCACGCAGAACGACACCAACGGTAGTAATACCGCGGTCACCAGCAGACTCGGAAGGTAAGGGAGAAAAACTTCCATCAACCTTTCAATTCATCTGCGCGATCGACGTCGATTGTCGCATGGTTGTTGTAAAAGTTCAGGGCTATTGCCAGTGCCACTGCCGCTTCCGCCGCCGCCAACACGATGACGAACAGCGCGATCAGGTGCCCATCAAGCCCTAAGTTTTCGTCGCGAAAATAAGGGCATGCAAAACCCACGAAGTTGACGATCGCTCCGTTGAGCACCAATTCGATGCCCATCAAAATCCCCAAAGCATTCCGTTTGGTAGCCATGCACACCACGCCGGTCACAAACAGAAACGCCCCGACCGCCAGGTAGTGCGACAGTCCGATGGGTTCGCTCAAAAAGCTCATGAGACGTCCCCTCCGTGATGATGTCGTTTAGCACGGGCCAAGAACGCCGCGCCGACCAACACCACCAACAAATGCACCGAAACGATTTCAAAGGGAAGCAGGTACCCCGCCAAACCAGTTTGTTCGCTCTCGATCTTGTCGGCCCGCACACCGATGAGCGCCAGGCCAATCTCGCCAGTTCGCTGTGGCATTCCTTCGCTGGCCTTGACCGCCATGAGTTCCAGTCTCCGCCGCTGCTCCGCGGTAATCTCTTCCCCGCGTGCCCGTTGGCTCTTGAGTTCTTCCGCGTAAGCAACTAACTGCGCATCCGCCGTGGACTGATAATTCGAGCTTTGCCACTCAGGGATGAGAAATACCAGTTGGACCAAAACGGCGAGCAGGGTACCGCCAACCAAAAGCCCCAAGATCCAGTCGCCTGCCTGGGTCCGCATGGTGATGAACGCTTTTTGCGCCGTGAGCATCACGCCGAAGATCAGCAGTACAACCGTTCCGCCCACGTAAATCATCAACTGCATGGCGCCGACGAAATACGCTCCTGCAAGAAACAGCAGACCGCTGGTTGCCGCCAGGCTGACGATCAACGCAAACGCCATCCGTACGATGTTGTTCGTCAATGCCACGATCACGGCAAAACCGCACGCACACAGAGCTATGACGTAAAACATCACCGTGTGCCAGTTGATGGCCGCTTCGCTAGTGGCTGCAAGCAGGGGAGTCACTCGACTTCTCCTTCCTCGTCCGGGGATGGCGAAAGCGACTTGAGCAACGCATCGGCCTGCTTCTCGCCGGACTTAAACCACCCCTCACGGACCAGGGCCCGATCTTGAGCCGGCAGAAGATCATTGAAAAAAGGAACGCCTAGCGCCGTCCAGAACATCACACCCAATAGACAGACCGCCGCGATTGGAACGCAGTACTTCAGGCACATTGTAATCACCTGGTCGACACGCAGGCGGGGGAAAGTCCACCGCACCCACATCATCGCGATCACACCGATCGATGCTTTCATCAATAGGCAAAGCAAGCCGAACAGATTGGCCGTCGTACTGAACCACCAGCAGTTGCCTAGATAGTTTGGGAACCAATCCATTAAGGCACTGAAAATTGGAATCGGCCCATTCCATCCACCAAAGAACAGAATCGCAGCCAAGGCCGATACCAAGATCATCGAGCCATATTCGGCCATGAAGAACAGACTCCACCGCATGCCAGAGTACTCGGTGAGAAAACCGGCAACCAGTTCACTTTCCGCTTCCGCCAGATCGAAAGGAGCTCGATTCACACTGGCAACCGCGCAAGTAAAGTAAACCCAGAATACGACGAAGATGAAGGGATCGTGAAAGATGAGCCAATTGGTAAACAATCCGCGTTGTTGATCACCGATGGCTACCAGATCCATCGTCCCGCAGATCATCAGCGGAACGATCACGCAGATACCCAACGGCACTTCATAGCTAACAACCTGGGCTGCCTGCCGCATCGCACCAAAGAGGGACCATTTCGACCCGGACGAGTAACCAGCCAGGATGACGCCGAAGACTTCCAATCCCAAAACGGCGATTAGGAAGAACAGACCAATATTCAAATGCAACGCCACCCAACCCGAAGCGAAGGGAAGGGCCATGAATGCTGAAAAGCTGGCTGCGAAGGCAACATAAGGAGCAAGCTTAAAGAGGATGGGATCGGCGTCCTTAGGCATCAAGTCTTCTTTCGAGAGAAGCTTAATTCCGTCGGCCAGCGACTGAAGCCACCCGAACGCTCCGCCGGTGCGTGTCGGTCCCAGGCGATCTTGAATACGGGCGGAGACTTTCCGTTCAGCCCAGATGAAAACAAAAGCACCAAGAGCGATCACATTGACCAGCAAGAAGGCTTGAATCAGCGCGGCGACTGTGTACCCCAGGAATTCCCATCCTGCAGGAAACCAACCTGCGAAGAACTCTCCCACGTGCGCGCTTTCCTTGTGCGTAAGATTACCGGGCAAAACACTGTCTTTTCCCGGATCCTCATGATACCGGTCCAGGCATCCGGCGAAAACTACTCAGTCCCCAATCTTAGACTTTCTGGTCGGGATACAAGCGAATTCGCGATCAAACACTCCACGGGAAATATCTCGATCAGTAGCCACTACAACACGCCTAGCAGCAATCCGACGCCTGCCAGCGAGATCGCGACTCCCGACAGTCGAAACTGAGGTACCCACCGCTGATTACATTTCATACCCAACCCACCAGCAATCCCAATCAAATGAAGTAGTGCGGTAGCCCCAACAAACCCAGCCGCGTAAAAGACAGGAGCGGCCATTGCTGGCATTTCGGTTCCGTGAGCATGGCCGTGCGTCAAACCAAAAGTCCCAATAAAGATGGCTGCAGTGATTAGTGGATACTTCACCCCAAAGGCCAAGGCTGCACCAAGAGCGATCACGGTCAGAGCGATTCCACACTCGACAAAGTGAAACGGCACACCATTCATGCCAACAATACCGCCGGCTACCATCATGCCCGAGAAGGCTGCAGGAAGAATCCATATCGCCCTCCCACCCATCTGTACACTCAAAAGCCCGACAGCGATCATCGCCAGAAGATGATCAAAGCCAAACCAGGGGTGAAGGAATCCAGCACCCAGTCCATCGCCGGTAAGCCCTTCTTGTGGGTGAGCAAAGGCTGTGGATGAGGTGGCGATAACCAGACAAACGACCTGCAACACTCTCCGAAGATTCATCACGGCTGCTCCGATTAGAAGCCAGGCCCATCGGACGGCCAGTAGACCAATTTAGGCATGGCAGTACCAAGGGCCCCATACATTTAAAATGTACGGAAACCCATCTCAACGCATCGGCTTCGGTGAAAAGACCGAACCTTCATGGCAATTACCTATCGATCTCTCCCATCACGATATCCAATGAACCGACGATCGCCGGAATGTCGGCGATCAACCCACCGCGGCAAAGCTCTTCCACGACCGATAGGTTACTGAAACAACTGCTGCGAGCCCTGGCACGGCGTGGGACCGAGTCACCACCATCGGAAACGACATAGAACCCCATCTGTCCGCGTGGACATTCCGTTTCGAGATAGGCCTCGCCTTTCGGCAATTTGGTTGCCAGCTTGATGGGTGTCCCCCAGTCACCACTTGACTTCTGATAAAAGTCCATCCCTTGGCGGATCAACTTGATCGCCTGGATTACCTCGAGCATCCTCACGTAAAACCGGTGCCAACAATCGCCCAGTACGGCTTCTTCCGGAACCGCTGGATAAACTTGATCCTTAGGGTAGCTTCCGTTCTTTTCGACAATTACCTCAAAATCATATCCCTCGTACATCGAGCGGTAGCGAGGCTCGCCATCCCGGCGCAGATCATGATCGACGCCTGACCCTCTCAGCACAGGCCCCGAGCAACCGTAAGCAATCGCCATGTCGGCCGACATGATCCCGATGCCTGTGGTTCGCTTGATGAAAATGGCATTCGTCGTCAGAAGCGTGTGATAGTCCGGGATCTGTGGTTCGAACTGATCGAGAAACTGGCGACACTTATCGATCCAGTCCGACGGCAAGTCAGCCGTAACACCTCCCGGAGTTATGTAGCTGTAAGTTAGTCGCGCACCGCAGACCCATTCCAAAAGATCGAGAATCTTCTCTCGCTCGCGAAACGCATAGAGAAACGGGCTGAACGTCCCGAGATCGAGCCCGTAGGTCCCCATGCCCACCAGATGACTGGCAATGCGGTTGAGTTCCGCGATCATCACGCGAGTATGCCGCACCTTCTCGGGCAGGTCGTAGTTCAGTAGTTTCTCGACGGCCAGCGACCAACCGAGGTTCATGTTCATCCCAGCCAGGTAATCCATCCGGTCGGTATACGGAACAAACTGCCGTGGCGTGAGGTTCTCTCCGATCTTCTCAGCGCAACGATGCAAGTATCCGATATGGGGCACCGCCTCCGAGACGACTTCGCCGTCGGTTCGCAAGACGAGTCGAAGGACGCCATGAGTGCTCGGATGCTGGGGCCCCATGTTCACCAACATCTCGTCGGTGCGAACATCGAGTTCAATGATTTCGGAATGATTCGCGTTGGACATTCAAAGGGCTTTCAACAAACTAACGTCCACGGATTCCGTGATACTCAAGTGGCATTTCGTAGTCTTTACGAAGTGGATGCCCTACCCAGTCTTCAGGACACAAGATCCTCCGCAGGTTTTGATGCCCGACAAATAATACGCCGGATAGATCATACGCCTCCCGTTCGTGCCAATCGGCAGCTCTCCAAACGTCGGTCACCGACGGCAGTTCAGGGATTTGCCCTTCAACATCTTCCTTCCATCGCGGCAGCATCACCTTTATCACGCCGGTCGTCTTGTGGCGAATACTGGAAACGTGATATACGACTTCCAGATGTGGCTGCCATTTCACTTTGGCTGCTTTCTTTGGGTCAGTCTCGCAGTAGTCGACGACGCAAATCGAATTCAGGTAGTCGAATGCGATCGTAGGCTCCTGCTTGAGATAACGGCACACTTCCACCAAACCAGCAGACGTTACCTCGATCCAAGGATCGACGTTTTCAAGATTCGCACCGGAGATCTTGCCACCGAAACGATTTTTGAGTGTCTCTATGAAGGCTTCGTCGATCATGCTTGCGTATTACTTTCCTGAATCCTTACGGCGTCGTTGCCACCTGGGTTGAGTCGCGCCAGCTCGATTTAGATTTCGCACTGGTATGGGGATGTCCGGCCATCGATCGCACCCAGTCGAGATCACCTCGCTTCCAGACATAGGCGAATCCAACCATGAGGATCGCAAAAAAGATCATGATGTCCGCCACGCACGTCCACACCAACTTCGATGCAGCAGACTGGGCCTGGGTGTTGCTTTCGGCAACGTCCTTCGAGGCTAACAGTTCCGCTTCATCGACCGGCAACCCTAGCTCGGTCATCAGGCCTATGTACCCAGGGCCGATCGCACGTGTACCATCCTCCATCTCGACAATCGCAGGTGATTCCGGCCTGGCAAGCTGGGTCGACTTCCCGAAAACAACCGCCCAAGGAAAGAAGAAGGCGACTTCAACATCGAAGATAATGAACAGCAATGCGACCACGTAGAACCGCAGGTCGAATTGGACAAAGCTGGAACCGATCGTCGGCTCGCCACATTCATAGATCTCGAGCTTTTCTTCGTACGGATTCTTAGGTCGCAGGATGCTTCCCAGTAAGAGGTTCACCAACACGAAACCGAAGCCTGCCACGGTGAACAGGATCAGGTAAGCAACGATCGTGGTTGATAAACTCATGAGCTACGTCCGGCTTGAATGCGTAACGAAAGGTTCGACCCAGCGCGTCTGGCATGCCCTCATTTAAGGGGCCACGCGACAACTGTGCAACTAGCCGGTTTGCTCGGAAGGACCGCCATGGACGGGTCGAAGTACCGCCTTCGATTCCGCGACGGCCGTTGGATTCAAAGTCGCTCGTCCCCAGGCAACATCGATTGGCAAACGAGAATAGTCGACCAGCGCACCATCGCGACTGTAAGAACTCAAGTCGAGCGTACCACCCATAAAGATGCAATCGACCGGGCACGGCTCGATACACAAAGCACAAAACATACACTTCGTGTAATCGATGGTGAAATGCGTGAGCCGAAAACCTTTGCCGTTCTCAACACGTTCTTTGCCGATGTAGATGCAGTCGACCGGGCAAGCCTTGGCACATTGATCACAGCCGATGCAGGTAGTGACATCGAATCGATGAAACCCTCGATAGCGGGGGGCCACTTGGGCAGGAAGCTCGGGATATTCGAAGTGCTCGGTAAATGTTTTGCGGTTTGGGTCGTACGTCGATTTCCAGACCCGAAGGGTCACCCAAAGGCCTTGAATGACCGTGGTGATCGCGCGATTCAGATTTTTCCACCAACTAAGCATGCCTTCCCTTCGCACGAATTCGGTTGATCATCGTTGGCTCGAAAGTGGCGCCGCTTCCCCTTACAGGACTTAAGCTTGCGTTAACGGTCAGCGACCTAATATTAACAATTTCCCCCCTTCTGACAAAGTGAGACCAAGTGGCCAATTGGCGGGGCAAACTGCTTGAATTCCAGGGACCTTAGATAACCCTGGCAGCCAAGGCAAATCCTCCCGTTTTTTCGGCACATTCCTCGCGACTGGCTCCAGAATTCACTAAAGTCCGAGATTTGCTTGCTTGACGCCGCTAAATTAGCGCGTAGAGTGAAGTGAGAGTTTCCTCGCGCAAAACAGGCTGTTCTTGTTGCGTTTGGGAGATTTTCGAGGATGTCGCTGTATTAGGTTGATATGACTCGAACCTTTTGATTTCTGCTCAAGTCTAACGAAGGCGCCAAGAAGGTTCAAGCATTCGACAAGGCAGTGCCGCCAAAATCATGAAAGAGTATCCCCCCTTGGCGGTTGCGTGGAGAGCATAAAATGCTGGTATTATCGAGGAAGAAAAACGAGAGCATTGTCATCAATAACGACATCACCATTGTCGTTGTTGAAATTCGTGGTGATAAGGTCCGCCTTGGCGTCGAAGCTCCAAAGGAAGTCCCCGTGCATCGCCGCGAAGTTTACGATGCTATCAAACGCAATGAGAGTGGACAGTCGGCGACGGACGCGTCGGCCAACATGGAATCGGAATAGTCATCCAGATTAAGTGATCTCGGATTGCCTTTCTCATTGAAACATTAAGCACTAACGAAGCCCGCGAATTCTTACCGTATTCTGCTGCGGTTGCGTGTTTCGAAGGTTTTCGGTTTGCCAAAAAGAGGATTTTCGCTTCCTGACGGCATCCCCCCTTGAAGACACTATAAGTCATTGGGTATATTTAAGCCCTTCAACAAACGGCCCCTTCGTCTAGTGGTCTAGGACACCGGCCTTTCACGCCGGTAACACGGGTTCGAGTCCCGTAGGGGTCACTGCAAAGCCTTTCGTCTTCCGACGACAGGCTTTTTTTGTGGGCGTACGCAACCTGGCCAACGCGCGTCATACTTTCTCTCAGTGCCAAGTCGGTCACCCAATCATGTTCATTCGCAAGTTGAACACTCACCGCAATTGCGGGTAAGCTTTCTTTGATCCAACGCCGCGCACGCATTAAGTCAATCAACATGACTAAACTACCTTACGATGCCATACTCGTTCTCTCTTTCGGCGGTCCCGAGAAACCGGACGATGTCATACCCTTCCTAGAAAATGTTCTCCGCGGTCGTAATGTTCCTCGCGAGCGAATGCTCGAAGTCGCCGAACACTATTACCACTTCGGTGGCAAAAGCCCAATCAACGACCAAAACCGAGAGTTAATCGAAGCTCTCAAGTCGGAACTCGTTTCTCAAGATATTTCGCTTCCGATTTTCTGGGGGAATCGCAACTGGTACCCCCTATTGGCAGATACCTTGAAGCAGATGTTCGATGCTGGGCACCGCAAGGTACTGGTCTTCGTGACCTCCATCTTCAGTTCTTACTCAGGCTGTCGTCAGTATCGTGAAGACATTCAGCGTGCCCTGGAGGAGTTGAACCTGACGGAGCAGATGTCGCTCGACAAAATTCGAACGTTCTATAACCACCCCGACTTTATCGAGACCATGGTGGATCGTGTCCGTGACGCGATCAGAGAACTCCCCGAAGATGGCTCCGATCGGCGGAAGGTATTGTTCACGGCTCACAGCATCCCCAATGCAATGGCAGCCAACTGCGCTTATGAAAAACAACTGCATGAGAGTTCCCGTCTGATATCGGAAGCCTTAGGTCTGGAAGATTGGTCACTAGTTTACCAAAGCCGAAGTGGCCCCCCCCAACAACCGTGGCTGGAACCGGACGTTTGTGATGTCATCCAAGAGATCGCTGATAAGAAATTGGCAAGCCAGGTCGTAATTGTGCCGGTTGGTTTTGTTTCCGATCACATGGAAGTCATCTACGATCTGGATGACGAGGCTGCCAAACTAGCGGAGGAGGTTGGCATCACGATGGCACGTGCCAAGACCGCCGGCATCCACCCAAAGTTCATTGGAATGATCCGTAAGCTGATTGAAGAGCGTTTGGGCATTACCCCCGAAAAGGAAGCGATCGGCAAGTTCGGCCCATCGCACGATGTCTGTCCGATCGACTGCTGTAAATACGAACCGCGTCGACCGGGTCCTGTTCCATCTACAGAGTAAGTACTAGATGATGCATCGGATTCTGATCACGGCCTTCGAGCCATTCTTACAGTACCCGACCAATGCATCGATGCAGATCCTTACCCATTGGGCCGAGGATAATCCTGGCTCTGACCGCATCGCGTTTACGACGGAAATCTTGCCAGTCGACTACAATCTCGCGGAACCACGACTCGGTGACTTACATGCGGATTGGTTCGACTTTGCACTACACCTAGGGCAGTCACCTCGAATCGATGAATATCAGCTTGAGATGGTGGCGCTCAACCTTAAATCAGATCCCAAGACACCAACTTCACCACTGAGCCCCTTCGGCCCGACTGCATTTGCAAGCCAGCTACCACTTGATACGTGGTGCCAAGACTTACGCGAGCATGACCTACCGGCGTCTGTTAGCTTTCATGCGGGGACCTATCTCTGCAATGCGACGTACTACTGGTCGATGGAGATCTACCGGCAACGAGGCCTGTCCGATCGCAGTCTTTTCGTCCATGTCCCGCTCATCGACATGGACCAGCCCAATCCTGAACATGCAATTCGCCGAGGTTCACGAATGCTGGCTCGATTGGTACGGCTGATTGAAGGGCACCTCGACGTGACTCAAGCACCATTTGCCTGACGAGCGTGAATCGCGTGAAAGCCGCGAAAGGTCATTGACGCTTTCAGGCACGCCGTGCGAAAGCCTTCGGGGTAGGGAACGCCAGGTAGGGAGAAGACTTCTTCTTCCCCCATAAAGAAAATGAGATCGGCAGATCGAAACCAAGCCTGCCCTGGAAGTTGTCGCACTTCAATTTGATCGAACTGGTCAAGTGCGATCTGCCGCTCCAAGACTCCCTGAACACCTCGTTCGACATTCACGTGACGGTTGGTAATGCGATAGCGTGTTCCCACCATTGGCAGCACATTCCAAAGGTACAGTGGTATGGCGATTGGAATGGACAACAAAACGAATAGGTTGCCCACGTTCAAAAACGAAACGCCCCCCTTCTTCTCGTACAGCCTACCGAGAAACTGTCCGATGGTAGTCGCTGAGACGGACGGCCAGACAATCAATGCCGTCGACTCTTGCTCAGAACTTAGAGAAAGTCCTGCGATGGCTTGTTTCATATAAGCTGACCCAACCTAAGGGTAAGCGAAACCCAATTTCTGTCGTTGACTAACCAGCCTGGCCGTTTTCTGCCTGGGTATGCATCTTGCCGCTTCGGAAGGCTTCGGCCATCGCTTTGGGAACCTCCGCTTCCGCAAAGACAAGCTTCGCACGGTTCATCGCAACTTTGGCTTTGTTTTCCTGCTCGGAAGCAATCGCCTCTGCGCGGCGCTGCTCTGCTTTGGCCCGGGCCACTCGCGTATCCGCTTCGGCCTGATCATTTTGCAGGCGAGCCCCTACGTTTTCGCCGACGTCGATGTCCGCAATATCGATCGAAACGATTTCGTACGCCGTATGAGCGTCGAGGCCACGTGCGAGCACTGCCCGGGTAATGACGTCCGGATTTTCCAGCACGTGGGTATGGTGCTCTGAAGATCCAATCGCCGAAATGATACTTTCACCGACACGTGCGATCACGGTTTCCTCCGTGGCACCGCCGATTAACTGTTCGAGCGAAGTTCGCACCGTCACTTTGGCACGCACACGCAGTTCGACACCATTCTTGGCGATTGCACTAAGCGTGCTCTTGCCGCTGCGTCGGGGATCAGGGCATTCAATCACCTTGGGAAGCACGCTGGTTTTCACCGCGTCAACCACATCTCGACCGGCCAGATCGATCGCAGCGGCCCGGTCGAAATCCAGATCGATCCCAGCTCTCTGAGCAGCGATGATGGCGTGAATCACATGCATGACATTCCCGCCGGCCAGGTAATGGGCTTCCAGCCGCTTGGTGCTGATTCCACTACGGCGATCGATATCGAGCCCAGACTGCTTGGCCATGATCTTGGCTTTGACGATCAGCCGGCTATTCACCTGGCGAAGACTCATCCCCACCAAGCTCCATAGTGAAACGTCGGCACTCGACATGTACGCTTGAAACCAAAGCTGACCGTAGTTCAACAAAACAATGAGAATGACAATGCCGAAGACGATCAGCATGAATGTCGCCAAAGCGTAGACGTACCACATGGATCCGCCTACGGCGTCGGCCTGGGCAAACAGCATCAATGCGTCATACATGGGTGGAGTTCTCACTTGCAGATTTAGCACAAGGGATGAAGCATCATCAAATCAGTTGCTGGCAATCATAACGGATCTCCCAGCACGACTCCAGCAATCACCCAGAAGAGTGCTGGAATTTCGTCCTTCAGGAACCGAGGCTTTAGCCGATGTGACCTTGAGTCCATGCCCCGTCCACAAATCGCCAGGTCTTTCCTGTCGGGTTCTCATCTCGCAGTTCCCGCGGCAGGCGATTGGGGCGAACATTGTCAAACGACTGTAGCGCCGCAAAACGATGAATCGAAGCCGGAATACCCACTGCGGTGAAGCCAGGATGCCCGGTCGCGGGGAAGGGACCGCCATGATTCATTGCAGGACTTACGGCAACGCCTGTTGGCATCTTATCATTGATCAAACGACCAACCTTTGGACGTAAATGGTGAGCGACCTGATCGTAAGCAGGATCATCGCCACCGGCTGTATCCGAATAGATCGTCCCCGTAAGGTTGCCTTCCAGGGAATCAATTACCTCACAAACTTCTGCCAGATTCTTGGCCTTCACGATCAACGAGCAGTTTCCGAACGCTTCGGTTTGGAAGGCCTCGGAATTGGACAAGAATTTCTCAGCGGTCGTCGAAAGCAACGTGTTTGGACACGTATACCCTTGCGAAGAGCCCTCGCCACTTCCACTCGCCTCGACATCCGCCCCAGCGTCGATCAACACCTTCAGGTTCTGAGTAAGCCCCGCTTCAACTCCTTTGGTCAAGAGCGTGCCACTTGGAGCCGCAGCGAAACCGGTTTTGGCACCTTCGATGAATTTGGCCGATTGGTCATCGTCCAGCAAAATGATCAGCCCGGGGTTTGTGCAAAACTGTCCAGCCGCCATTAAGCAACTTGTTTGAAATTCACCTACCAATGCTTCGCCACGCTCGGCCAATGCCCCCGGTAGAATCACAACGGGGTTTACGCTCGACATTTCCAGGTAGATTGGCTTACCAACCTTATCCGCGGCTTCTTTCAGTTTCAGTCCAGCCAGTTTACTGCCGGTGAAGCCAATCGCCCCGAGACGATGGTCGGCCACGAACTTCAACCCGTCTTCATTGGACATGTGATAGATCAACTGTACCGCAGCCGGTGGAAGCCCTGATTCGGTGGCGGCCTGATGCGCGAGCTTGGCCAGTTCGCGCGTGGTCCCCGGTTGAGCCGGATTGGCCTTCACGATGACGGGATTCCCGGCGGCGATGGCCGCGGCAAAGTCGCCCCCGGAAGCGCCGCTAAATGCCAGCGGAAAGTTGTTTGGGCCGAAGACCGCAACCGGACCAATGCCTGCATAGTACGACCGAATCCCACTCTTGGTGTCAATCGTCGCGGCTCGCCAGGTTCCGTCGACCGATGCCGCGGCAGCCAGACGAAGCTGATTGATCGTTCGGGGCATTTCGACTTCAAGCAAACGAGGCGAGACAGGCAATCCGCTTTCGGTGTTGGCCAACTCACAAATTGCTTGCTTGTTTTCGTCTAACAGTTCCGCAAAACGATTGAGGAACAACTCCAACTTTTCTACCGCCATCTGGCGCATTTCCTGGAATGCGCCAGCGGCAGCAGTCAGGGCCTGGTCGAGGTCACTCCAGGTGCTGATGGGATACTCTTCCGCGAGTGCCTGTTTGGTTGCGGGGTTCTCGGCTTGAAACGTTTCGTTGTGCTCAGCGTCTCGCCACTTTCCACCGATGAGAACCTGTTCTGCCGCCATGAAACCAATCACCTTTCCCGATGCGTTACGGTCTTTGTCACCCTTGAATAATCTCACTGGTCAGGGTGCCGATACCTGAAATCTGAATGCTCACGATGTCTTGCGGCTGAAGCGTGAAATCGTTGTCAGGAACGATACCCGTTCCCGTCAGCAAAAATGCTCCGCGTGGAAAGTGCTGATCTCGGAAGAGATACTCAACCAAGCCTTCCAACGAGCGGGCCAACTGATCGAGGCTTGTATCCCCCTGAAAGACCTCGACGTCGGCCCGGACGATGCTCAACTGCACTTTGACCTGCGAAAGCTCTGAATGCTCCTTCCAATACTCAGAAGCAAGAACAACCCACGGTCCTAATCCGCAACACTGGTCATAAACTTTTGCTTGCGGAAGATAAAGGGGGTTCTCTCCTTCGATGTCACGGCTGCTCATGTCGTTACCGATCGTAACACCGACGATTTCCCCCCGAGAATTCAATGCCAACGCGAATTCTGGCTCCGGAACATTCCACTTGGAATCTTTACGAATTCTGAGGGTCTGTCCCGTTCCGGTAACACGGGCAGGCGTCGCCTTGAAGAAAAGCTCAGGACGAGCCGATAGGTATACCCGATCGTAGCAATCGGCGGCCGCTTCCGACTCTTCCATTCGTGCCGTTTGACTGCGTTTGTACGTTACGCCGGCAGCCCAGACTTCCTGCTGATCGATGGGGGGCAGAAGGACAACTTGATCCATAGCTACCGTTTCCTGCGCGTTGGCAAGCAACGACTCGACCTTTTGCACAGGGTCGTCTGCATCGAGGATCTCGTAGAGGCTGGTGACATCCTGGCTGGAAAACTGAATGATTTCGTTGTCACGCACCAAGCCAACCGCTGGGGTCCCGTGTGTTCCGATAAACTTTGCAAGGCGCATAGCTATTAATCTTTCGATGAATGGAGAGGATTCCTTTCGCCGCATTCTAACCCTGGACAGGTGGCGAATGTAGATGACGGGATGCCCCCGGCCGCTGCCCCGGAATTAGGCACAGCGGGCGCGCATCCGTAGCATTGGTTATGAAGAATCCGTGCATTCGGCGCTTAAGACCAGCCCCCAAGCGTCGCTAACTCTCGCCATAGACAGTGCCTACGACAGGTGGCCAAAGTGTGACCACCTAAGGGTTTATGGTACGCGGCATGCAGTTTGCTTTTGCATGCTACGTCCGCGACTCAATGGTCACAATCTCCTTTCTTGTTATCTGCACCATCGGCTTATACGGCCAACGTTCCAGTTTTGGGAACTCCTTAAGAGATAACCCCAACAAGGACCTTGCCGCCTTTGCTGTCGCGAGGAGCTATCTTGCGGCTGACGTGCGCACCGTTGCCGGCCGGTGATTTGGTTGTCGGGAGAGGGCACCTGGTTGCCGGATCGGCGCGGTGCGGCGTAGCCTACCCTTGAGTCGACTCGGCGGTTCTTTTCGCACAGCTTTGTGTATAATGCCGATAGCCGTTCTGTTGTCGACCAGAACGCTCTACCTTTGTAAGACTCGTCGACTTGTCAGCCAATCAAGCTGACCATCTCTATGACACAACCGTCGAAACTGCGTCGCCAGATTGCCCATCAGGCTGCGCGCATGCTGTACGACCGCCAGGAATCTGAGTACTACCACGCCAAGATGAAAGCGGCCCGCCGCGTCCAACGAGGCTGGGTAAAAGAAGCCGATCTACCCACCAACGCGGAGATTCGCGACGAGGTGCAGTCGATGGCAAGGATGTTTGAGGGGAATACTCGGCTTGATCACCTGCTGACCATGCGTCTGGAAGCACTTCGCATGATGAAAGTGCTAAAGCGTTTTCGCCCCAAGATTGTTGGTAGCGTTCTCACGGGACACGTCCGCAAAGGGTCGGACATCGACCTGCATGTTTTCAGCGACAGCATATCCGCCGTGACCGCCGCGCTGGAAGCGGAAGGCATACGCTTCGACGTCCAGCGAAAGCACGTGAACAAACCAGGCGCTGCTGGCGTTTACACGCACATCCACATTCGAGAAGAATATCCATTCGAACTCACCGTTCGAGCGACCAAGGATGCTTCGGTGGTCTCCAAAAGCTCGATTACTGGCAAACCTCAGGAACGGATGAGCATCGCCGAGTTCGAGCAGTTGTTGACTGAAACCTATGACGAAACCGATTACGCCGAGGGGCTCGCCGCTGTCGAAAACCAAGTCGATCGCTTTCTCCAATATGAGGCATTGCTGCTACCTCTGGAAAATGTCAAGCAGAATCCCAAATGGCATCCAGAAGGGGACGCACTTTACCACAGTCTCCAAGTGTTCGACCTTGCACGCGACCACCTACCGTACGACGAAGAGTTCCTGTTGGCGGCTTTGCTTCATGACGCAGGCAAAGGGATTGATCCTCACGACCACGTGCAGGCCGGCCTGGAAGCTCTTAGGGACGACGTCACGGAGCGAACCTACTGGCTCATTGCTCATCACAGGGAAGCCGCATTGGTAATCGACGGCACGATCGGAGCCAGGGCGAAACGCCGCTTAAAAGAATCAGAGGATTACGACGAGCTAATCCTACTTGCGCGTTGCGACCGTGAAGGCAGGAAAGTTGGCGTCGAAACATCCGAGCTCGAAGAAGCGATCGACTATTTGCGTCAACTTTCCTACGAATGCGACGCTTGGTGAAGAGTTCTAGAAGGGTATTGGCTCGTCAATCCAGTCCTTAAGCCCTGCGCAAGCACTCGACTTACGGAGCTTTCGCAGGGCAGCGATTTCGATCTGCCGAATTCGTTCCCGGGTCAGCGAAAAAGCTTGGCTCACTTCTTCCAGCGTCTGCACTTGCCCGTCAGGAATACCATATCGCCGACAGAGTATTTCCTGTTCTCGCGGAGTCAGAACACTAAACACGCTTGCCAATAGCTTTTGGACCGTTTCACGGCTTGATTCCGACAGCCCGGTAAAGTCATCCCGCGCCGGCAACATATCGGCGAACTCTTCGTCGTCGTACGGTTTTACATCAAGCGACATGGGCCCTCGCATTAGCAAATCCGCTTGGAGGACATCCCGCTCGGTTACCTTGGCAAGACTGGCGGTCTCTTCGATTGTCGGATCGCGATTCTCTTCCTGGCGGAACTGAGCTTTGGAGGACTGAACATTCTGGATCCGTTCCTGCATTCTCGCCGGGACACGGATCAATTTTGCCTGCTCCGCGATACCTTTCAGTATTGCCTGGCGAATCCACCATGTCCCATAGGTGGCAAACTTAAAGCCGAGTGAATCGTCGAACTTCTCAACTGCTCGAATCAGCCCTACATTTCCCTCCTGAATCAGATCCAGAAAACTCAATCCGCGATTTCGATAGTTCTTGGCAATGGAAACCACTAAACGCAAGTTAGCGGAAACGAGTTCCTTTTTTGCCCGGCAGTATAGTTCATGCGCTTCACGGATCATTGGCCGCTGAAACGCAAGCGTACCTGGCGTTTCTTGATAAAGCTCGAAGATCTCTAACGCCTCAGGAGAGACTGGCATATCAAACATATTCCCCGGTACACCGTCGGCCGGCAAATCGAGTGACTCAAGCAACTGCTCAACTTTACGCTGCCATTCCGGGAGAAACTTCTCTCGCAGCCCGAACGACTCCAGAAAACATGCCGTTGCATGGCGACGTCGCATCAGCCGTTCGATAGCCCGCTGCCGACGCTGGGGCGTTTCCTCATCCGTGCGCATAGCTACTGAAATATCGTAGCGGTTGCGATGCGCTGACTCTGCGAGATACTCAATCGCCTCGCGAACCTTGCTTTGCAGCTTCGCCTTTTGGCCTGGACCACTGATGGTGACTTCCAAGGTGCGATCAAGCCGTCGATCACCTTCGGCGACTTCCACAAGCAGATCACACACCATCTGCGTGACGATTCCACACCCAAACAACCGGTGAAGATAGCTGCGACGCGTTTCGGCAACACGCCGTGTCAGGTGCTGCTCTTGCTGCGGAGTAAGCCTGGCGATTTTACCCATCTCGACAAGATAGGAGCGAAGCGCCTCGGAATCCGAAGCTTGACGCATTTCCGATACTTCTACGTCAGAGGTAGCGGACTTCGACGGGGCGTTCAACCGACCGGCAGCGCGTGAATCGGCAGTAGAGATGGAATCGACATGCGCGGACTCTTCCTGACTTCCCACGACGCTGCCGCTTTCCTTGTTCATCTTCGACGTCTCTCCCCTTCGGTTGGATAGGTTGTCTGGATATTCGTCCGACGAATATCATTATCCAACGCGGTTTTCCGCAGTGTCGCGACAGAAAAGCTGACCTTAATTATCACGACAACGCCATTCTACGCAGTCAGTCTCGCAAAGAAAGGACTTTCACCCCCCAAAAAAACCAGACAACAGCTACCAAACGGCTTTCCCCAGCAGACCTACGGGAAAACCCTGATGCAACGCGTCTGAAGGATCAGAGGTTTTCTGCTTCGACTATCAAGTAGAGTTCGTAAGCTGAGAGACCGTCACGGCCGACGTTTTCCATCCTCGGGGCAAACGCTTGGTGCTTCTCTTGCAATCGCATCAATTCACGGCCCGCTAACTGACCATTCCCATCTCGGTCATATTCATTCAACAACGACTTTGTTTGATCGTACGACTGAGGATTGAGAATCTTCTGTTCCCAAGTCTTGAGCACAAGCTGGATGTGATCAGCAGAAAGCGCGAACTCCAGACGCGACACCTTGCCATCGCGAGAGCGATCCAACAATGCATGCCACTGAACTAGCTGTTGCGAGAGCGGTGGTGTGCCCATCGTGGCAAAACGAGCATTGGCAGGGAAATCCTCGCGCGACCACACGCCGTCCCCATTGGCATCCAAACGATACCAGGCCTTGCGGATTGCCTTGTTGCCATTCCAGCGGACCGATGCGACTGCTAGATGAAACTCGGCAATAGAAATCTTTTGATTCATGTCCTGATCGATCGCGATCAGAGCCTCTTCGCTCAGCGCTGGTACGGCACCTTCGGTTTGCATAAAGCGAAACCACGCCTGCTGAGCTTCCGAGTCGGAAACCTCACCGTCCTGGTTGAGATCTGCCCAGGCTGAAATCTCTTCCGTGACGTCATCACTCTTGAAATTCGTCAGTTCGAGACGATCCAACTCAGGATCTTCCTGCGGATCAAGATTGAAGACACTCCGGGCCAGTGAGCCGGGCCGTTTCATCGTCGAAGGTGGCTTAGGATTTTCGCCTGGCTTGGTGCGGACATTCACGCGAATCCCAATCGGGCTTCGTTCCATTCCCGGATCATCCATCGGGACGACTTCCATCGGCGGATTGTTCTGGCTGTTGGCAAGCTCGTCGACCGTAGGAAAGGGGGAGTGCTTTGGCTCTTCAGGTTGGTTGTCAGCCGCCGGTTTGACATCCGGCGTGGCAGGATGATCGATCGGCTTCACACCGGGATTACCAACGGGATCATTCTGGGCGATCATCGGGTCGGCACCCGAGCCGAATAGTCCCGCTTGATAGGCGATCCCCAAACCCGCTGCGATCAAAAGACAAGCCGCGACTGCAATCCAAGCTGACGCATAAGGGGAATTCTTCTGGCGTCTTCGCTGGCGAACCGATCGGTCCGACGAGGTGGCCAGAGTGACTTCGGAATTAGCCGAGTCATGCGTCTCATCTTGCTGACGCTGCGCGATCTGCGCCATGATTCCCTGAGAGAAATCCCGCGGCAAAGTAACCTCAGGCAAAGTGCGAACCGCGTTAACGGTTTCAACCAACTGGTGATAGCGATGGCGCCACTCGGGGGAGTTTGCCAGCTGAGTCTCGATTTGCAGACGTTCTTCTTCTGAGACTTCCCCATCCAGGAAAGCCGAAAGAAGTTCGTCATTGAGTTGCAAATCCATGAGTCTAAGCTACCTAAACAGTTGGAGCTACCAATCTTGATTCCCTGCAACCTGTTTCTAATTAAAGAGTTAGGATGCCTGGTCGGGTATGACAACGATGTAAGAACCGTTGCCTGAAAAAGTAGATGGCCTTGTAGCCACGAAAGTTCCGCAAATCCAGGGCAAAACTTACGTCGTTTTGAGGAATCCACGTGACAGCACTGACATCGCGCGAACTGCGTTGTCTTCCCAGCTTGCCTCTAACGTAGAGTCTTCAGAATGTCATACAAGAACCAATACAAGAAACCGAAGCACTTTTTCGATCGTCTTACGTAATGGCTTAAGTTCGGGGAATTCCAGGCTACACCAATTTAGGGGAATTTCCTGGCAATTGATTTGAACCGAATCGACAGACCAAAGATAATGAGGTCGTCTTGATGCCCCATCGGCTGCCTATCCCGCGACTCATCCCAACCGGAAGCCCCATGACTTTTCGGCCCTCCCCTGCATTTCGATGCATGGGATTATGCTTCGTTTTCGCCGTGTTCACCTGCTTACCTGAATTTGCCAGCGGCCAGGAAGACGCGACTCCCCAAATTCAATCTGGCCCGGTTGAGGTCCGTTCGGGTGGCCCCGCGCGCGTACGCGGACCGCGACCGTCCCCTGGCGGAGAACAACCCAGTCCCAAAGGAGCAAAGCCGGAAGAACCCCAAAAAGGAGAGGCAAAGCCTGAAGAAAAGAAAGATGGCGGCAAGCCTGGCGAAGCCCCAATGGGAGACAATAAAGGTCCGATCCAACGAAAGGATGAACCTGACCAGCCATCAGACCCGGAAGAACTAAAGGTCCGTCCTGACGAGCGTGGGATGGTCCGATTTAACTTTCGAGGCCAGGCTTGGCCCGATGTCTTGGACTGGCTGGCAGATATCTCGAATACCAGCCTGGACTGGCAAGAGCTCCCAGGCGACTATCTGAACCTGACGACCCAGCGTGCTTACTCGGTCGACGAAGTCCGCGATCTTCTTAACGAACGACTGATGACTCGCGGATATACCATCCTGCAGCAGCAGGAAGGGTTGGTTGTCGCCAAACTGGAAGGGCTGAATCCGTCCCGGGTTCCTCGCGTTCATTCGGAAGATCTGCGTTATCGCGACGCACACGAGTTCGTCAAGGTTTCTTTCCCGCTCAGTTGGCTGATGGCCGAAGATGCCGTGGAAGAACTCAAACCGATGCTGAGCAAACACGGTTCGATGTCAGCCCTGGCTACCTCGAACCGGTTGGAAGTCTTGGATGTCGTCTCCAACCTGCGCGAGATTCAGCACGTGCTGCAGGAAGAACAGTCCTCTGAGGTACGCTCTTCCAAGGTCCACGAGTTCTTTCTTCGCTACACACGAGCCGAGGATGTGATGGCTCAACTGCAATCGCTGCTGGGTATCAGCAAATCAAGCGGCGGCGGCATGTCGATGATGAATCCTCAGATGATGCAGCAGATGCAACAAATGCAGCAACAGATGATGCAGCAAATGCAGCAGCGTCAACAACAAGGGGGAAACAGCAGTGCTCGCCGTCGTTCCAACACTCCGGATGACATCCACCTGGTGATTAATACGCGACAAAACAGCATCATCGCGAATGCCCCACCAGACAAGATCGTGGTCATTGCCGAAGCGGTCAAGATGTTCGATGTCCCACCGCAGCCAGGTGCCACGATCGGCGCCAACTTCCAGCGCGTTAAAGTGTTTCGGCTGGCCCAGTTGGACCCGAAAGCACTTCAATCGATGCTATTGCAAGCCGGCAATCTTGATCCCACCACGCAGTTGGTCGCCGACGATAAGAACAAAGCCTTGATTGCCTACGCCACGCCAGCCGATCAGATCACGATTGAAGCGTTGATTAGTAAGTTGGACGGCACAGGTCGTCAGTTTAAAGTAATCCGTCTGCGCCGACTTCAAGCCGACTACGTTGCCGGCTCGATCCAGTTCATGATGGGAAGCGAGGAAGAAGACGACGATAGTAATTCCCGCCGCGGTTACTATTCGTTCTACAGCTACGGCCGCCAGCAAGAAGACACCAAGAGCAAGGATAAATTCCGTGTCGATGCCGACGTGGTCAACAATCGTCTGTTGCTCTGGGCGAATGACGTCGAGCTTGAGGCGGTCGAAAACCTACTGGTTCAATTGGGGGAGATTCCAAGTGGAGGTGACTCGCAACGAGGTCGCCTGCGCACGCTTGACCTTGGTTCCAATGAATCGGCTCAGGAATTGGTCAAGAAGCTGAAAGAGGTCTGGCCGCAAGTTTCTCCATCGCCTCTGAAAATCGAAGTGGCAGAACCGAAGAAGAAGCCTGAACCGGAACCAGCAAAGCCGGAAGAATCCAAGGAAAAGAAACCAGAAGCGGATAGCTCGGTAATGCACCAACACGGCATTACGGTCCCCGTCCATCTGGCCGTCGCCACCCAAAACGAAGATACCAATTCCAAAGAAACAACTGGGGAAACGGTCGTTGCCGACGACAACCAACTGGAAGGGCTCTCCCAAGAGGAGCTTATGCAGAAGTACTTCCCAAAGGCTTCCCCTGGCAGCGATGGGCAGAAACCTGCGGTGGACCAGCCTGTTGTGATTCAGGTCGACGAGAACGGTCGGATGACGCTGGCTTCTGAGAATCCGGCCGTGCTCGACCTTCTAGAAGATATACTCCTGGAAATGACCCCTCCTCCCAAGGACTACGAAGTCTTCCAGCTCAAACATGCTCCAGCCCTGTACATTTCATGGAACCTGGAAGACTTCTTCGAGGAGGAAGAAGAGGAAGATACCAGCAACCGCTCGCCGTGGTTCTGGGATTTTAATCAACAGGACCAGAAGGAAGACCCTCGTCGGTTGTCGCAGCGAGCACCGATCAAATTCCTGGCGGACATCGATACCAACACGATCCTCGTTCAAAACGCGAGCGCCGAACAATTAGTCACCATTCGTGAATTGATCGAACTATACGACAAGCCGGAACCAGTTGTCGAAGAGAGCAAACGACTCAACGCCACCTATGCCGTGCGATACTCGCGGGCATCGGCGATCGCCGAATCGGTCAAAGAAGTCTTTCGCGATCTGCTTTCATCAAACGACAAATCACTGCAAGCTCCCCAGCAACAACAAGGGGGCAATCGTGAACGAAACGACGAACGATCGGCCAGTGACTTTGTTTCCCGTAGCGGGTCGGCATTTCGCGGGAAGTTGTCGATCGGTGTCGACGATATTTCTAACACGCTGCTGATCTCCGCTGAAGGGGAGAGCTTGATGACGCTGGTGATGGATATGGTCAAACGAATTGACGAGTCGGCGAAACAGGTTTCCACCGTTCGCGTCGTCAACTTGAAAACAGGCGTCGGCGGGGACAAATTCCGAGAGCTACTTAACCGTCTGTTGGAAAAAGTGGATCCGCAACAACTCCAACAGCAGCAGCAAAACCAGAACGGACAGCAGGGTGGCCCTCAGCCCAATGACAACGGACAGCGAGGCCCGAGAAACTGGCAGCAGAATCGCGGCCAGCCTCAAGTCCTAGAGGTAGAGAACTAGAGTTCGCGGCCTTCCGTTTGAGCGATCAGCTTTCGTACCTGCTCAGGTATGACGATCGGCCGCTGATTCGCGTAGTCGAAATAGACGACGCCGGATTCACCGTCGGCAACAATCTGTCCTTGTACAGTGCTGTAGACGACATGTTCGACCTTCATGCTTGTCCCGCCTAGCTTTACCATCCGAGCACCAATGAGCACGCTATCCGGATAACGCAGCTGTTTTCGGTAATTACAGTGCACCGAAGCCAGGATCGGTCCACAGCCTGTCGCTTCCATGACGGGATTCAGGCCCGATACTTCCAGGTAGCGAACGCGGGACGTCTCGAACCAGCGCAAGTAAACGATGTTGTTCACATGCTGAAACGAGTCCATGTCTCCCCACTGAACAGGAACCTGGGCGACGGCGGGAAAATCTGCCAGCTCAAGCGGGAGTTCACTTCGGTCGATCATGCCTTCTCCGTTGGTCTCAGCTTCTCTGTTGCTTCCAGCGAGTGCCTAGTCCAACCACGAGCGTTCCGCTAAACGTGCGGGGACATATTCTTCAGTCACGTAACTTACCCCCTGGCTGATCAACGCTTCGACTTCCAGCTTGAAGCCATTCTCGAGCATCTTCTGGATTTCTTTTTGCCACATTTTCTTATGTTCGAACCAGGGGTAGCTGGCAATCTGTTTGGCCCGTTTGCGATCGGAATCATTCAGAGCGATCTGAACGCTCGGGGAAAGGTTGCAGCGTTCGTAGTCTATCGAACGAAGCCCTATAAACTTGGCGTCCGGCACCGCCATACGCTTTGACTCATACGCCAAATTGATTGAGCCTTGTTTGATTACGCTGTAGATGTAATACCCCCAAGGGTCGTTATCGAGCACGCAGTAAATTGGCAAATTGAGCTCCGTATTCAACCGCGAGAGCAGTCGCCTGACGCCGCGCGATGGCTGACCACCACCGTGTGTCAAAATGCAGTTATGCTTCTTCCAAAACTTGTCTTCGTTGAACCGCTGCCAGACCGTACCTTTTTCGACATGCAGGACGAACTTGGCATCGCACTTGATGAACTCAATCGTCTCCGGCTCGACAATCGACGGTATCCCATATCCGCCACTTCCCATGCGCGAGCAGTCGATTTCGTCCCCTTTGTCACGCAGGACAATATTACCGACCATGTCCCCTTTCTTCTGAGCGTACAAGTGCAGCTCTTCACGGAGAACGTTCAGCAGCACTTCCACGTCTTCGATGATCGGATCGCTCTCGGCCTGATCGGCAAAGGTTTCTTCCTTGGTACCTGCGATGGTGTGCTTGAGCAGATAGTAGAGACCTCGAATACTGGTCGACTTGCCCTCGTCAATCAGTTTTTTGCAACCACTGCCGACGAGCATCGTCTGCATATAGCTTTTGGCCTGATTCAAATTGAACAGCTGCCGCCCGGTCGTATTCTTGCCCATCTCGATAATGCGCTGTGACTTGTTATAACGCACGTTCGAGAGACTTCGCGTCGGGATGTCCATCTTCGGATCGCGAACTCGTCCGGCGGCAGAGACCACACTGTCGGCCAGACCAACCAACTGCTTCAGGGTGTGGACATCCTTTTTCGATAGATCAACCTTCGCCTTGCTATCCGTCTTAGGTGCTGCCTTTTTGGGGGCTTTCTTCTTGGCCATCCGCTGCCGCCTGATCGTATAAAGTTACAGAGCTTAGAGAAAATATCCTTATCGCGAAGAATGTAACAGGATAACGCACTTTAGCCGATCCGAGAATGGGCTTCCCCGCTCAGATCAATTGGCTGCCCGCAGTGCTTCGATCGGATCGAGATCGGCCGCACGGCTGGCTGGATATAGCCCGAAGATAACGCCCACAAGAACCGAGATCCCGAAAGCCAGCGGAATCGAAATCGGCACGATCTGAGGGCTTACATCCCGAATCGAGTCCGGCAACTGGGCCACCAATGCCGGGTCGTACGTATTGGCCAAAAATCGAGCCAGGTCGACGGCTGGGATACAAAGAAGCCCGCCCAGGACGCCGGTAAGACCGCCCACGACGGAAAGAACAATCGTCTCGACCAGGAACTGACGGATAATATCTCCCCGCTTCGCCCCCAGAGCCCGGCGAATGCCAATCTCGCGAGTACGTTCGGTCACGGTGGCCAGCATGATGTTCATAATGCCGATACCACCCACTAGCAGCGAGATCGCGGCGATCAGGCCCATAAAGACCATAAACATGAACTTCGTCTGCCGGGCCTGTTCCAAAAGTTCGAGGGGAACCACCACCGAGATGTCACGTAGCGTATTATGATTCTCCAAGCTCTCGCGAACCAGGTCGGCCGTGTTCATGACCTGTTCGGACTCGGCAATCTTCAACGTGACTTGATTCAACTCGACGATCTCGCTGGAGAATGTCCCCCCTTCGATCATCACGACATGGTCGCCGATGCGTTGCCAGAGAGTACTGATCGGAATGTAAACATCCTTATCGTATTGTTGCCCTGACAAACTCCCACCTACGGCGGCCGTCGCGGCCTTGGGTTTCAAAACACCAACCACCGTGTAGATGTCGTCGTCGACGTGAATCGTCTTGCCCACTGGCTTCTCAAATCCGAAAAGCGAGTCGGCAACTTCTGCGGCCAACACGCAAACGTTCGATTTATCCTGGACTTCCACGTCGGTAAGGAAATGGCCACGGCGTGGTTGAACTTCCAGATGATTCAAGCGTGCATAGGCAGGCGTACAGCCAACCAACCGGCCATTGACCGAATTGGGGCCATGGCGGAACTGACGTCGGATTTCACGAATGGGTGTCGCTGTCTCGACCGAATGCAGTGTTTCCTCCAACAGCTTCCAGTCGTCTCGTTTCAGACCGTAAGTCAAAGGACCACGTTGTTCCGCGATGGCTTCGGAAGGAGGCTTAACCGTGCGAACGATGATGTTTTCTGCACCCAGCTTTTCGATTTGCTGCTGGGCCTTCGCGCTGATCCCTTCGCTGATGGCAAGCAGCCAGATCACACTCGCTACGCCGATGAAAATACCAAGAATCGTCAGCAGCGACCGCATCGGATGCAGCAACAAGCTTTTGATTCCAAGTTTCCAAATTCGTAGCCCAAGCATGGGACCAGGTTCCTGTGCGTTACGCTAAATTGAGTGCCGAAGTATCCATCGTGCCGTGGGCATTCGCCGAACGACGATCCTCGACGGCGTGATCTTCCTGAATCAGCCCGTCCATCAAGCGAATCGAACGCTTGGCATGGTGCGACACGTCATCTTCGTGGGTTACCAGAATAATCGTGCGTCCCTGATCATTGAGAGTCTCGAACAACTGCAAGATTTCTTCGGTCGTCTTGGAATCGAGATTACCCGTCGGTTCGTCAGCCAGGATGTAGTCGGGATTATTAATCAGACTTCGCGCAACGGCAACACGCTGTTGCTGACCACCGGACAATTGAGTCGGGCGGTGCCCCAAGCGATCGCCCAGCCCCACCATCCGTGCCAATTCCCGAGCACGTTTGTGATCGGACGATGAAACGCTGCCTCGATAAAACAGGGGAACTTCGATATTCTCAAGCACCGTCAACTGCTGGATGAGATTGTACGACTGAAATACAAAACCAATCCGCGAAGCGCGAAGCTGTGAGAGCTGATCATCGGAAAGCTTGCTCGTATCGCTGCCACCCAACACAACCTGCCCTGAAGTGGGTCGATCGAGGCACCCCAACATATTCAGCAGCGTGCTTTTGCCACTACCGGATGTTCCCATGATGGATACGTAGTCACCCTCAGGAACATCGAAGTTGATTCCTCGCAGTGCGTGAACCGTTTCGCCTTTGAGGTGGTAGATCTTCTTGAGGTTAACTACGCGCGTGGCGTAATTCACTGAGCGCCTCCCACCGCTTGGGGCGACTGATCTTCGGCAATTCGTACGGGATCTTCCTCAAGGGCTTCTTCAGAATTGGTCGCCGCGATTAACTCATGGCGTTGTACCTGACCGTCTCCATCTTGGTCGGCGCTGGTATATTTCTCTCCGCCATTGGCAGCCAGTTCATCGGCAGAAAGAACACCGTCATTGTTCGCATCAAAGTTCTTCAGCACTCGATCGACCAATTGCGTTTCCCCGCCAGACTGGTTGGCTTCGCCGGGGCTCTTCTCTGGCGAAGGTTTGCCGGGACTTCGCCCCGGTGGTCCCTTTCGCTCGCCACCCTCTTTTCGCTTTGGATTAATCTGCTCAGGCGGCAACTCTGGCATCTCGACGGAATCCAATAAACGGCGAGGACTCATCGAGACGTATTCCCCCGCCTCAAGTCCACTATTAACAACGACGAAACGATTGTTGCTTGGTCCAAGATCCACCTTCCTGGGTTCGATATCCTCAGCACTCTTGCGAATCATGCAATAGTACTCATCGCCGTAGGGCATGACGGACTGCACTGGCACCATCAACACATCATCTTTGCTATCGACGTGAATCGCAACATTGGCCGTCAAACCAGGTTTAATTTGACGCGGCGTGCCGTCAATGGTTACCACGGCGGCGTAGCGCTTGATCTGAGCACCAAACCGGCTGATTGGTTCGGGATACTCGTTGACCTTTGTCACGGTGCCGGCCAACTTCAAACCATCAAAAGCATCAAGCGTGATCGTCGCTTTCATGCCCGCGTCGACCATGGCGACTCGCGATTCATTAATCAGCACGTGAACTTGCATCGCGCTATAGTCCGGCAGACGAATAATCGTTTGACGTTCCCGCACCGATGTTCCTGGTTCAACGATAAACTCCGAGGCTTCCCGGTTACCGCGTTCATTGGCGTAAACCACTTGACCTGAAGCAGGCGCCGTGATCGTGCAGTTCTTGATCTGCTCCAAGAAGAAGTCGAGTCGCTTTTGCTCGATGGAGTTTCGCTCCTTGGCCGACTCTAAATCTGCTTTGGCAACGCCGATGGCGCTCTCGAGTTCCTTGATCTTCTTGTGTTTCGTCTGCTCGATGAGCACCGATAGCTTGAGTTTGGCGTTTTCGAGTTCAATCTTCGCCTTATCCACGGCGAACTTATCCCCTTCCAACTGAAGCGAAGTCACGAATCCTTTCGCCGCGAGACGCGAGCTGTAAGCGTAGTATTCCTCGGCGCGTCGGAGCGTTTCTTCGGCGAACTTGATTTCCGCTTCAAGTTCCTTCTTCTCTTGCACGAATAAACCGTCCACGTACTCCGTCATCGCGATTTGAGCTGCTTCGAGTTCGTTCTGGGCCTTAGATAGACCGGCAACGGAACCACTTAGATCAAGTCGCTGGAGTTTTGCCTCCTCCTCCAGTGCCGACGAATCGAGTCGGACCAAAACATCACCAGGCTCAACCATCTTGCCTTCTTCGATCACCCACAGGATCTCGAAGTTGTTCAAGTCGCGATAACCCCGCACGACCGACATCACGTCAACATTCCGGGCACTCTCAACTTCACCTTTCTCTACAACGTCGTGGACGAAGTCACCCACCGCCACCTGATGGAACATCTCGTCCTCGACGACTGGTCCCTTCTTACCGGCAGTGTAGAAGTAGATGCCAGCAGCCCCCGCAATGACGAGGCAAACAACAGCAGCCTTGGCGAAATATCCCCTCCTAGCTGGTCGACAATGTCGAGGTCGCAGAGCAGGGATCTTTAGTGAACGCAGCAAACTAGACGGAAAGCTAGCCATGGAAGTTTCTCAACGAAGGTAGGATGCACGGACCTAACCATGGATTTCCGTGCATAAAGCTTAAGAAGGAAGGGAGTGTGCCAGGAAGGCACCTGTAAGTTTACCAAACAATGAGCCGAGGTTAACCTCAAAAACCACCGCAATTCACAATATCCGCTCCTCCTAACCCATTGGTCAGAAGGTAGTTACCGAAAAATTTTAGGGTGGATCACCACTCATTGGGTATAGATCGACTCCCGAAGTACTTCACCCAGATGAAACCCCGATAAGTCGTGGAAGATTCTGCCAAATCTCGAAAGATTGTTAAAACGGCTATCAGGCAGGTAAGTAAACTCTTCTGTAACAGCGTTTTACGTAATTCCGCGCAGAGATCTTAAGCAAGGTCGCCTGGGATGTATAGATAAAGAGTCCGGAATGTGCCTTTCCAATTGCCATCTATTTGGGGGGATCTAACCGCAGGTCTACGGCTTCAACGCTTGTCGGCTTAAGCTCGCCTGGTGGAGGAGGAAGCTCAGCGGGCTCAGCTCCGTCGACTTCCAGCTGCAATCCGCCCGAGGACTCGATCTCCTCGGGAACGCCTGACGAAAGATCAGACTCTTCCGATAGTTCCGGGATTTCGTGGTCAAACTGCATCTGCTGAAGTTTCTCTTCCCAATACGATCCCTCAATCGGGCCCGGATCGATCCAAACACCTCGTTCGTCCAGCTGAATCGTTCCCATATCGACATCGAGACCGCGCCGGAGAACTTCGTAGTTGACGCCCACCGAGAGGAAATCGTTCTGCGCGGAAAGAAGACTGTCTAACGCGTTCAACAAGTCACGAGCAGTACTCGAGTCGAATTGCTGATTGTTCTGGTTGGGCTTGGCAGGCTCCTGTAATCGCAACTGCGTTCGTTCGACCTGAGAGATCGCCACCTGAACCGCAGCCCGCCGCAGCTCGAAATTGATACGATTCAAGTCGAGCGTACGAATGGTGTCGCGAAGCCCTTGGCTGATGAAGTCTCGGTACTGATAATAAGCCCTGCGTGTCCGTTGATATTGGATTTGAGCTTCTCGATAGTTGTTTCGTTCCACCAATCGCGTGAGCGGGGCGTCCCACTCAAGGCCAGCTCGCAGCCGACCATTATCGCTGTTGAACTTGACGGGGTTATCCCCGATGTTGCCTATCTCGCCGGTAAAAACGATGTCGAGATCACTCATGAGATCGTTCGCGACGACTTGTATGTTTCGCCACGAGTCGACATAGGCCGCTTGGGCATTCATCCAGTCGAGACGATAAACCCGTGCCACATCGAGCGCGGTATCCGACGAGATATCGACAGGGACAAGCGAAACGGTTTCGGCTCGGGCACGAGCTTGAACCAGTGACAATCCCAAGACAT
This sequence comes from Bremerella volcania, assembly GCF_007748115.1. Lineage (NCBI taxonomy): Bacteria > Pseudomonadati > Planctomycetota > Planctomycetia > Pirellulales > Pirellulaceae > Bremerella > Bremerella volcania. The sequence goes on from NZ_CP036289.1 coordinate 5,679,949, forward strand.
CGGAAATAAGTGTCGTGATTTCATCCGGCACGGGATCGAACACGGCAAGCTTTGCCTGACCGTACAACTGCTTGGGCTGCATCGCCGGCCCGCTTTCGATCAGCTTGCCGACGTTCGCGTTGATTTCGTCCAGGATCGTCGTGTGTTGGGCGAATCGTACTTTCAGATCGGCAAGCACCGTTCGAAGCTGGGGGGGAAGTTCCTCCAGCCGGCGCGTACTGAGCACGCCCCCAGAGACCGTTTCGTCTTGAACGTTTTCGCTGTACCCAGCAAGCTTCTCGGTAATCTCTTCGAGATCTTCGATGCGGGCCGGCAGAGCCTCCTCCAGACGCGAGACGTCTTGCTCGACCAGCGGAAAGAAGTCTTCCTGAACCAGTTGCAGAATCACCTTCAACTGCTGCGTCAAAGTTTGCACCGCCTTAAGCCGTGCTTCAACTTCCTCGTCCCAGACCAACTCGGGTTCCAGCGGTAGATTCGGATCGATCTCTTCCGGATCTGGCAAGACTTCCAGAATGGAATTCCCCACCGTGATCTGAATGTCGTTCAGCTTGTTAGTCACCGGAGTAAACGCCGGATCGATCAGGTTAAATTGGTCAAAGAAGGGATCTCGCTCCAACTCTAAATTCAACTCAGGCGGAAGCCCCATGTCGATCTTGAACTGATCCAACGAATTCGCCAGCTGCGTCTTGTTCGACAACAAAGAGCTTTGTGTTTGAAAGAGAGACTGCCGGGTAAGTTCCACCTGGAACGAGTCGATACGCCCTGCCTCGAACAGTGCTTCCAACTGGGCCAGGCTGCTGCGTAGCGACGCGATGTTGCTTTCCTGGTTGCGAATGGTTTGTTGTCGCTGCAGCAAACCGTAATAACCACCCACACCAAACGAACCATTGGGCCCGATCGAGGGAAGCCCTCCACCAACGCGAGGCCCGGCGGTTAACCCACGCCCGGCAACGATATCGAGATAGAAGGATTGATTGAATCGTTCCATATCGCGAACAGCCGCAAGCAGATTTCGTTCCTGTTGGGTAAGGTTCTCGAGAACCACCTTACGACCACCGCCACGTAGTAACGGTTGCACAAGCGAGAAGTCGATCAAACTGTTGACCGAATCGGTATTGGGACCCGAAAACTCCCACATCATGCTATTGGCGAAACCAACCACCAATTGTCCTCCGGTCGCAAACAGCTTTTCCATCTGAATGTTGCGGGTATTCGTTTCCAGCACACTCGACGAGTTCCCGCCCCCGCGTTCGGGGCCGTCCGCCGTGTAGAAGACTTCATAGCCTCCGAAGAACTGGGCATCGAATCGAAAACGTTCGAAGCTGACATCGAGTGCTGACAGGTAGAGGTCTTCCAACTCTCGTTGGTAAGTAGGGGAATTCAATCGTGCCAGTTCCACGGCGCGATCAACGTTCAAAACCAATTCCCCTTCTTCGTTCAACGGAAGATAAGCCATCCAGTTGGGATTGGCGACTTCGTCCGTAACGCCCTCATTTTCCCAGCCCCAGTAGGCTGGCTTGTGATCTACCACATGCATGAATTGATTGGCGGCCGGGTCATCCAACGGCATTGGAGGGCAATCAGGACTGAATGGATCAAACATTCGGGACTGCGGGCTAGGATCAATCGAGGTCCGATTCAGGTGCCACCGAGGATCATTATTCTTCTCGGCAACCAGATGGTACGCGTCGTCGTCTGCCTGGACTCGGTAAAACCCCGGCGAGTGGCAGCCCACTACAAAGAGCACGCTCATCAACAACGCCATCGCAACCCAACAGCTCGGAATGGGCGATAGCGGAAGATTGGCTCGATTTCGGGATGGATTGATTCGCATGCTGGCCCATCTCCCTATGCGGCGTGGGATTTGACAGGGGAAACCGACGATGCTACTGCTTGGGTATTCAACGAATCGCCAAGCAGTGCGACCAATTGCCGAAATCCTTCCAGCAGCGTTCGCGGATCGACGGGAAGCTGATCGAATTGCCAAGCTTCGTGAAATCGAGGAAGGATTGCTTCAAGTCTGCGATTGCCGTCGTCGGTAAGCGTCCAGTACTGGCGCCGCCGATCACGTTCATCGCGACTGGCTTCAATCCAATCCTCTTGCCGAAGTTGCTCGACCAGATTGCTCAGCTGAGCCGGAGAAAGCCCCACGGTCTTGGCCAACTTGGACTGCGGCAGGGGCCGATCCAAGTTTTGCTGGCACAACACCAAAACGAAAAAGGCATTTTCTGAGAGAGAAAACGGTGAAACCACTTCCGCGATCGCAGCCCGCATCGTTTTCTCACATGACGCCATTTCAATGGCCATACGAATCAATTCCACCGCCACATGTGGCGATGTTCGCTCCGAGTTTGCCATGGGAAGCTTCCCTGAGTTCAGCCGGAACGCCCACGGTCATCGATCCGTTAGAATCGGAAGATCCGCAGGCGCAAAAAACATTCGGTAGCGAACCATCCCGGGGAAGAACGTTCCGCTATCGATAAGGTTTCGGCCGAAAACCGTTCGGACTTGAACGATTTTGCGGGTTGTAGCGGCCATGAAAGATGCAGAACACGACCTAACCATTTGCTATAAATAGGGTTAAGCCTAAAACCCCCTCAATCGAAGCCGTTTGACTGCCCAGACTTCCCAATTTATGATCTCGGAGTCTTTTCTATGGAATGCCATGGCAATTTCCGTGAAAAGTCTTGGGTCTGAAGTACAATACACGGATGGATTTGCGCGGACAGGTAAGGACTGACGGTCCAAACAGCCGATTGCCCGCGTACAAAACAGATCCAACCCCTTCCCTTTTCTGTCACTGTTACGATCGTCAACTCCCAGAACTTAAGCCCACATGACCGTCTTTTACATTGTCATTGCCGTGCTCGTTCTGCTGTTCGGGATTTTCTCGTACCTGAACGCGGCTAACTGGAATGTTCTGCATGTGTTGGGTCTTTTCCTAACCTTCGGTGCAGCCTTTGCTTATTTGGTTTTGGCCGCCGCCGTGCTGCGAACCGAATCGAGTTGGAAGAAACTAGCCGAACAGAAAGATAAGGAACTGAATCAAGCTGTTTCCCAGGTGGAACTTCTTGAAACGGGTCGAACCGTCAATCCGCAATCAGGTCGCTTGGAATCGGTGGACGATCCAACCGACAGCCTGGTTGGTGCCAAAGCAGAACTCAAACGAGTCATGTATGACCGCGGCCGTTTGTGGAGAAACGTCACCCGTGGTGCGATCAACAACAATCAAGTTGGCCTAACGCTTCCTCCAGTCCAGGCACCCGTGACGAATAACCCAGCCGGCGGTGCTGCTGCTCCTGCATCTGTGCCAACGCAGCGATCGTTGGCACCGGATGACATCGTTTATGCGTTCGGACAAATGAATCACCCGGAAGATCCCACGCTGAACGTTCCGGCTTACTTCATTGGCGAATTCGTCGTTCGCACGATTCAAGATCAGAACATGACCGTCGAATCGACGACGAAACTGGACCGAGCTCAGCAACAAACGCTGAATTTGCCGAATCAGTGGATGCTGTATGACAAGATGCCGGTCGACGATCATGAAGTCTTCGACGACATGGACGATGCGCAACTGGCCTCCCTGATTCGCGGCGCATGCTCGCGGATGGGGCTCCCTCAGCCGATGCAGGACGAAGTGCTCACCAGCATCCAACGTAACGGCGAACCAGCCGGTGCCGACGATCCTGAAATTGCCGTGATGAGCAGAGTCACCTTCCAGCAGGATTACGAAGTGCCCGTCGATGCCCAGGTCGACACCTCAGGCATTACCCAGGAATTTGAGCCTGCATCGGGCTTGGCTGCCGCGGCATTCCTGAAGCAGGGAGAGCCAACCAAATTCACCAAGGGGGACCAGGTCATCCTGTCGACCTCGCGTGATCCAGGCAAGGCGCTCGTCGATCAAGGGATCGTTACCGTTGACGAGAAGGTCTATATTCGACCCCTCAACGACTTCGTATTCCAGTTCCATGCGTACAAATCGCAAGTCGAAGACATGCGTGACACGGCTTACACGTTGAACGAAGACATCAAGATGTTGACCGAAGCCGACAACATCGCCAAGGACGTCATCGCCTACCGCGAGCAGGAAAAGGCCAATCTTCAGGCCGACAAAGACAAGGTCGTTTACGAGCAGGAACAGATTGCCGAGTACAAGCAAAAACTGCTTAGCTTCCTGACCGAAACCTTGAAGGTCAACAGCCGGCTATATCGCACCAATCAAACGCTGGTCGAAGAACTTCAGCGTGCCAGCGATGCTGTTTTGCGGAAGCTGGGCCAGGAAGAACTCGACAAGGCCGATCCTGATTCGCTGACGCTGGCCTACTAATTTCACCAGTTTCTCATCTCCACGCCGCTGTCGAGTCCCTCGATTGACGAGTTTAGGTGGTTTCGTGGGTAACGCGAAATCGCTTTAAGCTATCAGTCCGCATGACTTTGCAGCTTCTGGCCAAATCCATCCACGAGAAGCCGCACTGCACTTTTCTCTTCTGCGCACCTAAGATAGTTTGAATGGATGCACGGCCATTGCTGTGCGCGTGCTACCTCGAATCTTTGTTTTGGTTGGGAAATGGGCCTCTACGATCGGGAATATTATCGCGAAAACGATGGACAGATGTCCTTCTCTATGGGAGGCCAGTCCGCCACAATGCTGCTGGTCTACATCAACGTAGGCGTTTTCCTGGTCGATTGGCTTCTTCAGTTGGACCTCGCCCGATGGCTGGGCGTTCACGATTCGACGCTTTATCAACCGTGGATGTGGTTTCAGTACCTGACCTACGGGTTTCTTCACGCGATCTCCGGCCCCCACGCTGGCTGGCACATTTTCGGCAATATGTTCATGCTGTGGATGTTTGGTCGTATCGTTGAAACCCGCACCGGCAAAGCCGAATTCCTGAAGTTGTATTTGCTGAGCGTCGTCGTCTGCGGGATCGCCTGGAACGCCATCGTTGTCCTACTCGGCCAGAACGCGGGCCCGATGGTGGGTGCCTCCGGGGCCGTATCGACGATCTTCGCGCTGTTCGTCTGCCTGTATCCCAAGATGACCGTCTACCTGGGCTTCCTGATTCCCGTTCCCGCTTGGGTGGTAGGCGCGATCATGCTGCTGTCCAATGTCTTTGGGCAGCAAGATGACATCGCCTATTCGGCTCACTTGGCGGGAATCGGTCTGGGCGTGGCCTACTTCTTCAGTGGCATCCAACTGGGGCAGTTCATCCCCAGCAAGCTGGCCCTTCCGAAGTGGTCATTGCGGTCACGTCCGAAGCTACGGATTCATACCGAGGAAGAAGATTTCGATCCCTACAACGACTCGGACGAAGAAGCCGAACGCATTCTGGAAAAGGTGAATCAATCCGGGATGGAGTCGCTTAGCGAGGCCGAGCGAAAGAAACTGGAAGCCTACAGCCGCAGGATGCGGCAAAAATTGAGCTGACGAATTTCCGACTGGGCCCCCAAGGTGCATGGATGTCTGCTGGGCGAAACAACTCGAAAACTATCTTAGGGCTAGGCTTGGTCTGTCTCATCTCTGGGGCAGCGATCTACCTCACCTACGGGCAAAACGTCGATTCAGCACCTCCTTCGCTTGCTGTCCCAGCCAACGTCGAAGCGGAAGTTGACACCGATCCGATCTTAATCCCAGGCGGAACATATTTAATTGGCAGCGATACAGGGCCACGCGATACGCGGCCGGCTCGAAGCATCCACCTGACGCCATTTCGGATCGATCGCACCGAAGTGACGAACGCCATGTTCGCGGAATTCGTTCAAGCAACCGGCTACCAAACCGACGCAGAAAGACGAGGATACAGCCTATGCTTTGACGAGACCTCTCGCCAATTCACCCGTCAGGATGGAGCCAACTGGCAACATCCCGATGGGCCGGAATCTTCCATCCTCGGTAAAGAGACATTTCCAGTCATTCATGTCTCGTGGTACGACGCGAACGCCTATGCCAAGTGGGCAGGCAAAAGCCTACCAACCGAATTCCAATGGGAAGCCGCCGCACGGGGACAATCGCTAAGGGGCGACTTTCCGTGGCCCCTCGATTCGAAGTTACAAGCCCACCAACTCGCAAACCTCTGGCAGGGAGAATTTCCCCTACGCGATCAATCACTGGATGAGTATCACGGGATTGCGCCCGTAGCATCCTTTCCTGCCTCAGAGCACGGTATCTTTGATCTGGCCGGAAATGTCGCGGAGTGGACTTCCAGCTTCTATGCCGAAGACAGCTATGCCCTAATTGGCGAGGTCGATCCCTCAGGAGCAAGCCGCGGAGAAATGCGTGTCACACGCGGTGGCAGTTGGCTCAGTTCCGACCAGACAGGCGTAAGCGAAGCGACCGTCTGGTATCGTGGAAAGCTTACGCCTGAGACAAGCACGAACTTCACAGGCTTCCGCTGCGTGAGCCGCGACGAGCCATCGCGTTAGACCGATTCTTGCGACAACGCGGCCTCGGCAATTCTTAGATTGTCGGCCATATGCTTCAGATTGATCCCACCGATTACCAGGCTCGTCACGCCTGGCTGATTCAGTACGAAAGGTATCGCCTGGTCCGCAGGCAGATGCCCGGAGGCGAGCCCCTTCTTTACCAGCACGCCAATCTCGCGACGAGCGGCTTCCTCGATGACTGCCGCGTGCGATGTATCATCCGCATTGAACTCGACCATCAGCAGATCGGCCCAGTCGAGTGCCATTGTCGCAGCCTCCGGCGTTTTGCCAGAGAGTCCGATCGCCCGGATATCTCCCGCTTCCTTTAGCGATTGCAGCGTCTCGACGACAGGCGTCTTCTTCAACACGGTCACATCATCGTGAGGTGTATGGATCAGCACGACATCGAGCACATCTCGCCGCATGAGTCGTAAGCTGTTAGCCACGCTTGCACGTACAGAAGCCTCATCGAAGACATATCGCGAATTGCCATCTTCAAATAACTCACCCACTTTCGTGGAGATGACAATTGGCACATCGCGCCGGCTGAGCCAAGTACCCAGACGTTGTTCGCTAATACCGTACGCAGGGGCCGTGTCAAAATGATTGATTCCAAGGTCAATCAGCCCATCGAGAAGCCTGGTAACTTCCTCGTCACCAGGCAGATCGTAGGGACGCGGATACTTTATCTTCGCATTGCGGCCAATCTTGAAGGCACCAAACCCGATGGGTCCTAGTTGCAAGCCGGTATTTCCGAGGGATCTTCTAAGCATATTGTGCTAGGCTGCTGCCGATTCAGGTAGATTGAGGGAGGTCCAGAATTGCTCACGATCCCAAGGTGCTTTTGCAATGGCCGGACGAGGCCACGCATTCAGCTTCTCAAGGTCTTCAATACGGCGAGCAGAGGACGAGCGAATCGTGCCGGCCAGCCCTTGAATCAGTTGAGGAACCAGCACCAACTTCGTCGGCCAGGCCGTGAGGACGTTCCCTTCCTTTTCGATGCGGAACGAATCGGGACGGCCGCCAGTCATTGTGATGCCTTCCGCACGATCCACACGATAGGTCGCCCACCATGCATCTTCCAATGAGATACCCGGCATCGTTTCCAGAAGTTCCGTACGTGCCCTTGAGATCAAATCGGCGCGATCCATGTCGACCCCTTCTTCGGCAATCTTACCGCCGACTTGCCACACGATTTCTCCATTGTTCCGCTTGGCGGAAGTGATCGAAACGCGAGTCGTCGCACCGTCGACGCAGTGACCGTAGAACTCTTGCAGTCCGCCGCGAACCATCACCATATGAAGCGGCCGCGTCTGTTGCTTTCGTGGGTCCAAGCCAGCGGCAATACGCAGGGCAGCATTCCCTTTCCCGGCCGAGAAGACGTTCCAGTCAGCGATGACTTCAACTTGCTGCCCGTCTGGTGAGTTCAGAACAACGGACCGGACATGCCCATCCGAACCGAGTCGAACCTCCGTTCCCTGATTCTCTGCGACCTGAACAATTTGCTTCTGATTGGTTTCGGCCAGGTTCGCCAACAGAGACTCGCAAGAGATAACCTGTTCCGCGACGCTAAAAATGGATCCGGAGCATCCCTTGAGCAGCGTAGGGGCATTATGTGGGCTTACGGCTTGGGGAGTGACTTGAAGTCCGAGACGTGCTCCCCACATGCCAAGCTTGGACGAAGCCGAACTGGTTCCCCAAAGGTAAAACGACTGCGATCGGATCTTGGTCTGCGATAGATTGGGCAGCGAATTATCCTCAAGACACTTTCGCCAGATCGCTGGCATTTCGCGGGCTTCACGGGCAGACGCGGTCAATAATCCTTGAAGCGAATACTTCAAGCCACTGTGAAGGATTCCCTGGGCGGCGATGGTCTGTCCCGTTCCCAGCGATTTGGATTCGACAAGCAGCGCTGATCGGCCCTCGCGGCGCAGTTGATCGAGAAGCCAAAGCCCTGTGGCTCCGCCTCCGATGATCAATGCATTGACGTGAACTTTTTCCATCTTCCCTGTCCCCCTGTTCGAACCGAATCCTTGGCACCGGCAGTGTAGGAGTTTTGCCGTGGATGGGGCAATATCAGTGCAAGCCCCGATATGCGATGAAGTCCCCCGAATCAAGTGTCGCCTGGCAGTTCAAACCGTTAGGTATACTTAACTTAAGGTTCGACTTACTCCACAGTGTGGGTTAGTTTGGATAGTTAAGACCACACCCAATTGTGGCGATGCCACGCACTGGGCATCCCTACTAGGCGACTATGATTGATTCGCCGATGATTCCACGTTATATCTAAGGGAATCAACGGCCTTTTTGCCCTGAAATCATACGATCTAGTGAGTCAGCCTGCCTTCCCCTTCCAACCTCCTCAGGATTCAGCGAATGCGTCATCTCCCCCTAGCGTTCACAATCGCCCTGCTACTTTCGCTTGGCCTCTCCTGCCCACTGCTAGCTCAATTTGAAGAAGATTTTCGCTCGGGGCTGATCACCACTATCCAAGGCAGCGATGGCTCGCACTGCGTTCGCATCGACCCCACTATTTCGTTCGATTGGCAGGGCAGGTCGCCAGATGACCGTGTCAGCGACGGCAAGTTCAGTGCTCGCTGGGATGGACTTCTACTCAGTCGCACCTCAGGCAATTACTCCCTTTACGCTTACGTTTGCGGCAAGGTCCGGATTCAGTTGGAAGGAGAAGTCGTTCTCGAAGCCAACACAAAAACGCCCCAATGGGTCGCCGGTAAGCCGCTCGCGATGAAATTCGACTGGCATCCGCTGCAAATCGATTTCGCGAAAACACAACCCGATGCCGAGCTCCGCCTGTTTTGGTCTGGTCCTGACTTTCCTCTCGAACCGGTCTCGGCCGAGTATCTCTTCCACGACATCGACAAAACGATCGACCAACCGTTCAACCGTGGACGAGAACTTATCGCCGGCTACCGCTGCACTTCATGTCACGATATTCAACAACAACCACCGGCTGAGAAAGCCCCTTCCCTGGCGCAGTTGGACGGCAATCTTTCCGAAAACTGGCTGCAAGCATGGTTACAAAGCGATGGGCAAGAAACGAATACGCTGCGCCGGATGCCCCACTTCAATCTCTCCGACGACGACGTTAAAGCGGTCGCCGAATACCTACTCTCAGAATCCCAACCGCGTGCCAAAGCCAAGGACTTACCGGTCAAGGGATCCGTTGCCAGTGGCGAGAACCTCGTACTTAGCCTGGGATGCACCGCCTGCCATAAGATCGGAGAACTCGGCCGAGCTGATGTCATGGGCGGTCCGGAACTGACGAACATCGCAGCGAAGCGGCCGAAAGAGTTCTTTGACGCCTGGCTTAAAGATCCTGCTACGCTGAACTCCGATCATCGGATGCCCGTCTATGATCTGAATGACAAACAGCGCGACGACATCACGGCCTACCTGGCCACGCTCACCGAAGATAAAACGATTGCGAGGACGCCCGTGCGAGCCTTCAACGAACTCTTGGTGAAACGTGGGCGTGAGGTCGTTGCAGCCAATCGTTGCAACACTTGCCACACACTTCCTGGCGGCGCCAAGAGTGGCAATCGTCCGTCGCTGGTAGCACTTACACCTGGCAACTTGTGGCAGGCTGGGTGCATGGATCAGCCCAACCCGCAAAAGGGACAGCCAGGATATCGTCTATCGAAAGAAGACCAGGAAGCCATCACGACCTATATTCGCGAAGTATCTCGGGCAAAGCACGAAAAGTCCGACACGCTTGACGCTGCCTGGGTTCTCACCAAGAACAACTGCTTCGCCTGTCATCCTCGCGGAACGAACGTCGGCCTGAATGCAACAGCAAAGGAGGTCACCGACGCACACTCGAGCTTGGCCTCGCAACTGCCGGCGATGGTCCCTCCGTCTCTGAACAGTGTCGGCGATAAACTACATGACGATGCTCTTTTGGCAGCCATTCGGCGCAGCGAAGGGAATCATCGCCCTTGGCTAAAAGTGCAGATGCCCAAGTTCCAGCTTTCGCCCGAAGAGCAACAGGCATTGGTCGATTATTTCGTAACGCAGGATCGTATCCCAGAGAAAGCTCCAGCTACGCTCGACATTCCGGAATTGGAAGGCCTGGCCGCGACCGTCGCCGGATCGCGACTGGTAACCACCGACGGCTTTGGCTGCACCAGTTGCCATCAAGTCGGCAAAATGATTCCCCCCAAGGCACCTCTTAACGCGAAGGGACCCGATCTGTCGATGCTGGGCAAACGTATTCGCGAACCGTGGTTCTACCGCTGGGTTCACGATCCGGCACGTATCGTTCCCCGCATGGAGATGCCCAGTGTGAAGCTGCCTGTGCAGGGCGTTCTCGATAACAACGTCGACACCCAACTGGCCGCCGTCTGGAAGGTACTCAACACGCCGGACTTTACTCCCCCTAAGCCTGATCCTGTTCGCATCGTCAGGTTCAACGGCACGCGTACGGAAACGTCTCGACCGGTGGTACTTACCGATGTCATCAAGCTGAATGAATCTGACGTCTTGATCAAGCCGTTCCTGGTGGGACTGCCCAACCGGAACAATGTTCTGTACGACCTGGAGACCGGCAAGCTGCTACAGTGGTGGGTTGGCGATGTGGCCCGTCAGCGCAGTGAAGGAAAGACGTGGCACTGGGAGATCGGAGCCCGCGGCCTGTTGAGTGACTTTCGGCAAGAACCTGAAATTCGCCTGCTAATCGACGAGCAAGACACGCCTCCCAAGCCCACGCGTGACGGGCAATTCATTACGCGATTCCATGAAATCCGCTACGAAGGGGACAAGTTGATCTGGTCCCATACGCTGCACTTCGTGCAAGGGTCGGACGAGTACGACGTCGACGTGCTCGAGACGTGGCAACCAATCTGGTCGAATGACGGCAAGCCGATGAACGGCTTTCACCGTTCGATGCAGTTTCAGAACGTGCCTGAAGGAGGCAGCATTGTCCTGTATCTCCCCAGTGAGACGCTTGCAGGCTCACTCCTGAGAGACAGAGCTTCCACCGATGACCAACCCACCCAGCGATATGAAGCGGGAAACATCTCTTTCGACATCAAAAAGCAACCCAACATCGTTTACGGAGACGATGCGACCGTTTGGCTGCGACCGGGCGAGAATCGTACGATCGACATGACTGTCCGTCTCGATCTGCCAGGCGAAACACTTGCCAAACAACCTCCGATTCCGGTTCGCAAGTCGAACGCCGTCTCGCTCGACATCATCCCTGGTTGGACCGCAACGCGTCTCCCCATCACCACGGAAATGATGCCTATCGCGATGGACTGGCAACCTAACGGAGCCCTAATCGCCGGTTCCCTCAAAGGGCGATTGTGGAAACTGATCGATACTGACGGGGATGGCCTTGAAGACACCTACTCGCAATTTGGTGACGAGTATGCGGCCCCTTACGGCATTAAGTCTTACGACAAGTATGTTGATGTCGTCAACAAGTATGCCCTGCTTCGCCTATGGGATGAAGACGAAGATGGCGTCGTCGAAAAGGTAACCAACCTGGCTCACGGCTGGGGACATACCGACGACTATCACGATTGGGTCGTTGGCTTGCCAAAGGATGAAGAGGGTAATTATTACCTGGCCATCCCTTGCCAACAAGATAAACGTACGCCAGAAGCCGCCGCGCTACGCGGGACCGTGCTGAAGCTAATTCCCGATACGCTCGATCCCGCTCAACAAACGTTCCGCTTGGGAGAGTTGACGGCCGGTCATCGCTTTCCGATGGGCATTGCCCGTAACAACCGCGGCGAGTTGTACGTCACCGACAATCAAGGGAACTTCAATCCATTTAATGAATTGAATCACGTTGTGCCAGGACAGCGTTACGGCTTCATCAATGCCATCGATCGCAAACCTGGATTCAATCCTCCAGAGACGCCCCCCTCGATCGCGATTCCCCATCCATGGACGCGAAGCGTGAACGGCATCTGCTTCCTGGAAACTCCGCGAAAGGAGCGAGAGCGACTGGGTTACGACTTGTACGGACCGTGGGAAGGGGACCTGATTGGCTGTGAATATGATACTCGCCGCCTGGTACGCATGAGCCTGGAAGAGGTAAATGGCATCATCCAAGGGGCTGTCTACCCCATGACGGTCGACCCGCCGCAAGATGTCGAGAAGGGCCTTCTCGGTCCGATCAGTTGCGCCGTGGCACCGGATGGCGACGTCTACATCGGTAACATTCGTGACGCTGGCTGGGGTGGCGGGAACAACATCGGTTCGTTCACCAAGATGCGTCCTAAATCGGTTCATCTGCCGCTGGGAATCGACGAGGTAACAGCAACGCCAACCGGCTTTAGGGTTCGCTTTACCGATCAGATCGACGCCACGCGAGGCGGCTTGCCAACCAATTATACCGTGGCATCGTACACCCGCGTTTCGACTCCGGCTTACGGTGGTGACGACCAACAGCGCCGCCTGGAAAGCGTCTTGAAAGTCGAAGTTTCGCCGGACCGGCTAGAAGCCACGATTGCGCTGGAAGCTCCCCTCAGGGAAGGATTCGTCTACGAGATCTTCCTGGATGATGAAATCGCCGGAGACCAAGGGGCGCTGTGGCCCAAGGAAGCCCACTACACGCTACGGAAGTTAAAAACTCCGTAGCGCTGGCGGCCTATTCCAAGTAGGTGTAACCACGCAGGCCCGATTCGTAGAACTTCATGATCGTGCCTGCTTCCTTAGCCTCGATAGCCCCCTTCTTGATCGACTGCTCGACGCTGCGCTGCATTTGGCGAGTCAGTTCTTCTTCGTTGAACTGCATGTAGTGCAGTACCTCCTGCACCGTATCCCCCTTGATAATGTGCGTGAAAGAAGGCTCACCTTGGTCGTCCAACTCAACGTGCACGGCGTTCGTATCGCCGAACAAGTTGTGCAGATCACCTAGCACTTCCTGGTAGGCTCCGACCAGAAACGCTCCCATGTAGTAGGGCTGACCATCATAACGATGCAGTTGCAGCGTTCGTTTCACATGGCGGCGATCGATGAACTGATCGATCTTTCCGTCGCTGTCGCAGGTAATATCACCAATCACGGCATGCCGCAGCGGCTCTTCATTGAGTCGATGAATCGGCATGATGGGAAACAACTGGTTGATCGCCCAGTTATCTGGCAGCGACTGAAATAGCGAGAAGTTGCAGAAGTAGGTATCGCAAAGCATCCGATCGAGGCCTTCGAACTCTTCCGGCACGTGATCCAGTTCGCTGATCAGCCCGCGAATCTTGAAGCAGAGATTCCAGTAAAGCGTTTCCGCCTCGCTACGCTGTTCCAGCGTCAGGTTGCCGTTGCCAAACATCGACAAGGCCATATCCAATGCCATTTGAGCATCGTGGAAGCTCTCCAATACCGTACGCGGACTGACCGAAGCATACGCTTCCTTCAAATCCCGTAGAGGAGTCGGCGTGTCTTCGTCAAACTCCTGCTTCAGTTCGCCCAGACCTTGCTCGGCAACGCCCAACGTACCGAAGACCAACACGCTGTGGAACGCAACCACCGCGCGGCCACTTTCCGACAACAAGTGCGGGTGAGGAACTTCCGCTTCGTTGCAGATCGACTGGACGTGAGAGACCACGTCGCGAGCATATTCGTCCAGCGTATAGTTCATGCTGGAATGGAAGTCAGTTTGCGAACCGTCGTAGTCGACACCCAAACCGCCACCGACATCCAGGTACTTCAGGCCGGCACCTCGCTTGACCAGGTCGACGTAAATGCGGGCCGCTTCAATCAATGCGGTCTTCACGTAGCGGATATTGCTGACCTGGCTTCCCTGGTGATAGTGCAACAGGTTGAAGCAGTCTTCCATGCCGCGCAACTTCAGCTCGTCCAGAGCCCGCAAGACTTCCGTCACGGTCAAACCGAACTTGCTGTGATAGCCGCCACTGGCCGACCAACGTCCCTTACCGCGCGAGGCAAGCTTCACCCGGAAGCCGATCTTGGGACGAACGCCAATTTCTTCGGCGGTCTTAAGAATGAGCGCCAGTTCGGTGTACTTCTCGACGACCGGAATGATCGTCCGGCCAAGCTTCTGGCCGTACATGGCGATCTCGATGTACTCTTCATCCTTGAACCCGTTGCAGATGATCGGCGTGTTTTCGTCCGTCATTGCAATCACGGCCAACAGTTCTGGCTTGCTGCCCGCTTCCAGGCCGAACCCATACGGACGACCGTAATCCAGCACTTCTTCAACCACGTGCCGCTGTTGGTTGACCTTGATCGGATAGATGCACGAATACTTGTTGTGGTAATCGTAGTCCGAGATGGCGGTCGTAAAGGCGTTGTTGATTTCCTGTAGCCGATTTTGCAAGATCTCGCTGAAGCGTAGCAGGATCGGCAGATCGATCCCCCGAGCCTCGAGCCGATCGACGACCGTCTTCAAGTCGATCGTCTTGTCGGAAGACTTCGACGGATGAACCAAAAGGTGCCCTTCGTCACTGACGCTGAAATAGCTTTTTCCCCACCGGTCAACTTCGTACAGATCGGTAGAATCGGCGGCGGTCCACCGGTTGCCATTCTCTTTCAGCATGAGTTCCACTCTCCTGGGGCGTGCAGAACGATTTTTGGACGCGGGCCAACTACCATGGGATAAACGTTTCTCCCTGTCGGTTGCAATCGACCTCGACGAAAGAGATGATTCTAGAACATGAACCCACCCCTACGGAAGGAACCTAAGGATGAATCTGGAACTTCGCTGGCAAGAAAATACCTGGACCAGTTGCTTGCATGCCGCCCAGATTCTTGCCGGAAACGCCCCTGCCAGCCTTTCTGAAGATCTTGTGAATGCCGTAGCCCCCTCTGCCAAACGCCTGGTGAGCGAACTGCAAACCGCTCAGGTTGTTCCCAAACTATTCTGGAGACACGCTTTACCCCTTTCCGCCCAGCTGGATGGCAAGGTCGAACTGGCCAAAGCGGTCCTTCGCAAAACTCACGGCCTGGAAGCCAGCGAATCCGGCTACGCCACCTCCATCGGCGGAGCCCTATCGGATCTCTCCAACGCCTATTCGTCGGTCCTCCCCAAAGCAGCCGAGGAACTTTCCCTTCGCCGTCGCCCCTTGCGCGAGGCCTGGGAAGCGCGTGGCCCTGGTTTGCTCTACTTTCTCATGCGGGTTCTGCCGGAAGAATTCTTACCAGAAACGGCCGACGTGATCCTGGTGCTTCCCATCAGTGGAGGCCGCGGAACGGCGCACCTGGCCTACAACAGCGTTCGCCTGGAAGGCATGCTCTACGACCCTCACCCCCAACTGCCCGAGGTCGCCCGGCTTGGGTGGTTGATCTCGCAGTTGAATCTCGACCTGCCCAAGTACAGCGAAGAGATCGATCCCGACCGCATCGGCATGATCGCCCGGCTGGCTACCTTGCCAGGCATTCTATACGCCGCAGAAGAAGTCGAACTGGTGAAGCCCGGTTCCGTTTCCCTGGCCGACGCAATGAAGCTGTGGCAGGTAACCCATATCGGCCACGAGGCACTCGCGGAAATCGTCCAGCAGTGGTGGCAGACCCAAGAGACCCGCCAGGCCCCCTGGCGGATCGCACTAATGGCGTTGGATCGGATGATTGGTTAGTCGTCGGAGGGGCTCGCACTACTGGAACCAAACGGCGAATACCAAGAACCGCCCTTCAAACGTTCGCGAAAGTGTCCTGGCCGTATCCATGGAGACCTTATCTCCTTCTTCCAAGTAAGGAAGTGCCGACACGCCATGGACCCAGCCAATCAGGTCGAAGTTGGTTGGTTCGGTAAATACACGACGCAGGTTGATACCGCGACCGTCATTGACTCGCCAGTGCGGAAGCAGCTTCTTCCCCTCCAGCACCTCTTCGGCTTCATTCAGAAACGCCGCCCAGCCTGCGATCCGTTCCTCATTCACGGTAAGTGGCGTTAGGCTCGTCTGCTTGGCGTTGGGGATCCATTCGCGATCATCGTCCGTTTCCTGCGTGCAATACTCCCAGACCAACCGGCTCTGCGAGATCATGGTCAGCAAATGTTGCCGTGCCACTTCCATTCGCTCCGGCTCCACGAGCTCAAACTTCATGAGATGAACCGTCAGTACGGCATCCGCGATTTGATCCATGAAATTGTTTTGTCGTTCCGTGCGAAGCTGTACCAAGGGGGACTCGACCCCTGCGAAAAAGATGGACGCCGTATTGGTAAAGAATTCGCTCGTATCGTATGCGAGGTACGCTTCGGCCATCGCACGAAGCAAATGGGTATAACCGATCATCCAATGGACATCTGCTTTGTCGAAGCCAATTTCAAACCGCTGCTGATCTTCGTCCAGCTTGGCAGCTCGCCAGGCGACGGCAGTGAAGACTTTCCAGAACGTTTCCGCATCCTCGGCTTTGCCATCGCCGTTGAGGTCCATCCGCACCATGCCGACTGGCAGCTTCAACTTGACATCCGGATCGTCGACCTTGGAAAGCTCAGCCTCGGCGACCGCCAGATCATCGATGAACTGCTGAAGGACTCCTCGCCACTTCTCGTAGGTCAGCTCTTCTGGATCAGGATTCTCCGGCACCGGCATCCGCACGAAGGGAGCCCGCGGCGCGTCAGGCCGCAGCCCGTAGCGATACAAATTCTGCGACAAGTTCTCCGCCGCAATCAGTACCGAAAAGATCCCCACGGCATACTGCGCTTCGGCATCCTTCGGCGTCGCCTCAACCCGGGCCTGCATCGCCGATTTGCCTTCAGACAGTTTTCCTTCAATGAGAAAACCTTCAACACCAGCCGTAGTGGTTTGAGCCAAAGCCTGGACTGAGAACGAGGCAAGGAGAGTGAGCGTCAGCGAAATACGCATGAACATGGTAGGCATTCCTGAAGTAAAAAGAGGCGCGAACCAGTGCTGTGAGCCTTGGGGGCACCGAGGTTCGTTTGGAAGGAGTACTAAAGGAGGACGCGAAAAGTTTGAGGGAATAGGTCAAACTTTTCTGACACATATCGCGGGCATCTCCTCACTCCCCAATAATTTTCACCAAAATCCGCTTCCGCCGCCGCCCATCAAACTCGTAGTAGAAGATGTGCTCCCACGGTCCAAGATGGAGCTTTCCATCCGTGATCGCGACGACTACCTCTCTACCCATGATCTGCCGCTTGTGGTGAGCATCCGCATTGTCTTCCCCGGTTCGGTTGTGAAGATAGCCACCTCTTGCGGGGTCGGTCCCAGGATTGAAAGGGACCAGGTCTTCAAGCCATCTCTCGTAGTCAGCATGAAGACCGCTCTCGTTGTCATTGATAAAGACGCTTGCGGTGATATGCATCGCGTTGACAAGAATCAGGCCATCTTGCACACCGCTCTCAGCGACGAGTTTCTCTATCTCTCGATGAATGGAAACGATCGCCCGCCGCTGTGGGATATCCATCCAGAGTTCTCTGGTCAGCGTCTTCAAGTCTCATCCTCCAAAAAGGTGCATCAGCGAAATCGTGGGGAATCCGTAGCGTCGCGGCCCTTGGCCTGCCAATCAGCTTGGGAGTCGATTTTAGAGTAGGATCGCGTTAGAAGCGATGTGAAGCCGATCATGAGCCGGCAAATGCAGGAATCTTCAACAAAGGGGCTAGGGCCGATCACCCGAAAAGCGGAAATCCCTGCCGCCTGCCCCTTTTTACTTATTCAGGGATCGCAACGCGATTTGTAATTTGCGAACTCATCAGACTCACTTTTAATAAACTGCAGTCTTATTACTGAATAACTACACCAAACATTTTGGCGACCGCTATCGTTTGGATGACGGTGGGGGCAATAGAGTTGGGCCGAGTCAAATGCACAATCGGTCTTTCCACGGGCCATCGACAATTCATGGAAATTACACAATGGCCGTTTTTTCTCCTCGTCCTATGGGGGTCAAGAAAGCCGCATATGGAAGAGTCTCTTGCGCAATACGGATATCAGGAGAAAATGCGACTACTCTGTTTTTTTGCCGATGTGGCGAGCTGCACTATTGCCGGTAGATTTGAGCCCGTTCACAGCAATCTCTTGCACGTAAACACAGCGACTGAGAACGTCGCAGGTAAGCGGAATAGCGCTAGTTCGAGGCAGGTTCTGACCACTCAAGTACGGCCAGAATGCCGCGATGATCCGATGCGACCACCCCGTCGAGCAAGCGACATTCGACGACTTTCCATCCCATGTTAGGACGAAGCAGGATGTAGTCGATTTGCCGAGTTGGTTGGTCGCTGGGAATCGTGGGTAGGACCTCCCTATTGGAGCGTATCCAGTCTTTTTCCAGGAGCATCAGCGGTTTGCTCTCCGGCAGCGCATTCAAATCGCCAGCCAGCAGAGCAGGGCGGTCGCCCCAGTCACGAGTCAACTGTGCAATCATCTCGCAAGATGCAATACGCTCGTTTTCATCCGGTCGATGGTCGTAATGGGTCGCTAAGAACTTCAGCGGCAGCTTGAAGCCTGGCACCGCAATATCAGCCTCCATCACCCCTCGCTGTTCCCCGTTGGCCAGCGAGGGAAGTTGATGATTCGTAGAAGAGATGGATGCATACCGGGTCAAAATAGCGTTACCGTAGTGACCACCTTGAAGGTCAATGTTGCCACCGAAGACACCATTCATCTCCAGCAGTCTGGCAAGTTCAGCTGCTTGATCGACGTTGCCCGTCCGCTTGGTGTTTCGATCGACTTCCTGCAGGGCGATAATATCCGGCTTGGCATCACTCACGACTTGAGCGATGCGCGAAAGATCGAGCTTGCCGTCGGTTCCTTCACCGTGGTGAATGTTGTAGCTGACGACGCGGATCCGTATCGGTTCATCCGCCGATGCTGTTGGCGCAAAAACTAGCGCCAGCAATACCATCAATATTTTCAAAGAAGTCGACATCGAATCACTTCGCACCTATTTCACTGGCAGAAGTACAACCGCATCGGCAACCACGTAGCCGTCGACCCCTTCGTTGGTCAGCGTAACGATCGTCTCGCCGCTAAGATCGAACTTGCCCAGCGAGACAAAGACTTTGTCGACGCTTGGATCCTTCTTCTGATTGATCGTCCCCGAAAAGACTTCCTTCCCCTGGGCGGTGACCGTTACCGGCACGTTCGAGGCGCGATTGGGATTGCTGGAATAGGCGACACGGACGTCATACTTGCCAGCTTCCAACTTGGGAACTTTGAAGGCGATCGACTTCTTGCCTTGGCCCTTGTTTTCATCGTGCACGTAGCCTGTCCCGACGAACCCTGAAACGGAACTGCTGACCGGCCAAGCACCGGTCTTTTCGGCCTGGGTGTCGTCGACCACGATCCCTTCCAGCTTCTTCGGGTCGATCATTTGCTTAGGATAAGAAGGCTTCCGTTCCATTTCCAGAACCTGGCCATCTTTCACAAGCCGCTGACTCAGTTCGGCATACTCGACGTCCTGAACGGCAATGTTTTGATCGATCGCCATGCAAGCCGCGGTGGCGGCCGATTGACCGAGGATCATGAATACCGGTTCCATGCGGATCGAGCCGTAAGCAATGTGCGAGGACGAAACACATACTGGCACCAACAAGTTCGTGCACTCTTCCTTCTTGGGAGTCACGCTGTCATAGCTGATCGGGTAAGGCCCGCCGGGGCTGATCTGGATATCCCCTTCATTACGGACATACCCCTTGTCGGTGACGAACCGTTGAACATTATGCGAGTCCATGTTGTACGACCCCATGCCGATGCTCTTCGGCGTGGGAACTTGTGCTCGCAGCATCGGCTCGCACATCACGACTGGACCGATCATACGTCGAGCTTCGCGAACATAGATCTGGTGCGGCCAGTTGCCGTTATCGACGAACTCATCCTTGGCCAGCCCCCACTTGTTCATGCGATCTTGTATGTCTTTCGGAATGGACGGATCGTTGGCGATGAAGTAGAGCCAGCCCTTTTGATACGTTTCGTGCTCGCGAATGATTTCCTTGCGTCGCTCGTACGAAGCTTCGGGATAGTCATAATTCATCCCAATGTTGTCGGTCGAGAACGCCCCGTGGTTGTTCGTATCGGTTTTGAAATTCGGAGCAGGATCGAACTTGTTAAAGACCCCCTTCCAGCCACCCTTGAGGTAACGAGCCAGCAACGCGTACTGCTTGGGGTCATAGCCCTCGGGCTTGGGGAATTTGACCTGATTGTCGGCTGCCGTGGTCAAACACATGCGAAAACAGTAGGCTTGAATCTTATCGTCGCCACTTCCATCGGGGCCTGGCTTGTCCGCGGAAATACGCGGCAGCAATCCGCTACTTGGATCCCCTTCGACGACATAGGGATCGGTTGGATATTCGAATTGATGGCTGTGGGCACGTGCGACTTGCACACCGTTGATCGTTTCACCGTAAACGTCATTCGATTCACGTCCGACGTGGTACGACACGCCAGCGGCTGCCATCAAATCCCCTTCGTAGGTTGTGTCGAGGAAGACCTTGCCGGTGTAGGTGTTTCCATCGAGCGTCGTAATGCTGACGATCTTTCCATCGACCTTCTTCACGCCATTGGCGCGATCGAGCCATTGATCGCGAACGACGGGGATATTGTACTCTTCGACGAGTTGCTCAAACACCTTCTCAGCGACATGGGGTTCGAAGACCCACATCGCGCTGTCGTTCTTACGATAGCGGCTGTATTGGCCAGCCTTTTGTTGACGCCAGGCTTCTGGCTGATCGTAGTGTTTTTTGACGCGCTCGTAGAAGTCGAGCGACAGACCACCGATGGCGTCCTTGTTCCCGCTGTCGGTCCAGCCGAGACCACCGCTCGAGAGACCGCCAAGATGCTTGTCAGGCGAAACAACGACGACCGTCTTACCCATTTTCTTGACTTGAACGGCGGCCGTGATCGCAGCGGAGGTCCCTCCATAAATGACAACGTCATAATTTTGCGGGGCAGCAAAAAGGGAAGTCGCCATAGCCGACAGCGCAAAGGCAGAAGCAAAAAGACATCGAATCACGGGAAGAACTCCAAAAGGCAGGGGTTTTTGAGGTTCTATTATGGTAGCCCAAAGTTAAGGTCGATCAATCCACCCAGAAACTCTCCCTGCGCTGCCTAATACGCCAATAGACGGTTGCATCCATTCATCGTCACCTCCCTGGCAACAACGCACCGACAACTTCCATAAATAAACGAAGGAATCGTCCCAGAGAACGACTCTTTGCCCAATTCGCCTGCCACGGTCCGTTGACCCATCGCTGCCAATCCAGAATCTGGTGTTTCGGAATTTGCCGCTTCCGTGCGGCGTAGTCCTGTCGGCAGGAACTTCACGAAACGCTAACCGAGTAGCACGTTTCGTGAAGAGGCAGCGAATTTATACTCAAGGTGTTTGTCTATTCTCCACCGCGAGTTGTGTCACTCAGGCCATCATGTCAGAACCCAATTCTTCCGTGCACGACCAACCGCTTGTTTCGGTACTGATGCCCGTATGGAATCCCCACCCTCGCCTTTTTCCAGAGGCGCTGGAGAGCATCCTCAATCAGACCTATCAGAATTTGCAGATCGTTATCGTGGAAGATCCCTCTGAACGTGACGGGCGAGAAATGATTGCTCATGTAAAGGATGACCGTATCCTCCATGTTAGCAACCCGCATCGAACTGGTGGCCTTGCCGATCAGCTTAACCAAGGACTTCAACTGGCCACCGCCGAATTGGTGGCTCGCGGAGATGCGGACGATCTGTGGGAACCCCATCGCGTTGCGACTCAAGTAGAGTGCTTTCAGAAAGAACCGGATCTGGATGTCCTGGGAAGCACACTTAACATTATCGACGACGACGGGAAACACCTTGGCTTCCGGGATTATCCCCGCACGCATGAAGAGATCGTCAAAGCACTACGCAGATACTGTGCGATCGCTCATCCAGTGGTGATGTTCAAGCGTGATGCCGTCTTAAAAGTTGGCGGATACCAAACCGACTTCTTTGTCGAAGACTATGACCTTTGGTGCCGGCTGGCAATCGCCGGAGCCAAGTTTGCCAACCATCCCGAACCGTTGATTCGTTACCGAGTTCACCCGGAAGGCATGAAGAGCACCAAGCTCAAGAAGCAACTGGGAGAAACCATTCGCATGAAGGAGACTCACTTTCGCGGACAGATGATCGCGGCGGATCGGATGCGTTTGCTGGCCGAGCGGGCCCTCATGATGATGCCGAGCAAATTCGTTCTCTGGCTATTTGGCCAGATGACCTTCAGCAAGCAACTTCCCTCGTCTACCTAGGCATGAGCCGATGAATATCGTTGGCACGCTTTGCGCATCAGGTTTCGTTTGAGTGAATGAAACCCGTCCTGAAGGGAGCAACAACCATGGGCATTATCTCTTGGATCGTATTCGGCCTGATTGCCGGAGCTTTGGCCAAATTCCTCTTCCCCGGAGACGACCCAGGTGGCTGCATCGTGACCATCATTATTGGTGTCGTTGGAGCCATGGTAGGAGGATTTATCATGACCGGACTAGGATATGGAACGGTCACCGGCTTCAATCTGTACAGCTTTTTTGTAGCGATATTGGGCTCGATGGTCGTCCTGGCCATCTACCGCGTTTTAATGGGCAGGAAAGCCGAATAGAAGCTTCTCCGCAAGAAAAGACGACAGCCTGATGATTGACCATCAGGCTGCATCGTCAAGCAAGCTTACAATTGGATCTGCGACAGGTTGGGACTGCAGCAGCCGGACTGTTCGTACAGTTCGTCCTTCGCGTCGGCATTCATGACGACGAAGACTTCCCATTTATGACCATCCGGGTCCGCGACCCAGACCTTGTCCTGCACGGCGTAACAACAGGTCGTCGCTTCTTCCTGCATCACTTTGTATCCGGCCGCTTCGAAACGCTTGGCCGCGGCATGCACTTCGGCAATGGTCTTCACTTGAATGCCGAAATGAGCGGAACCTTGTTCGACCTGGAAAGGCTCATCAATCTGATTCAACGAAAGATTCACTGAAGGATCGACTGGCTCGAACTTGGCGTACCGAGGTCGTACCTTGCTGGGGGCTGTCCCCAGCAGCATTTCATAGAACTTCTGCGATGCTTCCAGATTCGACACATTCAATGCGACATGAATGCGAAAGCTGCCGGGAAAATCAACTACGGATTGCATCTTAGACTCCTAAATACTGACCAATCTTGGCCTTGATTTCATCGCGTACACGGCGAAACGTCGGCATCTTTTCCTCGTTCGTTCCCTTGGCATCGGCCGGGTCATCGAATGGCCAATGCAAGGTCTCCTTCGCTTCAGGATAAATGGGGCACTCTTCCTTGGCGTTATCACAAACCGTAACGACCAGATCAAAAGGTTGATGCTGAAAGTCCTGGGCCGACTTGCTTTCGTACCCACTAATATCAATGCCCAACTCTTTCATCGCTTCAATCGCCAGGGGATGGACGTAGCCTGAAGGTTTCGAGCCGGCGGAGTAAGCATCCCACTCCCCCTGACCAAGCTCGGCCCAAAGCGCTTCCGCCATTTGTGATCGGCACGAGTTTCCCGTGCATAAGATCAAGACACGTTTCATGACACTTCCTCCATCGCATGATGTTCCGATTCCGGGTTCGAATCGGATTCTGTTTCCGTTTGAATGAATTGATAGGCAAACACGGCCAGGATCGCACCGGCAATCGTCGCCACGATATAGATCCACAGGTATTCCAAGCGTCCGCTCACCAAGGCCGGAGCAATCGAGCGCGCCGGGTTCATCGACGCCCCGCAAATGGGGCCGGCGAACATCGCTTCCAAGCCAACCGTGGCTCCGATGGCGGCACCGGCCATGATGCCTTTTTCCTTCGCTCCCGTAGCGACGTTCAAAATGACGAACATCAATAGAAACGTAAGGATCACTTCCAGCACGAATGACTGCCACCAGGATCCCGCAGGCAGCGTAGCCCCCAGCGTGGCATGCTCCATGAATAGCACCCGTAACGTCGTACTTGCTGCGATTGCCCCCACGAGTTGAGCAATGATGTAGGGAACGACTTCTTTGCCCTCAAACTGGCGAGCCGTCCAAAATCCGATCGTTACCGCTGGATTAAGATGCGCCCCAGATACATCACCGATCGCGTAAATCAATGCCATGACAATCATTCCGAAAGTCAGGGCAATCCCTACATGCGTAACGGACTGTTGGGTCAAGTCATTAACGACGATAGCGCCCGTCCCAGCGAAGACGAGGGCAAACGTTCCAATGACTTCCGCCACATAGCGTCTCACGGCTTACAACCTCCGTCACAAGCGGACGTTCGCTTCTCTACATCGGACTGGACGACCGCTTCCAGACACTGAAAGAAACCATCCAAGCAGCCACAAGCGAGCTTGTAATAGTTCGAAGTCCCTTCCCGCCGAGACTCGATGAGCCCGACTTCTTTCAGAACTGCCAAATGCTTGGAAACGGTCGACTGATCGCAACCAACGCTTTGAGTCAATTCCTGGACGCACATATCGCGCTGCCCCAGCAGATCGAGCATGAACAACCTGCTCGGGTGAGCCATCGCCTTGGCCACCTTCGCACGTGCCTCGTACTGCGGGGGTGATTTGGAAACGAGTTTTGCTAAGGATTCATTCATGGCTTAATGGCAATATAGCCATATTCAATCGGACTGGCAATGAGGGAAATCGACTGGCCGAGCAATTCATAGCTAAAAACTTGACTTTTGACGAAGAAATCGGGCTCAGGCACGTTCGCACGTGAGAAGATGCGAACAATCGCTAGCTATCACATGCTTGAAGACCAGATTATCTCGCAGTTTCTTGAAGGAAAACAGGCCCCGATCGTCACGCAAAGATGAGAGCAGCCCATGAGAATCTGCAACGAATATATCAAGTTTAACGACCGCCGGTGCCGATTATTCCCAGGAAGACGAATGACAATCGATCCGTGCGCGCTGCATCCCACTCAGAAATATGACTGCATTCAACATCGAAGCTCTTTCCGAAGTTATCGCAGCATGCGAAGCAACCGCAGTCGAGGCTTCGGACGCTTTTTCGAGGGCGTTTGATCAGAAGATCCAACTCAAGTTGGGTGAGGGAGGCCCGCTGTCAACCGACTCGGACCTAACCGACTGGAAAGTCGGCGGACTGGCGATTGTCCTGAACGTTGAATCGGAGGCCGCGCTAGTCCTCATTTCTCAGGTCAGTGGAGTGCTACCGGAGTGGTATGCTTCCCCTGATCCCACTGGCGAAAGCAAGTTGGCAACGCTTGGCCAGGAACTCGGCATGACGCTCTTGCCAGAAGAGTTCATGGCCATGGAGTTCCAGGTTCAAGCCGTCGACGATCTGGCGGCTGCCTGTGAAAACGGAACGCCCGGCGACAGCCCAGCCAAGCTTTCATTGCAGTTGGAAATCGACGGCACGCCTCATGAAGCACTGATGGTATGGCCTTTGACCAGCCCTAGCAGCGTCTTCCAAGCCGTGACCGACACGCCGACCCTAGCGGCGGCAGAAGCCGATCAGGCTCAGGCTGAACCAGCCGCGGCGTCATCACCGAGTGCTCCCCAACCAAGTCCTATGCCAACGGCTGCTCGTCCGCGAATTTCTAGTTACAAAGAGTTGCCAAGCTTTAGTCGCAGTTTGCTGCAAATCGAAGTCCCGATCCGAGTAATTCTGGCCGCTAAAAAGATGAAAGTAAACGACATCGTCAACATTGGCGTGGGTACGATCATCCAATTCGACAAGTCCTGCGAAGATACGCTCGACGTAGAAATCGGCCATCAAAAGATTGCCGAGGGGGAAGCCGTGAAGATCGGCGACAAATTCGGCGTTCGCGTCACCAGCATCACCATGCCAGAAGAACGCTATATCGCACTCAAGGCGCGAAAACGCGTTCGCTAGCAACGTTGTCAGCGATAGCACTGACAGGACAACGCTGAATCTTCAGTCTAATCGCCGCACAGTCTGTACGGCTTCTCGCGATAAAACTAACGCTACGCGTTCGGCGCAACCGATTCAGTTCAAGGGTTCCCGACGCGTCATTTACGCGGAATGACGCGTCGTCTTTGGTTTTATTGTCCGCGGGGATTCCACATGTTAGTCGTACTCAGCGATCTCCATCTCACCGACGGCACCAGTTGCGAGACCCTAGATTCCGGGGCCTTCCGGATCTTTACGGAACGACTTCAAGATCTCGCCGTGCGCGCTTCGTGGCGGAGCGACGGCCAGTACCGTCCCATTCCCCACATCGATCTAGTACTGCTCGGCGACGTCCTCGACATCATGCGTTCCTCGCGTTGGCTCATCGACGGACCTAAACCATGGAGCGCGCAGCAGTCCACCGAATTCTGCAAACGCGTGAGCGCGATTGTCTCTGGCATCCTCTCGCGCAACCTCGAAACGACCGCGATCTTCAAGGGGATAAGCACACGACAAACCGTGCGTGTGCCTGGTATGTCTCCCGACGGGAAACCGGCATTCGACGACGACTTGCAACCCATACCCGTTCGCATTCATTACATGGTGGGCAATGCGGACTGGCCGCTGCACTTATCCAACCCAGAAATGAACCACGTTCGCAGCGCGATCGTCGAAGCGTTTGGACTCAACAACTCACCCGAACGCCCCTTCGCGCACGAGCCTGCCGAGGATGCCGATCTGTCGGCCGCTTACCGTCAACATCG
This sequence comes from Bremerella volcania, assembly GCF_007748115.1. Classification (NCBI taxonomy): domain Bacteria; kingdom Pseudomonadati; phylum Planctomycetota; class Planctomycetia; order Pirellulales; family Pirellulaceae; genus Bremerella; species Bremerella volcania. The sequence goes on from NZ_CP036289.1 coordinate 5,706,908, forward strand.
CATGTTTGCGCGACATGGCGACGTCTTCGACAACCTCAGCTACGCTGGCCACCGCGACCGAGCAAGCCTGACAGACCTTCTTCTCATCGAAGGACTTATGCGGTTCCGCTTCGAGGTCCAACATGGTTTCGGCGAACAATTGCCTGCCTCATGCCAGTTGGGATTGCAGGAACTAGATCACGTCCGTCCGCTGGTCATGGCCCCGGTGTGCCTGAACCAGATGATGAAAATTTCTTGCCCCGTTACGTCGCTGCAATACGAACTGAAGAATTGTTGGGACCGCGTCATTTCCCAGATGATGCCGTTGGCATACCAATTAGATCGGGACAACTCGTTCGGCGTGCGGGACCTGGAAGAACTCGGTTCGCTGATGAAATTCCGTTACCAGGACGAAGAGACCTGGGGACGGCGCATCATGAACTGGCTCCGCAAGCAAGGCCAAAGCAAATCGCTCTCGAAAAAGGCCATGGAGGAATGTGAGTTCCGAAACCGCCGTGCGAAACACATCGTCTTCGGTCACACGCATAGCGACGAAACCGTTCCTCTGGACGCAAGCTTTGCCGATGGGTACATGCTGAGCCAACTCTATTTCAACTGCGGAACTTGGCGTCGTGTCTACACGCCCACTTGCGGCAACGGTGATTGGAGGGAATTCCTTCCCTCAGAGAAGATGACCTATCTGACGTTCTATCGGGATGACGAACGACAAGGTGCTCCGTACGAGGTCTGGAGCGGGATTCTCGGAACGGCGCCTTCGCCGATTCGACGAATTCGCGTGGATGGCGCACAAAACGTTCTGACGCCCAAAGCCAACCCCGTGTTTACCCCACCTCTGCGATCTCCCGGTAAATCGTCCTCACTCGGAGGTCACACAATACCCACCCCCCCCTCTCCAGTCTATGAACCACTTGGGGGCCCATTACGAAAATCGAGCGAATCGATTCGACCGCAACGATAACGTAACGTCCTTTGCGGAAACCCACACTCAATCGCGTGCCCGCATTCCCGATCCATCAAGTAGACTATCGACTGGGGCAGCACGTTGGAAATTCTTCCTTCTCTTTGGTGATGTGAGACGGCATGTCGCAGGCGATCGTGGTTCAAACAACGACCGGTAGTTCTGCGGATGCCGAGAAGCTTGCCGAGACCATCATCCAACATGCCAAAGGGGCATGTGTCCAGATTGTTGGTCCGATGACGTCCGTCTATCAGTGGCAAGGCGCGATCCAAAAAGAGGAAGAGTTTTTGGTCTCGATCAAGACGACGAGCCAAGTATTTTCCTCATTAGCCGAACTGATTCGCCAGCACCATTCATACGAAGTTCCGGAGATCATCGCGCTCCCAATCGTTGATGGATCGAGCGCCTATTTGCAGTGGGTGGCAGATTCAGTTTCATAACCAGCAACAAGTTGATGTATCGGTTCCACGTTTCCGTGCATGCTCGCCCGCGATCCCTGCAGTTGGGTCCCCTCGTTAATGCGCGAGGACTTCGGCTTCAGACGTTGTCGATTTCACCCATTGTGCTCGGAGAGCCGATGGGGTGCTCATTCGAAACTGCGCAGTCCCGGCTTAACAATCTGCCGCGCATGCTGTTCGAGCCTGACGGGTCGTTTGTCTGGGTGCATGAGACCGACGGCGACGACCCTTGGCAGCTCGACGGTGTCCTCTACGATCGCAACGGCCGATTGCATTCGGCTGAGATCAAAGGCAATTGCTCGGAAGAAGCATTCGATACGCTTCTCAGCGCGATGGGCTGGCCTGGCACGGATCTTATTTTCCAACTCTCCGACGAATCCATCTTCATCGACGAAGGAGAATTTCGCCGGTTTGCTGCCTGCCATGACGGCCACTGCTAGACGCCCTGACGTTATCGGGGTCGGAACAATTCCTGGAGCCCGCGATTGATTCCTTCCTGAATTGCTCCGCGGGCAGCATTATCGAGCATCCCCCGCGTCATCTGTTCGATCACCTGGCTATCAATTTTCGGCTGCTGCATGGAACCCGAGATCGGCACATTCAGCGCCGTACCTCGCATGGACGCCAGCCAGGGAGCTTTTTCGACCCAACTATCTTGAATCGGAATGGCGGCCATCATTTGCATCTGCTGGTTGGCGTCGACCCAGCCCGATGTGATCACGCGAACATCCCCCGACTGAACAATCAGATTCTCGTGGTATACGCGTCCCTTAACCACGCGGTAGCGAACTTGCTGCGGTGGTAAAGTCAGTAGCGACGCCGAGCCTTGATCGATCGCCGCGGCAGGCTTTGCTTTCACGAGTGCTTCCACGTTGCGAGCGAGCATCACGTAACCTTGAGCCAGCGGGCCAGACCGGACCTCGGCACCTTGAATGTGCAGCACACCGTTGGACTCGCCTTGGATGGGGTCCTCAACGGGGAACATTCCTCGTTCCACATCCAGCGAAAAACGGCCTTCCACTCGCGTTGCATCCGCCACAATCGGCGTGACGTACTGAAGCCACGAACGGCACATCTCAGGTGTGATCGCCACGTTCTCGATGACGCGTCCGGGAGGTACCTGCCATTGCATTGGCTTGGCATTGAGCAGCAGCTGAGTGTTCACTGTCAGCTTCCCACCGCTCAGTTCAGGACTATTGGCCGTCAATTGAACAACGCCTTGCCGTAACTGAGCGTTCAAAATCGACTCGCCGGCCGGAATGCCAAACAGGTTGGCTTGTTGCCAAGACACATCCGCCGCGGCTTCCCAGGCTGGCGAAATCGTCAACGAGTTGGCGACGGAATCTGCTCCACCCCACAGTGGGCCAATCCATTGAAAACGCGACGTGCGCTGACCTTGAATCTGAACTTGCGGTCCCACAATCGCAGCGACCAGCGGCGAGATCTTGGCCCAGTCGTAATCGGCCTGCCCTTGGACCGAAACGTTACCGACCGACGACAATTGGCTTACCCCCCCCTTGGCAGAAAGCTTCAAGGCCGAGCAGCTCAATTGGCATTCGTGCAAAGCGAGTGCGTCTTCGTTGTGATTCAGGCTAAGCGATTGCATGTACGTCAGATTGGCTTCGCGCCACGAAAACGTCTGCTGGCTGACCGACGCAGGCTGCATCTGGGGCTGAGGCGTTCCATTGGGGTTGGCTCCTGGAACCAGAAGCTCCCAATTGGCAATCTGTCCGCTGTTCTGCAGAACGACCCCATTGGCATCACTGGAAAGCGTCATCGTGCCAGACATCTCGCCGGAAACTCGGTTTTGTCCTAACCACTGTGGCGGAACGACCCAGTGCATACCACGACTCAAATCCACGCGATAAGCCAGTTGCCCCGAAGCGGTCTGACCACTCTTCAACGGCATATCAATCTCGGTACCGCGGGCAGAAATCGTCGTGCCGACGACAGTGAATTGCTTGCTCGAAAAGTGCTGTGCCCCCCAGTCGACCAGGGCGTTACCTTCGACTTTAAGCTTCTTCTCATGAACCTGCGTCGCAGGCCCCACCAGAGCAAAATCATTCAGGTCAACGTTCACTCCTTCGATCAGCCATTGGTTGGTCCCCATGGTCAGCTTGGCCAAGACCATGCCATTGCCGCCAAGTTGAAAATCCTCGAAGCCGATCAGTCCGCGAAGTTGATTCCAAATCGGATCGACCATCCCTTGCAGTTGCACTTTGATCGGCCAAACCGTGTCTTCGTTGAAAATAACCATTCCCGACGTCTGGGCAGTCAACGACGTCGAGCCGGCTTGCAGCGACGCATTGGCGGATTCGATCTGCTGAAGTGCGGCATTCTGCAGGACGATGGTCGATTGCATCTGCGTCTGCACACTCGGTTCGGCGAAGACCATCTGCGAGCCTTGCATCCACTTCACATCCGTCCCATTGGCCACGGCAGCGAGTCCAACTCGACCACCGCCCATATTTTGGATCTGAAGCGAGCCTTCGAGCGTGCCTGCGAACTGGTTTCCTTTCAGATCGACAAAGCGCGATAGGTCCGCGGCCAGGCGATTACCATCTATCGAAAAGCGAACATCCGTCAGAGGACCATTGGTCTTTCCATCGGCTGTCAGAAACGACGAGCGACATGCGATCGTATCAAGCTGCAACTGATCACCAGGCATCGACACGGCCGCCGACAACTCCAACGGCTGCTGCCAATCGGCATGCCGCCCATTGACGATCGCCACAATGTTGGAAACGACTGCCGATGCCTGCAAGGACGAATGCCCCATCTCGACATGATTTGCCAGGTTCAGCGTGACGCGTCCTTCCTGAAGCTGCACGCCATCGCGTATCTGCAGAAGTTCCGGAAATGCGTTGGCCAAGCGAGCGATATCGACCGTACCACGGATCTCCCAAGGTTCTTCCCCTAAGACCTGTCCCGGAGAAGCATTTGGAGAGGAAGCAGCCGTCAGTTTCGTTGGGATCCTTCCATTGACCAGGACTTGTCCCCAGTCGGTCGTCAGCGTGAATTGATTTGCCTGGGCATGAGTGCCCGCGAGACCAATGACGCCCGTCGCACGAAGGGTTCCATCGTTCCAACCAGCTCCTCGCGCCGAGTTCAGCGAACGCATGTGGATGCCGCTGGCTTCCAAATTGCAGAGAACCGATGGCCCTGCCGGCGATGAGACTAGATCGACCTGTCCGTTGAGTTCTCCTTGGGCAAAGATCTGCTGCCCTATCCGAGCAGCGGCAAGCTCGGCGATACCTAACGGAATTCCCTTGGTCACCACCGAGAACTTGGCCTCTCCCGAGCCGGTGGGCAGGGCACCTTTTCCCTGCAGCACCCCCAACTGTTCACGGTCTCGCAAACTTGCCGAAAAGGTACACGGCGCCGGGATCGTGGCATCACGAAAGTCGACGTCGGCGGCAAGATCTTCCAAGGTCCACGTTCGCGAAGAGTTCCCGTCGGCCAAATGAACGGTTCCCTGGCGAACAACCAGACGGTACGTGCGCGGCGTAGACGATCCTCCCTCTTCTGCTTCCGAAGGTGTTTCGACGACTGGAAGCAACTGTTCTAAGTTGCTTTTCCCTTCGGAGACGGTCACATGTACGACCGGTTGATTGATTTCGATCGTGCCTAAATTGGCCGAATTGCCAACCAAGCTCAGCAGCGATTGGCTCACGCGGATTGAAGGGATTTCCGCGACCGGTGCTCCCTCGGCGTCGACGACTTCAACGTCCTTCAGGACGATGGGTGAAAACCAACCCAGCGAAGCAGAGCCGACGGTAACCTTGCCATTGAGATCGGCCGTTCCCTGAGCGACCCCCCACGCCAAAAGTGGCGTTTGTGCCGCGATCGAGGGAAGCATCACCACCAGGAAAATCAGACCCGTCACGACCATCAAGGGGCGCAACTTGCTCCAACTGCTGGCCGTTTCCGTCGAATCCGTTCGGTCTCGTTTCATCGCTTTGACCTCAATGATTACGCTGCGCGCATACTTTCAAGCGGTTTGTATCGCATTGCGTAATTTCAAGCCAGAGCGACTTCTTCGCTAGCATTGACAGGGTGTCCCAGAGAGTATTCTCTAGGACACCCGGACTCGATGCGGCTTTTGATCAAAGCTAGGCTGCCCCGCGTTTGTCTTCCTGCTTGTCGGCGACGGGCAAACGCTCTTCGGCCCCTGGCACACCCAACGCGGCCGCCACGCCGGGGGCGGTGCGAATATGCAGATCGCGTTGCGGAAACGCAATTTCGATCTTCGCGTCGCGAAACGCTCGATCGATCGCCGTATGAAGATCGTTAATCACCATCAAGCGGTTCTCGAGGTTCGGCAGATAGGCCCGCAGAATCAGGTTGAGCGTACTGTCGCCGAAGCCCTCGAACGTGGCGATCGGACCAGGGTCCTTAAGCAGGTACTGATTCTTCTCGGCGATCTCCAGCAGAATCTTTCGAGCCGCCTCCGTATCGGTGCCATAGGCCACGCCGACGTTGATGACCACGCGATTGACCGTGTCAGAAAGCGTCCAGTTGAGCAGTCGACCGGTAATGAATTCCTTATTCGGAACCACGTATTCCTTACGATCCCAATTGGTAATCGACGTCGCACGAATTCGGATTCGCGAGACCACGCCAGTTACATCATGAATCGTGACAATATCTCCGACACGGATCGGACGCTCGAACAAAATGATAATGCCAGCCACGAAGTTAGCAAACATTTCCTGCAGGCCAAACGCCAAACCGAACGTCAAAGCGGTCGCTAGCCATTGGATCTGTGACCACTGCAAGCCAACGCTCGAGAACGCCCAGATCACGCCGATCATTACGATCGCATAGCTGGTCAGCGAGGTGATCGCGTAGCGAATGGAAGGCTCCAGCGGCAATCGCTGTAAGACGGTCATTTCCATCAAGCCCGGAATATCGCGAGCAAATACCAACGTCAGAACCAAAATCAGGCCGGCAAAGGCAATCGTCAGGATCGTGATTTTCTTGGTGACCACCTTATCGCCGGTCGATTCTTCGGCGACGCTGGGTGCCTCTTCTTTCGCGGCGCCTTCGTTGGCTTCTTTGTCCGTCGTGGTTGGCGGCATGCCGGGCGCCGCTGGCATCTCGGACTGGGCAACTTCTTCCGTGGCGGCAATGTCGTAGCCATACTGGTCGAGCATACGCAGGGCCGGCAATACCTGGCCCCAGATCAGCCAGAACCCGACAAGCGAGATGGTGAACATCCCGGTCGCCAGCAGACGCTGTGTCTGAGCACTGTGAGCCGAAAGTTCTTCCTTGGCTTGCTCGGCCAGAATCGAATTCGACAGCGAAGCGGCTGCCGAGTCGCCTGTCTGAGCAGCGGCCGCCGCGGCACGTTCGCGCGCCTGGGCAATACTCAGTTTGCGGCGAGCCAGCATGATCCAACGCATTAAGGTTGCTCGAATCAGCATCAGCCCCATCACGCAGCAAAGCGTGGCGAACAGTCGCCACGACAGAACCTGGGCGGTGTAGTAGTATCCCCAGAAAGCGAGCCCAGCCAGCGCCAGTGGCGCGGTCACCGAGCCCCAGTACCAAACGTATTTCAAACGGTCTAACCAGCCGCCTTGGTTGTAGGCGAGGTATTCCTGAAACACGCCGGTCGGATGCAAGATCCGCGCGAGGAACGCGGACAGGAAGAGGGCCTGAACGATAAAGCAAATGCGTTCGATCGCATCGTGCCCATGCGTTGGGTCGCTGGCGTAGAAGGTTGACGTAACGAACGTCAGCGGCAAAATCGCCGGGGTCAACCAGGTCATGCTTTTGCCGAGCAGGCGTAGCGAGGACTCCGGCCACTTGAAGTGTGCCTCGCCCAATCCCTTGCCGCGGCACACGTTTTTCATAAGCTCCAGAGGGAACCACATGACCGCGGTCCAGTACAGCCCGTTGCCAACCGCGATTGAAAAGGTCTGATCGGTACCTGCTGACGTCAAACGCCAGGCCACGAAGGCAACAAACGCTGGATTCATACCGGCCAGGATCAACGAATAGAAGATCGCATGCATCGTCGGCCAAAAGGCAAAGTAGCCAGGCTTTTGAGCCAGGTCGCCGAGGGATCGCAGCTCCGTCTTCAACCGGCCTCGCTTGATCACCAGGGCCACAAAAAGTGAAACGACGACAATCCAGATCATCAAGTTCCGCTTGACGTCTGACCAAAGAACGCGCGAAACATCGATCCAATTGGCAGGCGACAGAATTGCTTTGTCCGATTCGTCGACTTGGAGTTCCGTGGCCAGAATGTTGCCGCTACGGATCCACAGGACACGTTTGTCGATGTAGTTCTGATAGGCGGCGATCTCGCTGACGGTCTGTTGCTCTTTCGTCTTCAAATCGATCAGCGTATCGAGGTACTTCGTGTTGTTCTTGATCAGCAGACCGAGAAACTCGCGTTTCCGCTCGAACAGTTCGCGGGCCGCCAATTCGAGCTGCTCGCGTTCTGATTCGACTTGCAGTTGTGCCTCGTCCATGATGCGCTGCACCAGGAGTTCCGGATTGGCCAATTCTTCTCGCTCGTCGTCGTATTCGAAGTGCTTGAACTGGGCCTCATCGATTAATGCCTGACGATCAGGCATTCCGGTTCGCCAGGGGGACATCTCGATCAGATCTGTTCGCTGCTTGCGAAGCAGTGCACCAATGGAGCTGGTCAGCCCAAGCTTCTCCACCTTCTCTCTGGTCTCGTTAAACTGCTTGCGCAAGTTTCGGAGTTGTTGGTCGGCCTCATTGGCTTCCTTTTCGGCCTCGGCCAGCTTCTTGGCGATTGCCTGAGACGTTTCGGCTAGTTCCTGGTTCCGCTCGGCGTATGAACGCAGTACCGGCTGAACCATGATCAACTGTTCGCGTGCCTGGCGAACGGCTTCCTGGGCTGCTTGGGCACGCTTCTTTTGCACCTGGTCGGCGATGGCCTTCATCGTCTGCTCGGCAAACGCCAGACGCTGAGTCGCCAGGTCCCGTTCGAAACGCACCAAGTCGACCGCTTCCTCGGTATCGTACTTGGCCAGTTCCGCTTCCGCGGCCACGTATTGACGATAGAGTGAAATCCGCCGAGCCATGACGTCGGTCTTGATGGCCTGGGCAAGCAGGGGGTGTTCGTCCTGGGGAATGCTTTCCGCGGCCTGTTTGATCTTGACGAATTCCTTGGGAACTTCGACCATCCATTCGCGGATTTGCTTTCGCCGATCAACGCGACGCTTGGGCTCGGTTTCGGCTGCGATCCGATCCTTCTGAATGGCCGTGTTGTCGAGTTCCTGCTTGGCCTGGCGCTGTTCCAGTTCAGCAAGCGGGACATCGGCAAACGATTCCGGCTTCAACTTCTTGATCTCTTCCAGGCTTTTCTTGATCACATCAAGCCGCTGCTGAATCACTGCCGGCTGGGCATCGGCGGCCATTGCGGTCGCTTTGGCAGCGAAGTCTTGGGCTTCTTTCACCTTGGCGGCTGCACTTTGGTAGAGTTCGATGGCTCGCTTCTTTTTCGCCTCGTCCAGGTTCGTCGCTTCTTCCACTGCTCGGCGAAGCATTTCCACGCGTTCAAGCGAGAGTTCTTCCTCTGGCAAAATCAGACCACCAGGCGCGGGCACGGCACTTCCTGGTACCGGCTGAGAAGTAGGCTGCTGCGGAGCACTAAACGCACTACCAGTTGGCTGGGGATTCGGCCCGAACGAAGGTTGGTATTGCGCTGGAGCCGGCGGTTGAGCATATTGCGGTGCCGGCTGCGTATTTTGCGGCGGCTGCTGGGGCGACTGGGCATCGTACTGTATCGGAACGGGCCCCTGATAACTGCCCGCAGGTGCCTCGTTGCCATCAACGGTAATCGGAATCGGACCGAATCCAGATCCCCCTGGTTGCTGAGCCAAGCTCATTTCCCCGCTGACCAACAAAACAAAGCCAGCCAGGAAGACGCTCATCCATGAGCGCTGCAATTGCCACATGATTTCTTTTCCATTCCGCCCAAAGACACGACCATCTGATGACGGACTGTAACGAGCAAATAATCAGTATCTCACCGCTGGCCGGGCGTATCATTCATCCGTGCCGAGACCCTGCGGGGCGTCTACGATAGAGTTTGCCCCGCAGGCGGTCAATCGAGATCAATTCGCTTTCCGCCAAGCCTTACTCGCCCTGGGTGCTAGCAGCGAGAAGTGCTCGTCATTTTGGGGACTAACGGCCCATTTTTAGCCTGTGGGCCGATCGACGTAGAACCTCTTGCGTAAAGACATCACCCAATACGACAGGGATGGTGCTCTTTTCCTTCGCGGCTACAAGGAAGAAGCAGTACAGCATTTCGTCTGTGGTTTCTTCCCCGAAGGTAACTCGTTGAGGGGGCGAACTGGGGTTGGTCGGGTTGTTTTCCGAGTTGTCGTAGCTGGCCGTAACTTTAATCCGGGTCCCGGCGGGTAGTTGCATCGGTTCTGCTAGCATGTACTCGTCTTGCCAGTTGAAGTCCCACTGCGGCACGTCGATCAGCACTTTGGATGTACCATCGGGCAAATATGCGGTGGCCTTCATCTGTTGCCCCAGAAGGTGCATGTGCGGGATGCAGCTGAGCAGCGTCACCTCGGCGGGAAGCTTGTAAGACGCAGTCGCTTTGTAATGCTCTTCGCCGGGCGGGATGTCCAGATCGAACGACGACGTCCAGATCGCGAACGCTTCGTTCTTTGGGTTGTCGACGAAATAGATTCCGACCTTCGAGCGATCTTTGGTCGCTTTGCCGCTGGGGTGATAGTGAATCTGCATCACCAGATCTGCCCCTTTCTGCATCTTTCGCCCTAAACCGTTGGGAAGGGGATGGGGACGTTTGCCTGGCGACCAACCCCCAATCGACCCCGACGGCACAAACCCTGGACCGCCAAAGGTTGAATAGCCAGGTCCTGGCGCAGCGGCATCCTTGGCGCGTGCCTTGCCGCTGTTGTCAAGGTATAGAATCGAATGATGCACCACGCTGGCATCGCCTGGCTTGAACTGAACCGCCGCCACCAGTTTGTCTTCCGGAATCTCGTACGGAATGACGAAGTTGCGGAAGATGTCGGCACCGCCGGCTGGAACTTCAAAATCCTCTTGCATCTCGAGCACGAGGTCTGGCTCGCCCAGAATCCAATCGGATGCGAACGTAGGCGTAGGTGGCAGGTCAGCCGGATCTCCTTCAGCACGATCCGACTTGGCCCACGCTTTCAAGGTTTCAATCTCGCGATCGGTCAGCGTCCGTTGCCCTTCGAACTCGCCATGAACCTGAGCCGCTTTCCAGGGAGGCATCAGCTTCGTATCGACCACCCGGGCAATTTGCCGGGCTCGCTTCGCGGCATCCATGTAGCTGGTCAGCGTGAACGGACCGACTTCACCCTCGCGGTGACAAACCACACAGTTGGCGTTCAAGATCGGGGCAATATCTCGGTTGAAGGTAAGGGTCGCTTCCTCAAGACTCGGTGTCGGGGGAAGTTCATAGTAGCAACCCACCGGCTTTGTCCGTGGAACGAGAACAGGCAGCCCCGCGGCAACCTTTTCAACGGCTTGCTGCAACGTGTTCTCCGTGGCCTCAGGCTTTCGCGATCCCAACTTTAGAAACCGATCATCGATTCGTCCCCGGTAGCCAATCTCTCCGTGATGATCCAACACGAAGACTTCCGGCACTGTGGTCGGCGCGAGCGCCTTGCCTAGGCTCGCGTCACGATCCAGTAAAATGGGAAACTCGATCGAGAACTCCTTGGCCATGCCAGCGACGTCCTGGGGAGTCTGTGTCACGTCCGCCCAGATCCCCAGCAACTGGATGTCTTTCTCGTTCTTGCCCCACTCGCGATAAAGTTCATTCAAAACCGGAAAGTAGGTCCGCGACACAGGACACTCGCCGGTCATGAAGACGAATACCCGGACCGCCTTGCGCGAGCTGGCCGCAATCTGATGCACGTTCCCCTGGTGATCTTGCCGAGTCACGTTGAATAAAGCGGACGTCTCGGAAGCAGAGGTCTCTTCTTCCGCGAGAAGCCAACCGCTAGTACCCACAAGTAGAATGCTGACCGACAAGATACTGGAAAACAACTTCACGATTGCCTACTCCCTAATAGAATCGCGGAACCACGCATGGCGCTATCGGTAATGGTACGCTTTGACGTCCCGCTTTCCAGAAGCAGTCAATCTTGCGCTATTCCTGCCTGTTACATAAGACATACCCAGGCAACCGCCGCCAGGTTTCCAGCGGCGGTGAGTTTTCGCACGGAAAATTTCTCAGGCCAATTTAGAACACCTACAAGACTATCGGTAAATCTTGGCAAAAAGCCTTATATGGCCGATTCTATTTGACGAGCTGAGCGTCGAGCCCAAGCTTATCCCCGACCTTGGCTTGCCACTTTTGCAGCGTCGCGAACAGCTGCTGTTTTTTCTCGGCGTGGACAGGGTCGGCCGACAGATCCTTCATCTCCATCGGATCGCTGGTCAGATCGAACAGCTTCACACGATTCGCCTTGGGATAGACCATCAGCTTGAAACCATCCTGCGTGATCGATCGCTGCAAATCGAGATAACAATTGTAGATGGCGTCGTACGACTGGGCCTTCTCACCGTGAATCAGAGGCAACAGACTTGTGAACTCGACGTGCTCAGGTTTGTTGACCAGGGCCAGCTCTAGCGTCGTCGGCATGACGTCTTGCAGATAAACGGCTGCGTCGTTTGTGCCTGGCTTGATGCCAGGGCCGGAAACCAGCAGAGGCACACGGATGCTGTGGTCATACGAGTTCTGCTTCCCCATCAGCCCATGGTGACCACAAGCCAGGCCATGGTCGGACGTGAAGAAGACATACGTTTCATCCGCTTTGCCTGACTTTTCCAAGGCTTCCAAAATGCGACCAATCTGCTGATCCATGTGCGTGATGATCGCAAAGTATTCTTGCCGATGTACCTGCACCGCGTACTTGGTGCGTGGGAAAGGTGCCAGGTGCTCGTCGCGCAAGGTTGGTGGGCAGCCAATCTGTTTGCACTCGGGATACTCTGGTAGGAAGTCCTGGGGGACTTCGATTTCATGTTCCGGGTACATGTCAACAAACTCTTTCGGAGATTGTCGCGGATCGTGCGGCGCATTGAACGCGATGTACATGAAGAACGGTTTCTCGTCCTTGGCAGCCTCTTCCAAGAAACCGACCGCTTCGTCACCAACCACTTCGCTCCAATGCTTGCCCCCTTCCCAGAAGCCGCCGAACTTCTTGTCCCAAGGTTGCCACTGCGTATCGTCGGCACTCTTCGGGCGGTCGTAACCTTGGGGCGTCTGCTGCGGCATGCCGCCACGGACGTGTCCCGTCACGTCAAAGGCCTTGGCCGCATTGGCTGGCACATGCCACTTGCCGGTCATGTAGGTTCGATAGCCGGCCTTCTTCATGTATTCCGACCAGAAACGGCCTTCCGCTCGTTCTTTCTCAGAAGTCTTGTAGATGTCGTTCGCGTGCCACACAAATCGGCCCGAATTGAGCATCGTTCGACTGGCGACACATACCGCCCCACTCCAGGAACCTTGATTGTAGGCATGCGTGAAGGAGACCGATCGCTTGGCAAGCTCGTCGAGGCTAGGCGTCTGGGCCTGGGTCAGGCCGACGTAGCCGGGCGTTTCGTAGCTTTGGTCATCCGAAAAGAGAAACAAGATATTCGGCTTTTTTGCATCGTCGGCCTGGGCCAGAGAAACCAGAGCAAGAACAGCGAACGGAACAAGGGCAAGGGATCGTATCACGAGGAGGACTCCGCTTGGTGCGTAAGTGGCAGGGGAAAGCGCGTAGCCCTAGCATAATCCATTGGCGGGCCGTCTTCCACGAGCGCAACAAGAAGCACGTTCCCGCAAACGAGAACGTGCTTCCGCAAGAGTCATTGCCGCCAATGGGCAGAGGGGGAGTAATCAGACGGCAACTTCCTCTTTAACCAGTTTCTGGTCCAAGCTCCAAGGTCCCGAGCCAACCGCCATGATGAACAACATGGTCCCCATCATCGAAAGGTTTTTCATGAAGTGGATCATCTGTCCCTGGGCGGCCTCTCCTTCAAAGGTCCAGAAGTCATGGAAAAAGTAGGTCGCCAACACTAAGAACGTCAGCAGCAATACCGCCCCCACCCGGGCATAAAACCCGAGCAAGATCGATAGCCCGCCGACAATCAAAAACACGATCGCTCCGGCGAGCATGACCTGAGGGGCTGGAACCCCTTCCGAGGCCATGTACTGCGCCACGCTGCTAAACTGCGGGATCTTGTTGCCCAGAGCGCTCATCAAAAAGATGGTGACGATCAATAACCGCCCAACCACGGTGAGAAGACCTTGAACTGTCGGATTCATATTGCTGACTTTCTTGTTTCGATTTGTCATGGATTAAATTGGCCGTCGTATCAGGCAAGATCAAACAGCATGATCTCGGCGTCCTCATCGGCTTCGATTTTCAACATCCGCTCTTCGCTTACGGCCGCTCCGTCGCTCGTGTCCAGGGGCTGACCGTTGAGGGTCACTTTGCCCCGCAGGACCTGCAGCCAGGCATGTCGACCGTCGACCAACGGATGCTCGACGACTGCACCGTCGTCGAGCTTGCTGAGGAAGATCTTCGCGTCCTGATGAATCAAGAGCGAACCATCTTCCGCATCCGGCGAAGCGACCACCCGGAGCTCGTTTTTCAGCTGCTCGTCGGGAAATCGCTTCTGTTCGTAACTAGGCGTGTGTCCTTTCCGATCGGGAAAGAGCCAGATCTGATAAAGGTGAACCGGCTCGTCCGCAGACGGATTGAACTCGCTGTGCGTGATCCCCGTGCCGGCGGTCATGCGTTGAAATTCGCCAGGCCGCAGGACCTCGCCGTTGCCCATCGAGTCCTTGTGCTCCAAGGCACCTTCCAGCACATAGGTGACAATTTCCATGTCGTTGTGCGGATGGGTCCCGAAGCCTTGGCCGGGGGCAACACGATCTTCATTCATCACGCGAAGCGAGCGAAAGTGAACGTGATCACGATCGACATACCCCGCGAAGGAAAACGTGTGATAGGTGTCGAGCCAACCATGATTGGCATGACCGCGATCGGCAGCTTTTCGAACATTGATCATGACCAGGTTCCTTTACTTGGCGAGGTAACCACCATCGACAGGTAAGCTGACTCCATTGGTAAATGCGGCCGCATCGGAAGCCAGGTAGGCAACCGCCGCGGCAATCTCCTCGGACGTCGCCAAACGATTCATCGGATGTTGTGCCGCCAAAGCCGCGCGGCTCTCTGCCCCTTCTTTTCCAGCGAAGCGATCGATCATGTCGGTGGCGGTTGCCCCCGGTGCGACCGCGTTAATGCGAATTCCTTGCTGGGCGTATTCCAGCGCCGCCGTTTTGGTGGCCCCTTCGACAGCGTGTTTCGAGGCGATGTAAATGCTCGCCCCTGGCATCGCCACGTGTCCGACGATGCTGGACGTATTGACGATCACGCCTCCCCCTTGCTTGAGCATCTGCTCGATCTCGTACTTCATGCTGAGAAACACGCCCAGCACGTTGATATCGAACACCTTGCGATAGTCGTCCACGTTAAAGTCGGTCAACATGCCGACGGCCTCGACGCCAGCGTTGTTGAATGCGATGTCAATGCGTCCGTACTGTTCGACGGTCTTTTCGACCAGGTTCTTGACCTCGTCTTCACTGGTGACATCCGCCTTGACGAAGACCGCTTCCCCTCCCGCGGACTTGATTCGATCGACGACGGCGTTGCCCAGTTTCTTACGACGCCCAGCGACGACCACCTTCGCCCCTTGCTTGGCAAAGAGAATGGCCGAGGCCTCGCCGATGCCTGAAGTTCCGCCGGTAATCAGTACGACCTTGCCTTGAAAACTCATCTGACAAACTCCCCAAAACTAAATCACTTGGCAAACTATTTACATATCAACTATTCGACTAAAAAAACAGATGCTTACTCGAGATCGCGGGTGACCCCTTCGCGTGATTTTTCCAACAAATCGATCAACTGCTGAAGTTCCTGCTGACTGAGGTGCCCGATTAACTGCTTGTGCATTGCCATCAGCGGCTGGTCGATTTGGGCCAGGATACCGAGAGCCTTGTCAGTGATGGCCACGTACACGACGCGACGGTCTTTCTCACACCGAACACGGCTCACCAGTTCCTGCTTTTCCAATCGATCGATAAGTCCAGTGATCGCAGGAACGACCTGAATCAATCGGCCTGCGATCTCCAACGAAGGCAACGGTTTTCCTTCCCCACGCAAAATCCGCAGCACGTTGTACTGCGAACCGGTCAGACCGTACTCCCGCAGCAGCCGCCCCAATCGATTATGAAATAGGTCGCTCGTCCGCAAGATGTTGAGGATGGCTTCCTGCTGCTTCGAATCGAAAGGATTTCGCTTCTTGAGTTCGTCTTGTAAACCAGGTGGGGTCATTTCTTTCTCCGTCTGCAATTACTTTACATGTAAACCATTGTTTTGGCAAGACCAAAATTTGAAGTTTTTTGACCATTCCCCCCGCGTCGCGGGAAAAACCACGCGACATCATTGGGGCGTCTATTTGCTTTCCTCTGGGGGTAGTGTGTTAAACTAATAAGACTGTAGAACATCTTTCTACACCCACCATTCCTGCCACATTCCTAATCCGACGCAGATTCTCGCATGAAAAGCACTTTCTCGGCCGCACTGGCGGTCCTGTTCTGTTTTTTTACTTCCTCCCTGATGGCTGCTGACCTTTTGGTCGAAGCCGAAAGCTTCACCGACCACGGTGGCTGGAAGTTGGATACCCAATTCATCATCGAGATGGGTTCGCCCTACCTCTTGGCCCACGGCCTCGGCAAGCCGGTTGCTGAAGCGAAGACGGAAGTGACCTTTCCAGAAACCGGGACCTACCGCGTCTTCGTTCGCACGAAAGACTGGGTTGGCCAGTGGAATGCCCCTGGCTCTCCTGGCAAGTTCCAAGTGGCTATTGATGGTAAACCGCTCGAAGAAACCTTTGGCACCAAGGGCGCCGAGTGGTTCTGGCACGACGGCGGCACCGTCGACATCGAGAATAAAGACGTCACCCTAAGCATCCAAGACCTGACCGGCTTCGATGGTCGCTGCGATGCGATCTACTTCACCACCAACACCAATGCCACGCCTCCTTCCAGCGGAAGCCAATTGGCTAAGTGGCGTAAAGACCTGCTGGGCATTACGGAAGACATCAAAACCGAAGGCCCCTACGATCTGGTCGTGATTGGCGGCGGCTACTCCGGAATGGGTGCCGCGATCAGTGCGGCTCGCATGGGCTGCAAGGTCGCGTTGATTCAAGATCGCCCGGTGCTTGGCGGCAACGGAAGCAGCGAAGTTCGCGTGTGGGCGATGGGTAACATCCGTCGTGGTAAGTACCCGCGAATTGGCGAAATCGTCGAAGAGTTTGCCGACAAGGCCAAGAAGTCCCCCGGTACCTACGAGGAATTCGGAGACGAAAAGAAGGAAGCAATTGTTCGTGCCGAACCGAACATCGACCTGTTCCTGAATCATCACGCCAACGGCCTGGAGATGAAGGATGGCAAAATCGCCTCCATCACGGCGTTCGATACCCGCACTAGCCAGGTTCGCAAGTTTGAAGGGACCCTGTTCTGCGACGCGACTGGTCACGGCACGATCGGTGCTTTGGCCGGTGCCCTGTACGACCAAACCGACAAAGGCCGCATGGGCATGAGCAACATGTGGCGCTGGGATGAAGCCGACCAGGAAACGACCTTCCCGGAAACGCCCTGGGCTTTGGATCTGACCATGAAAGACTTCCCCTACCCTCGTGACCATCACGGTCAGTGGTTCTGGGAAAGTGGTTTCGACAAAGACCCGATCCAAGGTGCCGAAGCAATCCGCGACTGGAACCTGCGTGCCGTTTACGGTGCGTTCAACGCGATGAAGAACCGAGACGGGGCATCGAAGCACAAGAATGCCGAACTCACCTGGCTAGCCTACGTGGGCGGTCCGCGTGAATCGCGCCGCTTGATCGGCGATGTGATTTTGACCGAAGAAGATATCGTCGCCAAACGCGACTTCAAGGATGGCTGCGTGCCGAGCACCTGGTCGATCGACCTGCACTATCCCAAGAAGGAATATGCCGACAAGTTCCCCGATAATCCGTTCATTTCGATCGCCGTGCATGATCAGCGTGTCGACCGCTCGTACGGCTATCCAGTTCCTTACCGCTGCTTCTACTCGAAGAACGTGCCCAACCTGTTCATGGCCGGACGCTGCATCAGCGTGACCCACGAAGCCTTGGGGACCGTTCGCGTGATGAAGACCTGCGGCATGATGGGAGAAGTCGTCGGTAAGGCTGCCTCGCTCTGCAAGATCCATGACTGCTCGCCACGTGCGGTTTACGAAGAGCACTGGGACGAAATGGATCATTTGCTCAAGCTGCCAGGTCAGGCCCGCCGCGCGACCGTCGATGCTGAGATCGAAATGCCGGACACGCTATTACCAACTTCCCCTTACGGTCCGCCATCGGGCATCAACCCCACCAAACTAACCGGGATCGTCATTGACGATCGGCAAGCCGAGAAGACCGGCAAGTGGAGTGAAGGAACCGGCCTGAAAGGGTATGTGAACCACGGCTATCTCTATTCCGGTGAGAAGGGTGCCAAGGTTCGCTTCCCCATCAAGATCGAAAAAGCCGGCAACTACGAGATTCGCTACGCCTACCAGCCGCACGAAAACCGAAGTGCCCAGGCCAATGTCGTCGTCGGGATCGATACCTCGCGCGAAACGACCGTGATCAATATGAAAGAGCAGCCGCCGATCGACGGAGGTTTCTACTCGCTGGGGGTCTTCACCATCAAGCCAGGGGAAGAGACGTACGTTGAGGTCGAATCCCGCGGTGATGGAAACATCCACGCCGATGCGATCCAGTTGATTCCCGTCGATGAGAAGTAACGCACGTCGATGGCGGAAGAAACCCCAGTAGCCAACGTTCCACCTAAGAAACGCAGGTCCCTCGGCCTGCGTTTGCTTCTGCATGGATACCGGTTCGCCCTGATCGCGGCGATCGCGTTGTTGGTTCGCGTTCATAGTCAGCATGAAAGCCAGGCCGCGCTAGGGCCAGTAGAAATCTCGTTGGGCAAAGTGCAAGGATTCCTACCTGAGGCGTCTTCCCTGGTGGCTGCTTCCGATCGGGAAGGAGCCTACATTCACAATGCCGCCGGAAAACGCGTCGGCTGGGCAGTCACCACGTTGCCTACCGCCAGCAACATCATTGGCTTCTCAGGCCCCACGAATTCGCTCATCGTCGTCGATGCCGACAACACGATCCGTGGCGTCGAAATCCTTTCGAGCAAAGATACGCCCGAGCATCTGGCGGCCGTTCAAAAGGCGACCTGGTTTCTCAAGCAGTTCACGGGAAAATCCCCCGAGGATCTGGGAGGCCAAACGAAACTCGATGCCGTCTCCGGGGCGACGCTGACCAGCCTGGCCATCATTGAATCGGTCACCAAGACGCTCGGCAGCGACCCTCCCAACTATCGTTTTCCTAAGGATATTACGCTTGAAGAAGTCGCCGAGATCCTCCCTGAGGCGAAACAGCTTGTCGCTAAAACGTCTCCGCACGGATGGCTCGAAGTCCTTGATGCTGAAGGGAAACCAATCGGCACTGCCTGGCGAACCAGCCCTCAGGCCGATCAACACGTTGGCTACCAAGGGCCGTCCGACGTGCTGGTGGTCATGGACACCGAAGGAAAGTTGAAAGCGGCCACCTTGCGGGAAAGCTACGACAACGAGCCCTACGTGCGGTACGTTCGCGAAGACTGGTCCTTTCCCGAGTACCTGGCCGGCTACGGTCTCGATCAGCTTGCCAAGTTGGATGTCAAAGAAGCGGAGATCGAAGGGGTTTCCGGGGCCACCATGACCAGCCAGTCAGCGACCCAGGCAATCGGCATCGCAGCCGCCGCCTACCAGCGCGAAATGCAAGCCGAACAGAAGCCGGAAATCGCGAAAACGCCGGTTACGTTCACTTGGCGCGACGTTGCCACACTGCTGGTGATTTCCGCGGCCCTGGCCATTGCGTTCACCGATCTGCGCGGCAAGAAGTGGGTGCAGTTCGGCTTTGGGTTTATCGTGATTGCCTATCTCGGCTTCTTTGCCGGAGACATCCTTTCCATGGCACTTTTTGTTGGCTGGGCCAGTCACCCCGTTCCTTGGCAGAAGTGCATCGGCCTGGTCGCCGTGGCGATCGCAGCATTTGCGGTCCCCCTCTTCAGCAAGAAGCAGGTCTATTGCAATCATCTTTGTCCACATGGTGCCGCCCAGATGATGATCCTGCGGTTCTCGAAGTGGAGTTGGAAGATTCCCAAGAAGCTGCGGCTGGTTCTTTCCGCGTTGCCTGCGGTGCTGCTGGCGGCGTGCATTCTCATCGCTTTTTCGATCATCGATGGCAACCTGGCGGCATTGGAACCCTTTGATGCGTATGTCCCCACCATATCAGGCTGGGCCTCGCTTTCGATCGCGATCGGGGGGCTCGTATTCTCGGCCTTTGTACCGATGGGCTTCTGCCGATATGCCTGTCCGACTGGGGCCATCATCTCGCATGTGCGCTGGAATGCGTCGAGCGACCAGTGGAGCGTTCGCGACAGCGTCGCCACACTTTTGCTGGGTTTGGCCGTGATTTGCTTCTGGGTGTAGCAGAGTCGTCGAAGTTCGCGGGGTATGCTTCTATAATAGGACACGCCTCCTCTGGCACTTTCTTCTCCCAGACGACCTCGCAACTCGCAAACGGCATTGTTATGGACCAGAAAAAGATGGGCCCCTATCGCCTGGATACCACGATCGGCAGTGGTGGGATGGGGACCGTTTATCGCGGCATCGACGAACGAACCGGCGACAAGGCTGCGATCAAGGTTCTGCCCAGCAACATGTCGCATAATGAAGGGCTGCGCGAGCGTTTCCAACGCGAGATCGAAACACTGCTGCAGTTGAAACACCCCAACATCGTGCGGCTGTTCGGGTTTGGAGAAGAAGACGGCGAGTTGTTCTACGCCATGGAACTGGTCGACGGTCGCAGCCTGGCCGAGGTGATCGTCAAAACACCAATCAAAAGCTGGCGAACCGTCGTGCGGTACGCTTTGGAGATCGCGGCTGGCCTGCGTCAAGCACACGACATGGGGATCGTTCACCGCGACATCAAGCCAGCCAACGTCCTGATTACTCGCGACGATAAGGTGAAGATCCTCGACTTCGGCATCGCTCGTCTCTTCGGCGCGACAGGCGTTACCATGGCCGGCGGTATCGTGGGCACCGCCGACTACATGGCCCCGGAACAGGCCTTTGGCGAAGGAGTCACCCCCAAGGCCGACCTGTATAGCCTCGGGGCGCTCATGTATGCGATGCTCGCCCGACAGCCACCATTCCGCGGCAATTCGGTAACCGAAATCCTCGACAAGTTGCGTTACAACGAACCCATTCCGATCGATCGGCTGGTGGAGACGTTGCCCAACGACCTGAGCCAGTTGATTACGCAACTACTCGATAAGAACCCCGAGAACCGCGTTCCGACGGCTCGTGCTCTTTGTCGTCGCCTGGAAGCTCTCTTAGAACTTCCCGAAGACACCGACTTCGACTTGCACCTGGCCGATCACTCGACGAAGGCTCCATCGGCACCGGGGGATGAATACCAACTAAAAGACGGCGAGGACGATGCCCCTACGCTCGACCCCCAGGCCCGCAAGTTGGCGGAAGCCCCTACGATGCAATTGCCTGGGGAAGAAGGATCAGGCAACCTCAAACCGAAAAGCGGCGACGAAGCCACGCAGGCCCCGGCGACTATTGTGAGTCAGCGAGCCAAAAAGCCGGAGTCGCAAACCCGTTTCACAACCGTCGCCGAGCAGCGTCAGCGGACGTCCGAAGAGGAGTCGCGTCGCGAAAAGAGCACGGTCTGGATCAACTACCTTCAAATCGGTGGCCTGCTCGTAGCATTGGGTGTGGTCGTGACCGCGATGCTCATTGCTCCGCAAAAGCCTGGCGCCGACCAGGTTTATCATTCGATTGAATACGGCGCCACCGAAGGAAATCTGGCCGAAGTTTCCGACGAGATGGACGACTTCCTGGAACGCTTCCCCGAAGACCCGCGATCCGAATATGTCGCCCAGCTTAAAGAGGAATTGAATCTCCGACGGCAAGAGAATCGCTACCGCCTGGCCGCCGCAATCGGTCGAGCCAACCAAGGGATGCATCCCGTCGAACAGATTTACCTCGACGCGATGAAGACCAACGAGTTCGATCCGGAAGCCGCGCGCGATAAGCTGCAAGGCCTGATCTTGGTCTATGGTCCGTCCGATACGCAGCAAGGGGATATCGCCCGCTGCTTGGTTCTCGCGGAAAGACGCCTGAAGCAATTGAATTCGTCCCTGGCCAGCCGAAGCAAGCAGCAAACGATTTCGATTCGCGAGCGTCTCGACTACGCCAATCAAATTGCTTCGGACGACCCCGACAAAGCCGAGCGCATTTACCGAGGTGTGATCCAGCTTCTCGAAGGGGAATCGTGGGGCGCTAATCTGCTCAGCGAAGCACAATTGCGACTCAAAAACTTGATGTCCCGTTAGAGGCGTCAAAGCCAACGTCGGTCATCGTTTGGACGCACGGCGGTTCTGCTTTATCATGGAGGAACGCCCTTTGGGGTTCCCGCCTTGATTTCTTCCCGCCAAACTACGGAATTTACCAATGACGCTGCTTCGCTTTGCGCCCCTCGGGCTGCTCTTATTTCTTGCCGTGCCTGCCAGTGCCGCCGATTGGTATATCGCACCGGGTGGTAACGACGCCGCCGCCGGCACCCAGGCCGCTCCGTTTGCCACGCTGGCCAAGGCGCGCGATGCGATCCGCAGCCATGCTAGTGCGGAAGCCCACACCGTTTGGGTCGCCGATGGGGCATACTTGCTGGCAGAGCCGTTCGTTTTGACGCCGGAAGATAGCGGCACGCAACAGCACCCGATCGTCTACCGGGCCATGCAAGACGCTGTGCCGATCTTCTCAGGCGGAAGCGTCATCACCGGATGGAAGAAAAACGGAAAAACCTGGGAGGCCGTCCTTCCAGCCAAGCTTCGCAGCCCCATGCCGGAACAACTGATCGCCGGCCACCAGCCAACCACGTTGGCTCGCGAACCGGACGAGGGGCTATTCACCCTGACCAGCGTCACCGAAGAAGCTCCAGAGAAAGGACCCGCCCGGCAAACGCTTCGCCTGACCGGAGAAGACTACGCGGCCACGCTGGCCAACGTCACGCCGGAAGAACTGCCCCAGGTTCAGTTGCTGGCCTACCACAAATGGGACAACACACGCAGGCACATCGACCAACTTCTGTACGAACAGCACGCAATGGTGACCTCGGGTCGCAAGATGAAGGGGCACAATCCGCTGAACCAGCAAACCCAGATCCGCATTGAGAATTACGCCGCCGCGCTCGATACGCCTGGTGAATGGCACGCTTCCGCCGATGGCGTTATTCGTTACTTCCCACGTCCCGGCGAAGACCCCTCGCAGATGCAGATGATCGTCCCGCGTCTCGAGAAGCTCTTGATCGTACGTGGCAAACCCGAAGCGGATGAATTCGTGGAACACGTCGAGCTTCGCGGCCTCCGATTCTTGCACGCACGCTGGACCACGCCGCAAAGCGGATTCGAACCCAGTCAGGCCGCTTCACCCATCGAAGCCGCAGTTCTGATTGATGGTGCTCGGCATTTAGCCATCGCCGATTGCGAGATCGGCCACGTCGGCATCTATGGCCTTTGGTTTCGTCGCGGGTGCCAGCACTGCACGCTCGAACGAACTTGGATTCATGACACCGGTGCCGGAGGCGTGCGGATTGGGGAAACGGCGATGCGTCGTGATCCGAAACAGCAAACCGATCACATCACTATCGACAACAACATCCTGAACCGCGGTGGGCGCATTTTCCCGTGTGCCGTGGGGCTCTGGATCGGTCATAGCCCCGACAATCGCGTCACCCACAACGAAATCGCCGACTATTTCTACACCGGCATCTCGGTCGGCTGGCGCTGGGGCTACGGCGAGAGCTTCGCCAAGCGAAACACGATTGCCAAGAATCACGTCCATCATCTCGGCTACGGCGTACTCAGCGATATGGGTGGCATCTACACGCTCGGCCCATCGGAAGGAACGGTCGTCCGCGGCAATATCTTCCATGACATTCACGCCTACAGCTATGGCGGCTGGGGGCTTTATACCGACGAAGGCAGCAGCGGGATTCTCTTCGAAGACAATCTCGTCTATCGCACCAAGACCGGCGGCTTTCATCAACATTACGGTAAAGACAACATCGTAAGAAACAACATCCTGGCGTTCGCGCTGCTCTATCAACTGCAGGCAACCCGCGTCGAACCTCATCGGTCGTTCTCGCTCGAGCGGAACATCGTCTACTACGACCAAGGGGAACTACTGCACGGGCGGTGGAGCCAGGTCAAGCACGACAGCTCGAACAATTGCTACTTCGACGCGTCAGGACGGGACGTCACTTTCGAGGGCAAGTCGCTCCAAGAGTGGCAAGCCCAAGGGCACGAAATCGGATCGATCATTGCCGATCCCAAGTTCGCGGATCCTGAGAAGTTCGACTTCACGATTGCGGCCGACTCACCGGTTCACAAGCTCGGTTTTCGCGCGTTCAAGACAGACGACGTCGGCGTCTATGGAGACCAGAAGTGGATCGACAAGGCGAAAAGCTTTCAATATTTGCCAGTCCGACCCGAGTAGAGAAAACGTAATGGGGCCAGCGGTGCACTGCACTGGCCACATCGTCTTCGCAGAAGAGGCTGAACTTAGGCAGCTTCCGCGAACAGTTCGACTTTCGGGAAATCGACTTCCGTCTCGGCGACGTGGTTGAAGAAATTGGTGAAGTAATTCAAAGCCACCAGGCCGACCACTTCGGTAATTTCTTCATCACCCAACCCTGCGGCTTTCGCGGCATGGAACTGATCGTCGCTGAGATAACCCTTGGTCTGGGAAATCGCATCCGCCAGATCGATCACGGCTTGAACCGTCGGATCGGCGGCTTCCCCTTGGCGGACCTTGACGGTCTCGTCTTCCGAGAAGCCAACCATCTTGCCGACAGTCGTATGCGCCGAGACGCAGTACTGGCAGTGGTTCTGTTCACCAATCCGCAGCGCGACGGCTTCGCGCGCCTTGGCCGAAAGTTTGGAATGTCCCATTGCTCCAGAAAAGCCAAGGTAAGCTTCCAACACGGCCGGCGAGTTGGCCATCGTCGCGACGATGTTAATGTGCTTGCCGAGCTTCTTCTTCGCGGCGTCGAGAAGCTCGCGTTGCTTACCCTGGGCACTTTCCAGTGGAATCGGTTGCAGTCGAGGCATGAGGTTTTCTCCTTGTGTGTGGTTGTCAGTTATCAAAGCGTAACTGACCCTTTCGATACCACTTGGATACGAAGAGTTACACGAGAGAAAACCAATTCTCAAGAATTCATCCCAGGCGTAATCTACTTCACGTAAACGCCTGCGGTGATGGCATAACGAAGGCCAGCACAGTATGGAATGCCTGGATCGATGTCGATCACCTTGCGGGGCGGCCCAAGAATGGCCTCCTCGAAACGGCACTTCCAAACCTGAGTGGCGTTGATGCCGGGAAAGGCCTGACCGTCTTGTAGCTTGGGACCATGCTCGAAGACCTCCAACGCCTTTTCGTACACGATCTGCTGAATCTCGCGCCAATCCAAACCGCGGAAGTGACATTGGAAGTCAGGCCAACCCAGCACGCCAAGTCCTAGGCTATCGACGATCATGTCGCGCGAATCATCGTCGCGACGTTCGCCATAGCCAATCACTCGCGACACGCGGACGTTGAAGGCCCCCGGCGCCTTCCATGGTTTGGCGGCCACGCCTTCCAGGCAGTCCAGGAAGTTCTTGGGCTCAAGGAACTGCTCGGTCGCTTCCCAGTAAATGGCGTCGCAAGGGACCGCTTCGATGATGCTGGCCACCAGGAACTGCATCATCTGCAAACGTTCGATCGGGCGCATGTTCGACGCCGTCTGATCCACGACAACCAACTGATGCTCGCAGTCACCGACTGCTCCTTCGGCGTCATCCCACAGCCACGACTGCTCGAGCGCCGGCAGGAAGGGAGTCAGGTCGCCCGGGTATTCGATCTCTTCCTCGCGAATACTCCACGTGGCCCCCACCGACTTGCCGCCGATGTTGGCGACATGCTTGGGATGGCGAAAATCAAGACGATTGGAATCTCGCTTCCCATCGCGCGGCGCAAACCCTTCCGCCCTCTTCTGCATCTTGTCGAGGATGGCCGCCTTGGGGACGTCCGGCTTGGTTTTGTAGAACAATCGGACGCGGTAGTCACGCGAATCAGCTGTATCTTCGAGCACGAATTCTCCTTGTGCTTCTTTCCAATCAAAAGTGCACCCAGATTCCCAGGTGCACTTTAGTATAGTCTGCCGTTGGGCGAAACAATTACTGCTTCACGTACTTTATTTTGCCCATTTCGGTTTCCGTATCGCCGGTTACCTGCGACAACGTGAAGACGAATCCGTCATCGGTCGGAACCGTCGTCATCTTGAAATTCATCGTACCGATCGGCGAGCTGCACGTACCTGTTTCGGTCATCACGCCGGTCTTGTCATCGAGCTTGCCCTCGGTGTGCAGAATGTGGGTCGACATGTTGTCGATCCAGATACCCACAAACTTCTGCTCGGCGTTGTCATAGCCCAGGATGCCGAAGCCTTCCATGGGTTCGCCGTTGTAAGTGCTTTTGAACTGCTGCGTCACGAATCGCCCGCCGAGAATCGACTTGAACTCAGCAGTCCCTTCGTCGACCGACTCTTCGTTTTCGCCGGGCACAATCCAGTTCGAGATCGTCTTGTACTTGCCGACCATCGCCTGAAGATGCTCGTGAGGCTTGCCCGGAGCGCCGAGCTTGGCCATCAACTCGGCCATCGCGGCGGAATCCAAACTGTTCGCACTTGGCTTGGCCGGCTCGTCGGCGATCACTACCGAAACGAGTCCCAACAAGAAAAAAATCCCCATCAATCTGCTAGCGGCTTGCATCGAATTGACTCCTTAATATGCCCCCCAGGTGAACGTAATGCTGACCATACTCCAGCCCATTTTATCGCCGTAAGGTCACCCTAATCACGCTCTTTTCCCAAACTTAATCTCGAACAGAACGTATAGGGCAACGTTGATCCCCTTAGGCCGCGCACCCCGCCCGATTCACTAGTTTCGCCGTAGGCATTCGCTCGTTTCTTTTTTGCACTTTCCACGAAAAGAATTGATTGACGACTCGCAGAATCCCGCATAAAAACACAAATGAACGGACGCAAACGGATTGCAGGATTCGCAAATTTTAATTTGGAGGGGCGCCAGCTTATCTTTTCCTCTCACCGCTTAAGGAGGATGCCATGCCCGACCTGCAACGATTGACGGATGCCGCTGTAACGAAACTTCTAACCGAGCACGCCCTCCTGCACGACCTTCTGGAAGAAGCAGATCGGATCACCGCGGAAGGAGACTCGGCCGAACCACTGGTTCTCGGCCTGAACGAACTGCGCGACATGATGCATGACCAGTTCGCCAAAGAAGAATGCGGTGGCTATCTCCAAGAGACCATCAGTATCGCTCCGCGTTATTCATCCGAATGTGAGCAACTGCGACTCGATCATCGCCTGCTGTTAAGTGACATCGATGCGATGCTCGACGATTTGCATCATAGCCCCACGGAGGCCCTGGCCACGTTCCACGTACGCTTTCGCGATTTCACGACTCGCTATTTGAACCACGAGCACCACGAGAACGCCGTCGTTCAAAAGGCTCTGGAAGATGACATCGGCGTCGGTGACTAGTAAAGCCCCAACAACGCCCCATCTTTTTCTAATCATGGCCACCGAGGTCTCCACGGTTGGCCTTTTTTCGTGGGAAACGGGCCAAATCGCGGAAGCGCCGCAGGAGACTTACTGAAAACAGCCCCATTTCGTCCCTATCCGTAGCTGCCAGGCCCCAGTAAAATCAACCGATTCCCCTCGATACCTTGTTTTCCACTGGGCATTAGCGCAAGTTTTGATGAACGATAGTCAGGCATCGACGGTCACGCGGCCGGAACTTCTTGCTCCAGCAGGCGATTGGGACTGTGCCCGTGCGGCCATTGCCAACGGTGCCGACGCAATCTATTTCGGGCTGGAAACCGGCTTCAACGCTCGTGCCCGGGCTAAGAACTTCTCACTCGACGACCTCCCCCGCCTGATGGAAATGCTGCACTGGCATGGGGTGCGTGGGTATACCACCGTCAACACGCTGACCTTCAGTGATGAACTGGCCACCATCGAGCCCATCATCCGCCGCATTGCCAAAGCAGGCACCGATGCCGTGTTGGTCCAAGACCTCGGCCTGGTCGGCTTGATCCGCCGAACGGCCCCCGAGTTGCCGATCCACGCCTCGACGCAGATGACCCTGACCAGCGCCGAGTGCATTGCCGAAATCCAGCAAACCGGCATCGAGCGCGTCGTGCTGGCGCGCGAGCTTTCCGTCCACGAGATCGCCAAGATCCACGAAAAGACGCAAATGCCGCTGGAAGCCTTCGTGCATGGGGCCTTGTGCGTCGCCTACAGTGGCCAGTGTCTCACCAGTGAATCGCTCGGCGGTCGCAGTGCCAATCGCGGCCAGTGTGCCCAGGCCTGTCGCTTGCCATACGAACTAGTCTGCGACGGGGTCGACATCGACCTGGGCGATCAGAAGTATCTCTTGAGCCCGCAAGACCTGGCCGCATTCGCCTTGGTGCCGGAACTGCTGGAGGCTGGCGTCGTCTCGTTCAAGATCGAAGGCCGCCTGAAGACGCCAGAGTACGTCGCCAACATCACGCGTCACTATCGCCAGGCGATCGACGCCGCTCTGGCCGGCAAGCCGGTGACCTTCACCCCGCGGCAAGTCGAAGAGATGGAGCTTTCCTTCTCGCGCGGCTTCTCGCCTGGCTGGCTGCAAGGGTGCGATCACAAGATGCTCGTCCCGGCCACCAGCAGTGCCAAGCGAGGCGTCTTGGTCGCTGAAGTCGTCTCCGTCGACGATCGCCGCAAGCGGGCCAAGCTGGAACTGCATGGCCGCCTGAAAGCAGGTGACGGCATCGTTTTCGAAGGGGATCGTGCCGCCGGGAAGGAGCAGGGGGGGCGCGTCTTCACCGTCAGCCAACGCGGACGCCGCGTCACCGGCGAGGCGATCAGCGGGCTGGTCGAAATCGACTTCCCTCGCGGTTCGGTCGACTTTCAGTACATCACTCCCGGACTGAAAGTCTGGAAGAGCGACGACCCGGCCCTGACGCGTGAACTGCGTAAGACCTATAGCGGCGAACTCCACGGCCGCGACATCCCGCTGACGATCAACGTGTCGGCACGCGTCGGGCAGCCGCTCCGCGTCTTCGTGTCCAGCGACTCCCTCGGCCAAATCGAACTGCAAACCGAGGGAACGCTTGAGGAAGCACGCAAACACGCGCTCAGCGAATCATTACTTCAAGAGCAATTCTCTCGCTTGGGTGGCAGTGGTTACTCTCTGGAATCGCTTTCCGCCAAGATCGCCGGCAACCCGATGGTTCCGCTGAGTGTGCTGGGTAAGCTTCGCAAGGAGTTGATCGCTCAACTGGACGAAGCTCGTCAGAAAATGGCAACCCGTGGGCGAACGATCGAACACGACCTGGTCCTCTCGCAGATGCAAAGCGAAATGGAACAGGCACCACCAGAGCCAGGCGAGCCGAAGCTGATCGTGCTGACGCGATCGATGCACCAATTGGAAGCCGCGATGAGCCAGGGCATCGAGACCGTTTACGCCGACTTTCAGGACATTCGCCAATACAAAGATGCCGTCCCTCTTGCGCATGAAGCAGGTGCCAAGATCTTCCTGGTCACCCCACGCATTCAAAAGCCCGGCGAGATGGGGATCTTCAAGGCGCTATCCAAGCACGGGGCCGATGGCTACGTCGTGCGGAACCTGTCCGGCCTGAAGTTCTTCACCGATCTGGCAGCCACCTGCATCGCCGACTTCTCCTTCAACGCCGCGAACGAGTTGACCATCGATTGGCTGCGGAAACATGGTGCCAGCCGCGTAACGCCGTCGTACGACCTCAATCGCGATCAGCTCCTAGTGATGGCCCAGCACTGCGCGGCCGGGCACCTGGAACTGGTAATTCACCAGCACATGCCGATGTTCCACATGGAGCACTGCGTCTTCTGCAGCGTTCTTTCACCAGGCACGAACAAGACCAACTGCGGACGCCCCTGCGACGAGCACGAAGTGAAACTCCGCGATCGCGTCGGTGCTGAACATCCGCTGGTCGCGGATGTCGGCTGCCGCAACACGCTATTCAACAAGACCCCGCAAAGCGGCGCGGAAATCGTTCAGCCGATGCTCGAACTGGGCGTACGCTACTTCCGCATCGAGCTATTGAACGATGATCCACCGCACGAGATTGCTCGGATCATCAAGCTGTATCGTGACCTCCTGCAAGGCATCATCGGCGGCGAAGAAGTCTGGCAGCAGTTGAAGGCCTTGAACCGGGTCGGCGTCACACGCGGCACCCTGGAACACGATCGCGATCCGCTCGCCATTATTTAGTCGATTACTATGCCCCTACATCTTAGCAAGTGCCACGAACTGATCGTCGCCACCTCGAACCCGCACAAGATTCGCGAGTTGACCAGCCTGCTTCAGCCCCTGGGGCTGCCGATCCATCCTCTTCCGAAGGACGGCAATCTTCAGCCGGTTAAAGAAGATGGCGACACGCTGCGGGAAAATGCCCGCAAGAAGGCGAGCGGTTATGCTCGTCAGCTTCAGCGGTGGGTGATTGCCGACGATACGGGCCTGGAAGTCGACGCGTTAGACGGAGCCCCTGGCGTGCGATCGGCCCGATATGCCGGCGACGACGCAAGCATGGCCATGAACCTGGCTCTGCTGATCGAACATATGCTCGACGTTCCCGACGATAAACGCTCGGCCCGCTTCCTATGCCATCTGTGCGTGGCGGCTCCCGACGGTAGCGTGGCATTGGAAGGGGCAGGGGAGTGCCGCGGCCGGATCGGCCGGCAACCAATTGGCGAGTTCGGCTTCGGCTACGACTCGGTTTTCCTGCTGGAAGGAAGGGACCAAACGCTGGCCGAACTCGATGAAGCACAAACCGCCGAGGTAGGTCACCGCGGCCACGCGGCGCGATCGCTCATCGCCGCCTGGCAGGCTTCTTAGCGGTTCACGATCCGCAAACTGGCTGGCTATCTTCCACTGCCAACCAATTGCCGCACGGCATGCAGGACGTATCGCCGACGCTTTTCGGAAAGCATGTCGCCGAAGTTGATGTCCCCTTGGTCGCGGTACAAGGTGATTCGCGTCGACTGGTTCCTGCCAGTCCCTACAGTCTCGTCGATTCGCCGCACTTCCGACCAGCGAAACCGCCGGGTCCAGCCAATTGGGCCAACCCCTAGAAAAATGCTGCCTGCATCGTGATCCATCTCGTCGGTCTTAATGACCAATCGGCCGATCACGCTCAGCACTGCAAAGGAGCCGAAGAGCAACGTCCCTAAGACGAAAGGAATGCCAAACAGCGAAAGTATCGGATCGAACTTCCCTTCGGCGATTTGCGATCCATAGATCCCACCGAGACTAAACCCAGACCAGACGCACATGAAGGGAACCAGGAAGAACGCCGACCAGCTACGCGTGGTGGCAGCGATCCGCCACCGCCTGCCGAAGTTCTCGTACGAAACACCCCCCGGCGGATCGTTGATATTGAAGGAATCGCTGGCGTCGCTGACCCAACCAGCGTTCTCGTACACCTGCCGTTCTGGCTGTGATTCAAGCAGCGTCGAGATCTTGAACGCTTCGTTGCAGTCGTGGCAGATCGCCAGGTCGTTGTCGACATTCATTTGCCGAGTCGACAGATAGATATCGCAGTTGGGACATTTCAGCTTCAAGGGTTCTATCCGACCGGCATTGCCAGTTCTTCGTTCTCAGGTTCTAGCGCCGCTTCCGGCGGCTGCGATGTTAGCAGGACGACATACTCGGGGAATTGCTGCGTGAACTCGTCGATCGCCACGATCGCTTCGCGGCACGACTCGGACCGGGCCAGCAGCACGGCCGCCAAGAAGGTGAGCACCACCGCGCCCACCGCGGCCAGCCAGATGTACCAGACCAGGAAGAAGAACGCGAACAACACGCCCACCACCCCCAGCATGGCCGCTTTGCTCAGCAGTTGCTGCCAATGCAGCACCCGGTAGCGACTGGTTCCCATCCGCTGCATCAGCCACGTACGGCTGAACGCCGGTGGGATATTCGTTCGGTAGACGTTTCCTTGGTAAATGCCATCCGGAATTTCGAGATTCCCGCACATATTGGGAAACTCCTCCAACAGCGGGTTATGCTCGCGGTACATGTACTCGAGCCCACCAAAGTAGGTGTCTCCCTTCACGTAGACGTCGGGGTAATGCTCTTCTTCTTCCAGAAAACTACGCAGATCGGAAGGCGGCTCTTCGTCGACATAGACGCTCACTGAGAAGTCCCCCTCGCCATCGCACAGAAACCAGATGATCTTTCCCTCTTCGCGCATGGTTTCCGCGAACGAGAACGGGTCGTTCTCGAGCATCGTGTCCGCTTCTTCTGGCAGGTTTTCCGGCCAAAACATCACCATGTTTCCGCCGTCGGTTCCGCCACTTCCGGTGTAGTGCGCCATCAGGTGCTATCACTGCTGTCAAATCGAGTCTCGGAATGCATCTGTCATACTTTATCACAAGGTGCAAGGCTAGGGAGAACCACCCCCAGGCCACCCATACGAAGAAGAGCCATCCCCCTGGGTTCGTCTTGTTCCGTTTGGGTAATTCCGTTAAGAACGCGATCCGACTAGCGCGCGGTAAACCGCCCGGTCGACTTGACGAGACACCCAGGAACCATGCGGCCTCCCATGAAGATCGTGCAACTCATATCCGGAATTGGCGTGAACGGAGCGATAATTCAATGCCTCCGCCTTGCCGAAGGACTCGCCAAACGCGGGCACGATGTTACCCTGGTCGGGCGAGAAAACTCCTGGATTCACCAGCAACTGCCTGGCACCAACGTAAAGTTTCACGCCTCGGATCTTCAGCGCTGGCCCTTTCACGACCTCAAGGCGATCGCCAAGTGGGTCAAAGAAGAACGCATCGACATCGTTCATACGCACAACACCAGCGGGCAGATCTTCGGCGCGATGCTGAAGATGTTCACCAAGGTCCCGGTCGTAGCGACCGCCCACCACACGAAGTTGCATGCCTATTGGATGCTGAAGGACTTCGTGATCGCGAACTCGGACCATACCCGCGGGATCGAAATCAGTTGGAATCGTGTACGGCCGCGAAATATCGAAACGGTTCGCGCCCTGATTGATCATGCCCCGATCCCCCATAATGCCGAAGTGCTGCGTGACCGCTGGCGAGCGGAAAACGGCTTCACCCCTGAAGACAAAGTGATCGGCATCGTCGGCGATGTTTGCC
Source organism: Bremerella volcania (assembly GCF_007748115.1). Classification (NCBI taxonomy): domain Bacteria; kingdom Pseudomonadati; phylum Planctomycetota; class Planctomycetia; order Pirellulales; family Pirellulaceae; genus Bremerella; species Bremerella volcania. The sequence goes on from NZ_CP036289.1 coordinate 5,739,770, forward strand.
CGCGGAAGAATCACCTGCTGCTGCTCAAGGCCATGCCCGAGATTCTGCGGCGAGTTCCCAGCGCGAAAGTTGCCGTGATCGGTAATCGCTTCCCGAATTACATGCGGAAGATCGACGCCAGGATCCGACAGTTGGATCTCCAGAACGAATTCCGCTTCGTCGATTTTCAACACGACATCCCCAACATGATGCGGGCCATCGACCTGTTGGTCGCTTGTCCCACTCAGGAAGCGTTCGGCCTGACGCCTCCCGAAGCGATGGCCGCGTTCAAACCCGTCGTCGCCACCCGCGTCGGCGGGCTGATCGAGAGCGTCGTCGACGGCGAGACCGGCTACCTGGTCCCCAGCAACAACGCCGCTGCATTGTCTTCGGCCGTGGCGAAAGTTCTGGAAAACGACGACCTGGCCGAGCAGATGGGAGTCGCTGGCCGAGCCCGCTTCCTCGATATGTTCGACAACTACCGCAACGTGATCCGCCACGAAGAGATCTACACCGACGTCGCTCGGCGGGTTCTTCGCCGCGACGTCTCCAAGCCGGTCACGCTTCCCAAACGGACGACCCCCTCGCTTCCGACCGCTGGCGTGCCGCCGATGGTCTATCATCGCTAACGCGTCCCTCCTCGTATTGCTTCCTCGCTCCGCGAGAGGAACAATAAAAAGAGATGAAGCCTCGCGCGGTTGCGACCCCCACTTGAGTCGTCGCGATAATTCACCTCGTCTACAGCCTCAGCAAGGTAGGTTCGCCATGAACGCCCCAACGAATGTCGATCTATTCTCGGGCGCAATCGCTCGTCTCGACAAAGCGTTTCAATATGCCGACATCGATGCCGAAGCGCTCGAACGTCTGAAACACCCCAAGCAGATCCTGCAGGTCTCGGTGCCTGTTCGCATGGACGATGGTTCTCTGAAAATCTTCACCGGCTATCGCGTACGCCACGATGACACCCGGGGACCAACCAAAGGTGGCCTGCGGTACTCACCAAACGTCGATATCTCGGAAGTCAAAGCACTCGCGTTTTGGATGACCTTCAAGTGCGCCGTGATGAACATCCCCTACGGCGGTGCGAAAGGGGGCATCTGTGTGAACCCGAAAGAGCTTTCGCGACTGGAACTCGAGCGGCTCTCGCGCGGTTTCATCGAACAGATCGCCGACTTCATCGGCCCCGAGACCGACATCCCCGCCCCAGACATGTACACCAACGCCATGATCATGGGCTGGATGATGGACGAGTATTCGAAGATCCATCGTCGCCATACGCCAGGCGTGATCACCGGCAAACCGATTCCCCTCGGCGGCAGCCAAGGACGCGAAGAGGCCACCGGACGCGGTGCTTACTACTGCATCAAGGAACTCGAAAAGAAACGTGACTGGGTCCCCAAGAAGACACGCGTGGCAGTACAAGGTTTCGGTAACGCCGGTCAAAGCATCGCGCGGCTGCTGCATGCCGATGGTTATCAAATAGTCGCCGTCAGCGATTCGCGCGGCGGGATCTACAAGCCGGAAGGGTTCGATATCCCCAGCTTGATTCAGATCAAAAACGAATCACGGCGTCTGCAGGCCGTATACTGCACCGGTTCGGTTTGCGAAGCGGTCCCGTCGAAGTCGATCACCAACGAACAGCTCTTGGAACTGGACGTCGACGTTCTCATTCCCGCTGCGTTGGAAGACGTGATTACGGTTTCCAACGCCAATCAGATCAAAGCTCCGGTCATCGTTGAAGTGGCCAACGGCCCCACCACCGGCGAGGCAGACGAGATCCTCAACGAGCGTGGGAAGTTAGTCGTGCCGGACATCCTGGCCAATGCCGGGGGTGTGACGGTCAGCTACTTTGAATGGGTGCAGAACCAACAAGGGTTCTACTGGAGCCTGGAAGAGGTGCAGCAACGGCTGCATGCGATGATGACCCAGGAGTTCAACCACGTGTACGACTGGATGATCGAAAAAAGGATCGACATGCGCACGGCGGCCTACGCGGTGGCGCTCTCGCGAATCGGCGCAGCGATCGCTTCGCTAGGAACCGCCCAGTATTTCTCCGACAACGATTCGTAAAATTGTACATTTAGCAGGTTGGCGGGAAATCCTTCGTCGTTCAGAATAGAGGCACCCCTGGTTTGCCTCTTTTGTCTTTGAACGTCCGGAAGGATTTTCCATGTCTCTGCTTCGCTTGGTCGCCGTCGCGATGGTCACACTTGCCGCGATTCCCACTTCCCTGATCGCCCAAGACAGTACGGCCGCAGCCCAACTGCACCAACTGTTTGAAGAGGATTGGCAGTGGCGGCTGAACCATTTCCCCACGCTCGGCACGTCGATTGGTGATCCGCGAGGCAACGACAAGTGGACCGATCTCTCTCAAGCCGCCATCGACCAGCGAAAAAAGCATCCGCATGAACTTCTCGAAAAGCTCCAGGCGATCGATGCCAGTCAGCTCACCGGCCAGGACTTGTTGTCGTACGAGTTGTTCGACTACAACGTCCGCCGACAGATCGAAGGGCAGAAGTATCCCACCGAGTTATTGGCGATCGACCAGCTTGGGGGCCCGCAGTTCGACCTGGCATTCACGGCCGAGCAGATGCCGTTCAAGACGGTGAAGGACTACGAAAACTACATCGCGCGGCTCAACAGCTATCCCGAGTTTCTTCAGCGAAACACCGACCTATTGCGTAAAGGAATCGAAACTCGGTGGGTACAACCGCCTGGCCCGCTGCGTAGCATCCCCAAGCAGATCAGCGGTCAGGTATTGGCCGATGCGACCGACAGCCCGCTGTACAAGCCATTCCAGGACTTCCCCGATTCGATTTCCCAGGAAGAGCAAGATCGACTGGCCAAGCTGGGCAAGTCGGCCATCGCCGATCGCGTCTTTCCCGCCATGCTGAAGCTGAAGTCGTTCATCGAAGACGAATACTTGCCCAATGGCGCCGAAATCATCGGTGCGGCCGCGCTGCCCGATGGCCGCGATTACTACGCATACAAGTGCCGCTACTCGACGACGACCGATCTGACGCCGCAAGAGATCCACGAGATCGGCATGAGCGAGGTGAAGCGGATTCGCGGCGAGATGGAGAAAGTGATTCGCGAGTCTGGCTTCGAGGGAAGCTTCGACGAGTTTATCCACTTCCTAAAGACCGATCCGCAGTTCTATTACACCGAGGCCGACGACCTGCTGATTGGGTATCGCGACATTGCCAAGCGGGTCGATGCCGAACTGCCAAAGCTATTCGTCGAACTGCCGCGGCTTCCTTACGGCGTGCGGGCATTCCCCGATTACGAAGCCCCCAATCAGACCTCGGCCCGGTACTATCCTGGCTCGTCGGAAGCCGCCCGGGCAGGGTTCTTCATGGCCAACACCTACGCGCTGGATAGCCGTCCCAAGTACGAGATGGAGGCCCTCACGCTGCACGAGGCGTGTCCTGGTCATCATCTGCAGATTGCCCGAGCCCAAGAGCTGACCGACCTTCCCCGCTTCCGCCGCGAGGGGCACTACACGGCGTACGTCGAAGGGTGGGCCTTGTACGCCGAGTCGCTGGGCGAAGAGATGGGCTTCTATCAAACCCCCTACGACAAGTTCGGCCAGCTGACTTTCGAGATGTGGCGGGCCTGCCGGCTGGTGGTCGATACCGGCATGCACAACATGGGCTGGAGCCGCGCCCAAGCCATTAAGTTCTTCAAGGAAAACAGCGGCAAGAGTGACCTGGAAGTCGCCGTCGAAATCGACCGGTACATCGTCTGGCCTGGCCAGGCGTTGGCCTACAAAATCGGCGAACTGAAGATCAAAGAGCTGCGCGCCAAAGCCGAGCAGCAATTGGGAGATGACTTTGATCTTCGCCAGTTCCACAACACCGTCCTGGATAATGGTGCGATTCCGCTGCCTGTGCTCGAACGCCTGATCGATCGCTGGATCGCCGAGCAAAAAACGGCAAAAGCAAGTTAAGTCCGAAAAACTGCTGCGGTTTAAGCAACTACCGCAATGTTCAACCCTTATCCTCAGCATTTTTCATGGACTTGGTCAACCTACTTCTGATCAACGCAGGCGTCGTCGCAGGGTGCATGGTTTGCCTGTGGCTGCTTAGTCTCTGGCTGAAGGACGCCAGTATCGTCGACCTCTTCTGGGGCTTCGGTTTCGTGGTGATTTCGTGGGTGTCTCTGTTGAACGCCGCCGCTCCGACGACCGCTGCCTGGGTGACGACCATCCTGGTGACTATCTGGGGCTGTCGGCTCGCCGGATACTTGAGCTGGCGGAACATCGGCCACGGCGAGGATTCTCGCTATACCGAAATGCGCAAAAAGCCAGGACGCAACTTCGCCCTGTTCAGTCTTGTGGTGATCTTCGGGCTACAAGGGACGATCATGTGGATCGTCTCGCTCCCCTTGCAGGTTATACCGACCCTCGATGCCAGCTTCTCGACGCTCACGCCGTTTGGCCTGATGCTGTGGCTGGTCGGCCTCAGTTTCGAGAGCATCGGCGACTACCAACTTGCACGCTTCAAAGGAAATCCTCAAAACCGCGGTAAGGTATTGGATCAAGGGCTCTGGCACTACACACGGCATCCGAACTACTTCGGCGACTTCCTCGTCTGGTGTGGCTATTACGTGCTGGCCATCTCGTTCGATGCGTCGGCGTGGTGGACGATCATCGGCCCGGCCCTGATGACCTTCTGCCTGCTCTGGTTCTCAGGCGTCGCCCATCTCGAGAAGCGCATTCAAACACGGCGGCCGGAGTACGCCGATTACATCCGCCGAACGAGCAGCTTCTTCCCCTGGCCGCCGGCTCCGAAAGAAGATTCGGCCAGCGTCACGACTCATTCCCACTCACCCACCTCATAGAAAGCTCGTCATGAATCGTCAACGGATCGCGGTGATTGGGGGCGGGATCAGTGGCAACCTGGTGGCCCGCCTGCTGCATAACGATCATGATGTCACACTATTCGAGGCCGCCAGCTATCCAGGCGGGCACAGTAACACGGTCACTTGCCAACTCGACGGCGAAACTTACGACGTCGACACCGGGTTCATGGTCTTCAATGACCGAACCTATCCTAATTTCTGTCGCCTGCTGGATATGCTGGGGGTCGAAGCACAAGACAGCGACATGAGCTTCAGCGTTCGCTGCGAAAAGACCGGGCTGGAATATCAAGGAAGCAGCCTCCGAGGCCTATTTCCCAGCTGGCGTAACATGACCTCCCTTCGCTATTGGAATATGTTGCGGGACATCTTGCGGTTTAACCGCCTGGGGACCGAAGCCGTCCGGCAGGCAACCATCGGCGAGGGAGAAACGGTCGGGCAGTTCCTCAAGCGCTGCCGCGTTGGGGACATGTTCCTGGAGAAATACCTCGTACCAATGGCCGCCGCGATCTGGTCAGCCGATCCGCAGCAGATCCTTGGCTTCCCGGCCCAGTTCTTCCTGGGCTTCTGCGACAACCACGGCCTGATGGCAATCACCAACCGGCCGCAATGGAAGACGATCGTCGGCGGATCAAAGCAGTATGTGCGAAAGCTGATCGAACCCCTGGGGGACCGCGTTCGCTTGAACTCGCCAGTGAAACGTGTTCTGCGAAACGATGAGCAAGTCACGGTGATCACGAGAGACGATCAGGCCGAAACGTTCGATCAGGTCGTCTTCGCCACGCATGCCGATCAAACGCTGAAGATGCTCGACCAGCCCACGCCACTGGAGCAAGAAATCCTCGGCCACTTCCCCTATCAGCCCAACGATGCGGTCCTGCATACCGACACGCGGCTCTTGCCCAAGCACCGTCATGCGTGGGCCAGTTGGAACTATTTGCTGCCCGATGGCCATCAGACGACCGCCAGCGTGACCTATGACCTTTCTCGCCTGCAGAGGGTCGCCTCTCCTACGCCAATCCTGTTGAGCCTGAACATTACCGACCGCATCGATCCGACGAAGATCTTACAGCAGATGCAGTACGACCACCCGGCGTTCAATCGCCACTCGTATGCCACCCAGAAGCGTCTGCCGGAACTGCAGGGGCAGCGGCAGACGTACTTCTGTGGTGGCTGGTGTGGCTATGGGTTTCACGAGGATGGGGTGAAGAGTGCCTTGGCCGTTGCCGCTTACTTTGGAAAGAACTTGGACGCATGCACAGTTGCCTGTACGAAGGAACGGTCTCCCACACACGCCATGGCCCCGTCAAGCATCAGTTTGACTACCGCCTGACGATGGCCTACTTCGACCTGGCCGAAATCGACCAGGTCGTCGGTCCGGGCAAAGTGTTGTCCGACCATCGACGGGCTGCTATTTCGTTCCCGCGCGACGTTCACCTGCGCTCGCAGCGAGGCTCGCTCGAGCAGCGCGTTCGATCGCTCGTTTCGAAAGAATTAGGCGAGTGCCCCACAGGCCCAATCCACTTGCTGACGCAGCTCCGATACTTCGGGCACTATTTCAGCCCATTGAACCTCTTCTTTGTGTACCGTGCGCCGGACAGCGCCTTCCCGGCCATCATCCTGGCGGAAGTCAACAACATCCCCTGGGGCGAGCAACAAGTTTATGTGCTGAAGCCGACTTGGAGCGAAGCCGATCAGGCCTATGCCTACGAGCACCCCAAGCAGATGCACGTCTCGCCGTTCATGCCGATGAACCACACCTACCGCTGGTCGTTTCGCTCGGTAGGGCAGCAGCTGATTGTGGGGCTCGAGAACCATGAAGAGGGCCGCCCCGTTTTCCACGCGGGAATGTCTTTGGAAAAAAAACCGTTAGCACACCGCACCATTCAACGGTTCTTATGGCGTTTGCCTGCAATGAGCCTGAAAGTCGTTGCCGCAATCTACTATGAAGCTTGGAAACTTTGGTGGAAACGATGTCCCATATACCCTCACCCGCAGAGTCAGCACGCAGCCCGCGCGGCTGTTCAAGTGACCGAACCGGCCTAGCGGAACTTGCGATCGAACATCCCTCGTTGCGGCTGCGGAAGGCGCTTCCTCAAGTATCCGCAGGCCTCCACTGCTACGTGGCGCGGCAATGCCGCAAGATTCTGCATCGCACCCTCTCGAAGATCGAAGCAGGGCACGTCCTTATCATCGATCCCCTCGGCCAGGTTCAATTCGGCCCCAGTCACGACGTCGAACTGCGAGCCGTCGTCCGCATCGATGACCTTCGCGTCTACCGGCACATGATGCTGGGGGGAACGCTCGCCGCGGCCGAAGCTTACCTGGAAGGGAAGTGGGTCTGCAGCGATCTGACCGCGCTACTGCGAATCATGGCTCGCAATCTCGATTCCTTGAAAGGGATCGAACGTCACACGTCGTTCTGGCTCGCCCCTTGGCGAGGTCTGCAGCAGTGGCGAACCCGAAACTCCAAGCAAGGAAGCCGGAAGAACATCGCCGCCCACTACGATCTGAGCAACGAGTTCTTTCAGCTCATGCTCGATCCCACCATGATGTATTCGTCCGGGATCTACGAGCATGAAGACGCGACGCTGGAAGAAGCCTCGCTCGCCAAGCTCGATCGCATCTGCCGCAAACTCGACCTGAAGCCAGGCAGCCGCGTGCTGGAGATCGGCACCGGCTGGGGTGGCTTCGCTGAGTATGCAGCCAGGAACTACGGCTGCCACGTCACGACCACTACCATTTCGCAGCAGCAGTTCAACTACGCGTGCCGGCGAATCGAAGACGCCGGTCTGCAGGATCAGGTCACGCTCCTCAAAAGAGACTACCGCGACCTTACCGGCACCTACGATCATGTCGTCAGCATCGAAATGATCGAAGCGGTCGGCCGGGATTACCTCGACACCTACTTTGAAAAGTGCGGCTCGCTCCTGAAGCCCAACGGCACGATGGCCCTGCAGGTAATCACCATTCCGGACGAGCGGATCGAGAGCTATTCGCGCGGCATCGACTTCATTCAGCGATACATCTTCCCCGGCGGTTTTCTTCCTTCCTACCATTTGATGGCCCGCTCGATTGCCAGAACGACCGACCTGCGGATCGTGCATGCGGAAGATTTCGGTAGCCACTATGCCCGCACGCTGGCTGCCTGGCGAGAGAACTTTCTAGAACACCTCCCACGCATTCGCGCCCTGGGCATGGACGATTACTTCCTGCGGATGTGGGAATACTACCTCGCCTACTGCGAAGCCGGCTTCCACGAACGCCAGATCGGCGTCAGCCAACTAGTCATGGCCCGCCCCAAGTTCCGCGGAGAAGCAATCCTCGGCAAGTTCTAATTTCCTGTCCCCTCTCCCTCGCAGGGAGAGAAGACAAGAGATGTTAGTCTACGACCGTATGGATGTCTTCATCCGGCTGGATGCCCCGCAGTTGCCGCCAGAGCCACCGGATTTCGTGGCGGGCAAAGACGAAGTAGACAATCACGCCAACGATGATTTCTTCGACCAGCGTTAATGCGTCCGGCAGGTAGTAGTCGAGCAAACCGGCAAAATAGACCACGGCTCCCATCAAGATCGAAGCCGCCAGCGCCGGCGTCAGTTGACCAAAGGTCTTTCGCACGTCGACGTCGGAACTCTTGAAACAGAACGCCAGGTAAGGTCCGCAGACGACAACCGTCGCCATCATGACCAGGCCCGCTAGATCGATCGTGAACAGTTCGGGATTATCTTTCCCGGCAAAGAAGTACGCTAAACCACAAGCCCCAGCCAGCGCGACCAGGTTGCCAAACGCTCCGACCGCCAGCAGATCGGCCCGGCCGGCGGCACTCATCAAGCTTCCCGAAATGTTGATCCAGCTTTGGGCGACGATCATCAACCCCATGATCGAGAGGATATCACCGGCCTGAATCCAATCGTTTCCGCCCAGCACCGGCATCAATTCGTCCCCCACGATCAACATCCCGATCGAACAAGGAGCCAGCATGATGCCAACCATGCGATAGAAAGAGGCCGTCAACGCGCTGAACGACTCGCGATTCCCCTTTGCCTGAGACAACGCCGGCAACATGGCTGACGTCACCGGCGACGTCAGCAGGTAGACTGGGCGAATCATCTGGTTGTAGGCCTGGGTGTAGTAGCCGATCCAACGGTGCCCTTCGGGGGTCGAACCAAACACGGCCCCCAGGATAATCTTGTCCAGGTTCTGTCCGACCGCGAAGAATATCCCGCTTAGCGTGTAGTATCCGCTGAAGTTGAGCAGCTGCTTCATTTCCGAAAGCGGGGCACACTTGCCTGGCCGCCATGGCTCGATCGCCCAAAATCCAATGTTCAGCACAACCAGTTCGCTGTACTGCTGAAGAACCAGAGCCCAGATGCCCCAGTCAGAGTACGCGGCGACAATCGCGACCACGCCGCTAATAATCAACGAAAGGACTCGCACGATCGTCAGTCGGCCGAAGTTCAGCTTCTTCTCGGCCAGCGATTTGTGCTGCGAGTAACTATTGTAAAGCAGGGCCGTTCCCGCCAGGGCCATTCCCACCGGCATCAACCGCTCGGCTTGGTACCACATCGCCAATAGAGGCGAGAGACCGATCAGGATGACGGTTAGCACGACACCGGTAATTACCTGGTACCAGAACAGCGTCGAGGCTTCTTCGTTGGTCAGCCCCTTCTTCTGCACGGTCGCAATGTCCATCCCCAGCGATCCGAACGAACGGATCAACAGCATGATGGGCATGTACATCCCCAGCAGCCCGAACTCGGCCGGCGAGACCAGGCGATACAATTCGGCGATGACGACCAGCGAGATGATCTGCCCGGCAATCTGACCGATCATGGTCAACCGCGTGGCCCGCTGTGTTTTGCGGATCAGATCGGGGTCGACAGGCGATGCCGCATTATGAGGCGGGGAGGCATCATTCATAAAGCGAAGGAGAGCCGGTAGGTGGTGTCAGTTAGTATCGGATAGCGCACCACAATGCCCGGATGCCATCTTTCCAACCGATCTTCTTCCCCTCTTCAAAGGTCCGAGGGTAATAGCGAATCGGTACTTCGCGAATTCGCAGCCCCTTGCGTCGGGCCAGCTTGGCGGTGATTTCCGGCTCGATCCCAAAACGCTTCTCACGAAGCGTGGGAGCGATCTCTTGAATCACCTCGCGCCGGAACACCTTGTAACAGGTTTCCATATCGGTGAGAAGCAGATTCGAGAACAAGTTCGACCACATCGTCACGAGCTTGTTAGCCAGGTAGTGTCGCACGCGTGGCACGTTGCGCTGCCCGGTGATGAAGCGGCTGCCGTAAACGGCGTCGACCCCTTCGCAAATGATCGGCTGCAGCAGTACCCGGTAATCCTTCGGGGTATATTCCAGATCGGCATCCTGGATGATGACCGCGTCGCCGGTTGCTTCCTTGAAACCGGTGGCTAGGGCCGCTCCTTTGCCTTGGTTCTTTTCGTGCAGAATGATCTTCAGATCGGATTGATCATGGAGCGTTTCCAGTAGGTCCCGCGTTCCGTCGGTGCTGCCGTCGTCGACCAAAATGATTTCGCACTTGAATCCGCACTGGCGAACTGCTGCAATGACTTGTTGCAGCGAGTTGACTTCGTTGTAGATAGGCACCACGACCGAGAGCAGAAAGTCGCGCGGAATATCGTAAATCGCCAGTCGATAACAGGCCGCTTCACCCAAAACCTGGTGCAGCAGTTCCACTCGGCGCGATTCATCCGTGGAGATCTCCAAAAGGGTCTGCTCCAGATGCGACACGACGTCCTGATCGTTTTCTGAGTGAATACTCATTGATTTTTGGCAATTCCGGGAAGAAAAAGGCCCGAACCCGGAACGGGTCACGGTGACCAACCAAGTCCGCGTACAAGTATAGAGCACTTCTTAGAAAAAACGAACCTTGGAGACCCGCAGCTATGATCGCTCCCTACATTGTCGCCGCCCTACAAATGGACTCGGGAGCGGAAAAATCGGATAATTTGGAACAAGCCGAATCGATGATCGCCGATGCGGCCCAGGCCGGTGCCCAATTGGTGGTCCTTCCTGAGTTGTTTCCGTACCTGGGAAGTGTCTCTCAATTACGAGAAAACGCCGAAACGATGGACGGCAAAGTCCTGCAAACGATGCGGGGACTGGCCATCAAGCACGAGTTGGTGTTGTGTGCCGGCAGCGTTGCGGTCGCCGCCAGCGATGATCCCACGATGGTGATGAACCGAAGCATTTTGTTTGGCCCGCATGGCCAAGTTTTGGCCACCTATGACAAGATCCACTGCTTCGACATCAACTTGCCGGATGTGAAAGTGGTCGAGTCCGACTTCGTGCGAGCCGGCAGTCAACTTTCGGTCGCTTCAACTCCGCTAGGGCATATCGGACAAGCCATTTGTTACGACCTGCGGTTCCCCGAGATCTTTCGTCGCCTGACCGAAGATGGAATGCAAGTCTGCGTGCTGCCTGCGGCGTTCACCGACAAGACAGGTCAGGCACATTGGGAGGTTTTAGCGCGTGCTCGCGCGATTGAAAATCAGATTTACGTCGTCGCCGCGAATCAATGTGGCATGTATGGCAATTCAATTCAGTGCTACGGAAATTCGTTGGTCATTGATCCGTGGGGAAAGGTCCTGGCCCGCGGCGATGATCGTCAGCCAGGTATCATCTACGCCGAGATTGACCTGGCTGCCCAGCGTAAAATACGTGCGGAATTACCGGCACTTTCGCATCGCCGGATGGCCTAAGCAGCCTGGCAACGGTTCTTACGTCGCCTGCACACTACACACAAATTACCATGCAATAACAAAGTTATAATCGAACAATTTTTCACAACTTAGCGAGCAATTCAGGGCAATGCGTTTTTTGTGCACAAGAATTGTCGACCAATTGCAAACGATTTTACAGCGTGAAATTCAAGCCAGAATCACAATGTGAAAAAAAGATTACGATGGTTGCTTGACAACTCCGCTCCGCTTCGCAAAATTAGTCCCTATGTTGATTGGAACCAAGGGACGCTGACTTGCGTCTTAAACACCTCTCTCCTCAAAAACCTGTGTCATTCGTTGCAAACTGGTCGCTCTGACCATCGGTTCCCGGCTCGCGATAAGGACATCCCCAGGGAGTTCTGCGCGCCTGGAAAGTGCAGCGTCGTCGCTCGGTTTTGTTGGCCAGTGTGCAGGCCATTCGAGAAAGCGAGAGGGATATGAGTGCGTGCGAGAGATATTGCTTTCCGGCAAAGGGAATTGTCACACATAGGTTGGCAACACTCTCCGCTAAAAAGTTTGAAGGGCGACGACTGAGGGAAACGACGTGCGACAGGCTTTCGGGCCTGTTTATGGAGATCCCTTCATGCTTTTTGGCGTCCTGATCAACATGTTATTCACACCTGTTCATTTGCCTTTTCCCCAACCGCTCGCAGAGCAACGGACCTGTGCCCACCATTTTGATTGCCCTGGGCGCGAACCTCGGAGACCGCGGAGCGGTACTTACTCAGGCTGTCGACCAACTCGCTACCGATCCTGACTTTACGCTGGAAGCACGAAGCGAACTCTTGGTCACCAAACCTGTGGGTGGCCCCAGCGGACAACCTGATTATCTCAATTCGGCTGCGAAATTTTCTACTTCGCTCTCGCCGGAACAAGTTCACCAGAAACTGATCAACGTCGAGCAAAGCCACGGTCGCGTTCGCATCCAACGCTGGGGTGCTCGAAAGCTTGATCTTGACTTGCTTCTCTATGATCAGCAGATCACCAAAACCTTGCAGCTTACCATCCCCCATCCCCGGATGAGCTTCCGACGTTTCGTCATGCAGCCGGCTGCCCAGGTCGCCGCGGAGATGCTTCATCCCGATCTCAACGCCAGCATCGGCGACTTGTGGCGACATCTCTCGACCACGCCGCCCGTAGTCGAGATCGCCGCACTGCCGGGGCCTGCGGTCAGTCAGCTGCTCGCTGCGACCGAAAAAGAACTAAGCGACCCAAAACATTCGCTGGCGAATCAATTGCTTACGTATCCAAAATCGAAACACGACCTGGTGACCTCGCTCACCGATTTGACCCAGCACCAGGCCGTTCATCGCAGCCTCCCCCCTGGCTGCAGCGTCCGAGTTCTTCCCTGGTGGTTCGATATCGCGGAGGTCCTGACCGGGCCGCAGCAGAGCAACACCACAAGCATCGAGCCAGCGCGGCTGACCGTCTATTGGAATCGTCCCGACCAGACCTACGGAGCCATGGAAGACGGTTGGTGGACTCAAGAAGAAAGAAGCGGCCTACAAGCTGCGCTAGCCGAGGCCGTTCGACAAAAGGTTCATGCGCCGCGTCTATGGCTGGAAGGCAACGATCTTGCGTCGGCTGTCACCGAACTGACCGCGGCCATTCAAGCCATGCAAGGCTAAGCGATCTATTCCGAGTGATGCTCGGTGAGGAACCGATCGGCTTCCTCTTTCTTGTCGCTGGGCACCATAATGCGGATCGCCAGCACGCCGGTGAGACCGCCTTGATGGTCGTTATCCAGCGCACACGGAATTCCTTCTTCTTGAAGCGCGTTCTGAATGATCGTTGCTTCCTCGTGACTTTGGCACGTACGGACGGCCACAAAATCCATATCTTCCATAAAACCGATACTCCCACTCTCGAAGTCAAACTCAAAGCCTGCAGGCTCCCACACATGGGACGCGCTTATTAGGCAATTGTAACCTAGTCTTTCCTTGAAACCCCAAACCATTCTTTATGATTCTCAGGGCATCAGGATCAATACTATGGCCAACCGTAAACTGAAAACCGTAATTCTCGACGACGACGCTGGGATCGTTCGTTTGGTGAAAACCATTCTCCGCGGAGCTTTCGGCAATGAGTTGGACCTGGTTGACTTTACCGACGCACATGAAGCCCAGAAGTGGATTAGCAATAACTGCTGCGATCTGCTGATCAGCGACATCGAGATGCCCGACATCGACGGCCAGGACATGTTGATCTTCGCCAAACAGCGAAATGCCTGGACTCAGGTCGTCTTCCTGACCGGTCAGTCGAGTTGGATGCATGTGACCCAAGCCGTCGAAAATGGTGCGTCTGACTTCCTGCTCAAACCGATTCAGCGAGCCGAACTGTGCAACATCGTTCAACAGCACATCGAACGCGCCGCTCGCTGGCAGTCGGCCCTGTTTCCCAAGCCGATCGCCTCGGCCGGAAACTAATCGCCGCTGCCCTGGGGTACGATAACCGAAACGACCGCTATCACCGGAAACGGTGATGGCAATATTTCTTGCTTGCGCCGAGACATTTGGCTGCGCGGACCTTATTGATGAGGTAACGTTTTGTGGCGAAATTCGAATTGGATTTCGCTTCATGCGCATGTCGTAATGGATGACGTGCCATGATGCACTCCCCACCCCAACGATGCAGGAAGCGAATCTCGTGGTCCGCTGGAAGCCGACATTTGCCACCCTTTGCGCTGCGATCTTGCTGATTCAGTTTGCATCGGGCTGCGCGCTCTGCCGCAAGGGGCGTTGGCGTGATCCTCAAATGGTGGCTCCATGCCCGGAAGCCAACCCAAAGTCGCAATATCCGTTTGGCATCTGGTGCAATCCGTGCGACGTCAGTACGACCCAGTCGACTGACACCGACGCGCTCGCGAGTACCCAAGTCGCTCCTAACTTCATCCAACTGTGCGCCTTCGAAGAAGAGATCGACGCTCCCGAAGCGTACGAGGACGTCTCGACCAACCTGGGAGAAGCGGTCGTCGGCCGTCCTCTCAAACGCATGTCGAACATGCCCAATCTCCTCGATCACGGTGGCGAGCGTATCGAGACACCCACTGCCCGAACGATCGAACCGGAAGCCATGGGCACCGAGGTCATCGGCGAGCCATTGAACCTTGGCCCTGAGTTCTTTCAAAGTGAACTGGGGGAAGGGGAAGTTCTTTACATGCCGGATCTGCCTGGCATGGTCGAGCAATCGATCCCCGAGTCGGAGTCCGCCGAGATCCAGCTGCGACAGGCCGAGTCGTACTACGCGATGGCGGTCGACGCCGACAAGCAACTCGACGAGTCAGCGATGAACATGTACCTCGACGCGGCCATCGCGGCCTATCGTTACATGCAAACCGTTCCGCCCCAACCCAAGACCACCAAGGGAACCGAACGCGCCTGGCAGGTCTACCACTCGTCGATTGCCCGCTTGATGTTTATCGCCGACAAGGCAGGCTATATCGATAAGCAGTGCGGCATCAAGTTGCCCGTCAATGGCGGCTATAAAATCGTCGAGTTCGAATACGTCAACTTCCAGCGCACCGCCGACGACTTCGATCGCTGGCACGTCGTGGGAGATTATCAGTCGAAATATCTTCTCACCAAGCACCGTTCGCCGGGGCTGGGGGTTCCGATGGTCTGCATCCGCGAGCGGAAGAAGGCCGATAAGTGGTTCCCGGAAGAAGTTCCGTTTTCCGTGACCGGCATCCTGCGTCCCGAAGCGGAGATGAATCTGTACGACGCGACCGTCGAAGCCCATTCTCCGGAAGGAACGCACATCGAGCAGGTCGTCGCCAAGCTCGAACT
Source organism: Bremerella volcania (assembly GCF_007748115.1). Lineage (NCBI taxonomy): Bacteria > Pseudomonadati > Planctomycetota > Planctomycetia > Pirellulales > Pirellulaceae > Bremerella > Bremerella volcania. Next base: position 5,755,144 of record NZ_CP036289.1, read on the forward strand.
GTACGATCCTCGCACCTCAGGCGACGTCGAATTCCACTGCCGCCAGGTTCCGCTGGCCAAGGATACGACCGCGCCGTACGCGTATCTCCTCAGCGAAACGCGCGACGAATCGAAGCTCAAGGCCATGCATCCTTACCAAGACATGACCAACCGCGGACTGTTCATTCTCGAACCGCACCGCAAAGGGAAGATTCCAGTCATCTTCGTTCACGGCCTTCTCTCGGCTCCCTATACCTGGGCCGGCATTGCCAACGAGATCGATGGCAATCCCGACCTGGCAGCGCGCTACGAAGTCTGGGCGTTCCACTATCCCACGGGTGCACCCTTCCTGGAAACGGCCGCCGTGTTGCGAGAACAGTTCGATCAAATCATCAGGGAAATGGATCCGAGCGGATTCGATCGAGACCTTCGCAACGTCGTGCTGGTCGGTCACAGCATGGGTGGCCTCGTTGCAAAGCTGCAAGCCGCCGATAGCGGCAACACGCTGTGGGAACACGCGGCCTTCCAACCGCTCAATACGCTCGATGCTCCGCCGAAGATGCAGGAGTACTTGCGTCGACAGTTTTACTTCACTCATTCACCCCACGTGGGCCGCGTCGTCTTCATCGGCACGCCGCACCAAGGCACCACCCATCTGTCCGCCAAGACAGGTCACGTCTCCGCGACACTTGTCCATGAAGATCCCTGCTTGAAGGATGCCCACCGACAATTGATCGAAGACAACCCGGCTGCGTTTCGCAAAGAGTTCCGTCACCGCGTGCCGATCAGTCTCGACCTGATCAGTCCCAAGAGCATGCTGCTGACCGGCATTTATCGCTTGCCGATTCAACCGGACATTCCGAGCCACACGATCCTCGGCAACGGTTGGTGGACGCCGCACGATGGGCAAAGCGATAGCATCGTTCCCGTTTCCAGCGCACGATTGCCAGGCGTGCAGACCGAGATCATGGTCAACTCGCTGCATACTCATCTGAATCGAAATGCCGGAACGGTTTGCGAAGTCCTGCGCATCTTACGGGTGCACGGCACGAGGCCAGCTTTTGCCAGCCAGGTTGGCCCGATTCGTTAGCCCGGCTGACTGCTAGGGATTTCTGCGATTGATTCTTAAAACATGCCTGCGAAAAATCGCTCATTCGCCTTTCCCCTAGCTTGCGGAATCTCAGCGTTAACGTTCGTTATTTTTACACTCTTGTCTGATTTATCCCAATTTGTCGGGAATCGTCCAATTTGAAATCACCACCGAAGCTTTCAACGCGGCGGCGCTCAGGCTTATAATCTTAAGATTCGTAATGCACTGACAGGCCTTTCAGAGGCCGAAGGGAATCTCGAACCACCTACCTCGCTTCGCTGGCCGTGTGCTCGTTTCCGCTTCCTCGCAAACGCATACCATCACACGGTTGCCACGAACCCTTTTCAAAACCAGGAACACCATGATTCGACCATTGAGTACGGCAGCTTTACTGCTGGGTCTTTGCGTTTTGCTGATCGCGTCATCTTCAGCCCATGCCGCGCAGCTTGAACTGAAGAAGGGGGACAAGATTGTCTACATCGGCAATACGCTTGCCGAGCGAATGCAATACTTCCCGCACTTCGAGACAAGGCTTCAGGCCCGCTTTCCCGAGCTGAACCTGGTCGTTCGCGACCTGGGCTGGTCGGCCGATGAACTGACGTTGCGTCCTCGCAGTAAAGACTTCTACGATCACGGCACGCGTCTGGAAGATCACAAGCCGAACGTCATCATGGCGTTCTTTGGCTTCAATGAATCGTTCGCTGGCGCCAAGGGACTCCCCAAGTTCGAGAAGGACCTGGAGAAGTTCATCACCGACACCAAGAAGAGCAAGTACGACGGCAAGTCTCCGACGCTCGTTCTCGTTTCTCCCATTCCGCACGAAGACCTCCACTCGCGTTTCCTGCCCACTGGCGAGAAGAACAACGAAAACATCGCCCTGTACGCCGAGGCCATGCACAAGCTGGCCGACAAGCATGACGTCGTGTACGTCGACGTCTTCGCCCCGATGCTCGAACCGATGGCCGGCGACAGCGATCTGACCATCAACGGCATTCACTTGAACGACCAAGGCTACCAGCTGTTTGGCAAGGTTCTCGATGAAGGTCTCTTCGGTCCTGCTCCCACGTACAAGACCGATCTGGCCACGCTCTACCCGGAAGTGAAAGAGAAGGACCTGCAGTTCTTCTACGATCACCGGGCGGTCAATGGCTTCTACATCTATGGCGGCCGTAAGAACCCCTTCGGCGTGGTCAACTTTCCGGCCGAGTTCACCAAGCTGCGAAAGATGATCGAGAACCGCGATCAGCGCATCTGGAAGGTCGCCAACGGCGAAAGCGTTCCCGAGCAAATCGACGACAGCAACACCGGCGATTTCACCGCGATCGAAACGAACGTGAATCGTCCGGTCGATATCTTCAACCCGGAAGCGGAAGCGAAGACCTTCTCGCTGCCTGAGGGTTACGAGATTAATTTGTTCGCCTCGGAAGTGGAGTTCCCTGATCTGGAAAACCCGGTCCAATTGGCCTTCGATGCCAAGGGACGTCTGTGGGTCACCACCATGGAAAGCTACCCGATGTACTTGCCAGGCACGCCTCCGGACGACAAGGTGCTGATCCTGGAAGATACCGACGGCGACGGCCAGGCCGACAAGCAAACGGTCTTCGCCGATGGCCTGCACGTGCCGACCGGGATCGAAATCGGTGACGGAGGTGCGTACGTTGCCCAGCAGCCGAACCTGATGTTCCTGAAAGACACCAACGGCGACGATAAAGCCGACGAGCGAACGCTCATCCTGCACGGCTTCGATTCGGCCGACTCGCATCACTCGATCAGTGCGTTCACGTGGGGCCCTGGCGGTGCGTTGTACTTCCAGGAAGGAACCTTCCATCAATCGCAGATCGAAACGCCTTATGGTCCCGAACGCGTCGCCAACGCAGGCATCTTCCGCTACGAGCCGTTGACGGAAAAGCTGGATATCTTCGTCTCTTATGGTTTCGCGAACCCCTGGGGTCACACGTTTGACGACTGGGGCCAGAACTTTGTGGCCGATGCTTCCGGCGGTGCCAACTACTTCGGTGCGGCTTTCAGCGGCGACGTGGTGTATCCGCAAAAGCATGGGCGCATGAATCAGTTCCTCACCAAGCAGTGGCGTCCGACCGCTGGCTGCGAAATCGTTTCCAGTCGCAACTTCCCTGAGTCGGCCCAAGGCAATTACTTGCTGAACAACTGCATCGGTTTCCAGGGGATTCTGCAGTACAAGGTCAAGGACGAGGGCAGCGGTTTCCATGCCGATCCGGTCGACCCGCTGTTGGTCTCGAAAGACACCAGCTTCCGCCCGGTCGATATTCAGTTCGGCCCCGATGGTGCTCTGTACATCGTTGACTGGTACAACCCGCTGGTCGGTCACATGCAGCACTCGCTGCGTGATCCGAAGCGTGACAAGCATCACGGTCGTATCTGGCGAATTCGCTACACCGGCAACGACCTGGTGAAAGCCCCGAAGATCGACGGTGCCTCCGTGCTCCAACTGCTCGATCTTTTGAAAGAGCCCGAATACCGTACCCGTTACCGCGTTCGTCGCGAACTCCGCAACCACGACGGCCAGGAAGTTTCTGCGGCCCTCGAAACGTGGATGGCTGGTCTCGACAAAAACGATCCGTGGTACAACCATCACTTGCTGGAAGCCCTGTGGGTAAAGCAGAACTTGGACCTGGTCGATGCCGACCTGCTCAAGCGAATGCTGACCGATAGTGACTTCCGTGCTCGTGCGGCGGCCACTCGCGTGTTGTGCTACTGGCGCGATCGCGTCCCAGGTTCGCTTGATCTATTGGAAACGCAGGTCAACGACGAAAACCCGCGCGTCCGCCTGGAAGCCATCCGAGCCCTCAGCTTCTTTGATGGCGAAGACGTGGAACGTGCCCAGGAAATCGCTTTGCAATCGCTTCTTCACGACCAGGACTACTACCTGGAATATACGTTGAAGGAAACGTTGGAGACGCTCGAAAAGCGTGCCAAGCAAGGCTAGTTTTTGAATTACAATGAATGTTTGATGACTAAGGAAGAGTCATCCTCGACTGGGGATGGCTCTTTTTTTGGACAGACCGCCTGCCTAACTTTCGGAACAGACCAACGATGCTGAATCGAATTTTCCTCCCTTGTTATTTGTTGCTTGCGTGTGTGCTGCTGGCGACTCCACAAACCGCATTCGCCCAGGGGGCGACCGATGCGATGGTTCGCTTGCTGCAAAGTGGCAAGCTGCCGGAGTCTCGCGTCGGGACGGTGATCGGCATGATTGCCGAACGAGGCAATGCCGAGAACCTGGGGATCCTCTTTCAGGAAGCTACCAAGCCGGACGGCTTCAGCCCGGCCTTGAAGCTCGAGTCGCTCGAGGCTTTGAAGAAAGCTAGCGAGAGCCGTAACCTGGTTCCCGCTGGCGATCTCTCGGCAATTGGCGACCTGATTGCCAGCGACGACCACAGCCTGAAAACGCTGGGCATCGAGCTGGCAGGCCTCTGGAAAGTCGAAGCCACCGCCGACACGCTGGCAGCGATTGCCCTTGATAACAACAAGCCGCTCAAACTGCGCCGCCTGGCGATCGGCTCGCTGATCGCGACCGGCAGCGACAAAACGGCCAACACGGTCGCCAAGCTGACCAGTGAAGAGCAACCTCTTTCGATCCGCTACCTGGGAGTCTCGGCGCTGACCAACATCGACGTCCAAAAGGCCGCCGAGGCCGCGGCCAAGGTGCTCAGCGGGGCCGATACGTCGACCGATCCGGCCGACATGATCGACGCGTTCCTGGCCGACACCAAAGGGCCGGACGCTCTGGCCGCCGCGCTCGAAGGTAAAAAGCTCGACGGCGACGTGGCCAAAATGTGTCTGCGTCAGATGTACTCGGTCGGCCGTTCCGACGCTTCGCTGGTCAACGTGCTGAGCGCTGCCGCCGGCATCGACAACAATCCCGATCCACTCACCAACGAACAACTGCAAACGCTCGTCGCCCAGGTTTTGAAAAAGGGGGACCCGGCTCGCGGGGAAGAAATCTTCCGCCGCAAGGAACTCAGCTGCCTGAAGTGTCACGCCATCAGTGGCGCCGGAGGGCAGATCGGTCCCGACCTGAGCCCCGTCGGTGCGACCAGCCCGGTCGACTACGTGATCAATTCGATCCTCTTCCCAGAGATGGCCGTCAAGGAAGCGTACATCATGAAGTCGATCGTCGACTTCGACGGCAAGATGCACCAAGGCATCGTCGCCGACGAGAACGAGGACCGCACCATCCTGAAAGATGCCAACGGCAACGAAATCATCATTCCGGCCGACGACATCGATCTGGAAAAGGAAGGGGGCTCGCTCATGCCCAAGGGGCTGGCGAACTTCCTGACCGAAGACGAATTCCTCGACCTGGTGGCCTACGTTGCCCAGCTGGGCAAGCCTGGCCCTTACGGCATTCGCAGCGAACCGACCATTCAGCGCTGGCGCGTCCTGAAGGAAGTTCCCGATGCGCTGCAAGGGGAAGCGAATCCGTCGACCGGCGAGTTTGAATCGCAGATTCTCGGGCTCGACGCCGATGCCTGGCTGCCGGTCTACGGCAAGGTCAACGGCGAGTTGCCATTAGCCGACCTGAGCGAGATCGATAGCCCCGTGCTGTTTTTGCAAGGTGAAATCGAAGTCGTTGACGGGGGTGACATCGGCGTCGAGATGAATCCCAAGCAAGGGGTCACCGCGTGGATCATCGACGACGAATTCCCCGGCAACGAGCCGATTCAAACCAGCGTGCTGCCAGGACGCCACAAGATCACCTTTCGATTGGACAAGCGAACCTTCCCCGGCCAAACCTTTCGCGCCGTCGTCACCAAGCCCGCTGGCTCGGCCGCGCAGTACACGGTGGTAGGTGGAAGTTAGTCGACTGACAGTGAAATTAAGGTCAGCGCATGCGTGAACTGGGTTCCGATCGATGGGGAACTCTAGCTGGTGATGCTGGGTGAAGGGCGTTCTAAAAACCCTCACCCTAGCCCTCTCCCTGCGAGGGAGAGGGGACAAGATTATGCTGGCGGGCCGCGTTCTTTGGCTGGATCCGTATTGGGTGACATGCCCACGTCTTCGTGGGCATGGCTTGCTTGTTCCTGACGGCAGGGTCTACGCGATTCATGCCCAGCGACCTTCATGGCATGCCCGTGCGGACGTGGGCATGGCACGCTTTCTTTCTTGAGCAGCTTCTTGAGGCGTTTGATTTCGCTCCCTTGCCGGTCGAGCACCTTGAGGTGAAACGTTACCCAGGCCAGCGCGCGATCGAGCCTGCCGGCGGAGGGGACCTTCAGCCCGTCGATCATTTCGCCGACGAAACGCTTTTGCTTCGGTCGTTTCGCAACAGGCTTAGCAGGCGCAAAGAGGGTCGAACGACGTTCGACCGCGGCGTCATCAGAATTCCCAATGGAAACGTCCGCGTTCTTGGAAACAGGCGTGGAAGGCTGTTGTTGCGGCTCTTCGACTTTCGGTGCCGGATCGATCGCGATCACCAACTGACCCACGACGTCGGCTGGGATTTCGACCATTGTTCCACACGACGAACAGACGTAGTGTTTGCCAGCGCGCACCACGACCTGCGGTTTGTTCTCGCGTGAGAACGCTCCGTTTGCTTTAGGGAGGTGGTGTGTTGTTGACATGGTAGTGCTCGATACGTGGTATTGACGAATTTTTCCGAAGCCCTGAAAGGGCGACTGATAAAAGCCAGGGGCTGAGAGGGCATGCCCACGCGGACGTGGGCATGCCACCCGGAAGCGCGATTGCTTTGTTGGGTGTACGTGCAATTTAGAGGGGGAGCGCTTCAGTGAGATAGTGCGCTTGGAAATTTTTTTTGTAGGGCCCGCGCGCCGCGGGTCGTGAAGCGGGTACCAAGGGTCCGACCCGCGGCACGCGGGCCCTACGAAATAGCCCTATTCGTCGTCCATCGTGCGGCGGATGCGGCGGACGACGAAGTACTGGATCATTCCGAGAATCAGGATCGACAGCATCATGGCCGTGGCGTCGAAGAAATCGACGTAACCAACCGGGCGAATGGTTGCGCCGACGACGACGTGCGTCAGGTAGCCTGCGGCGGCCAGGATCATCGTGTACCCGACCAGCCCTTTCTCGTACAAGGTCGCACTGGCCGCGACCAGCAGCAGATAGATCAGGCTCAGTGGACTTGCCGCACCATGCACCAGAAACAAGAGGCCTGTCAGCAGGACAAAGTTCCAGGTCATCCACGCGTAAATCGCCACGTTGCGGGTGCTCGGCTTTTCGTACATCCGCTGAAAGAACCATGCCGCCACCGAGAAGGCAATCGCAAACATTACCGAAGCGACGCGAAACCACGGCTGGGCCGAGACGGGCTCGTGCAGAATGTACGAACTGATCGCGTGGTAGATGAAGAACAGCAGCACGCAGGCCAGCGTGCTGGCCAGGCCAGGCTTCCGCCGCGCCCAATAGATGATCCGCTCGCCAACTCCCAGCGGCTTGGCCCGGATCGGCTCGTGCCGCAGGTACGATTGCAGGTCGGCGGCAAGCTCCTTCATGCTGCGATACCGAGCCGCCGGCGTCTTGTGCATGCACTTCAGGCAAATCGTTTCCAGCGCACGAGGAACGTTCCAGTTGAGTTTCCGCGGCGAGACCGGGTTCACCGTGCAAATCTGGTCGATCGCTTCCAGAATGTTGCTGGCCGCAAACGGCGGCTTGCCGGTCAACAGCGCGTACAGAATCGCCCCCAAGCCGTAGATATCCGTCGCCTGATCGATTTGATGATTCTTGCCGGCAGCCTGTTCAGGGGCCATGTAGCCAGGCGAACCGAGGATTTGCCCGGAGTAGGTCATCTCGGAATTGCCGTCCATCCGCTTGGCCAGACCGAAGTCGGTCACCCGCGGATGGCCGTCGGCGTCGATCAAGATGTTCGATGGCTTCAAATCGCGATGAACGATTCCCATCGAGTGGGCGTGGGCCATGGCCTGGGCGATCTCCAGGACCAACTCCGCGATTCGTTCCGGTGACAAGCCCCCTTCGCGAATCATATCGGCCAGGCTGCGTCCTTCGACGTACCCCATCGAAAAGAAATGCCGCCCCTGATGATGCCCAACTTCGTAGATCGGCACGATGCCGGCGTGCGAAAGATTCGCGGCGGCTTCCGCCTCGGCCCGGAAGCGTTGAATCTCTTGAGCGGAGGCAAACTGGCCGGAAAGGATCATCTTCACCGCCACCACGCGTTCCGGCGAAAGCTGCCGGGCCTTGAAGACGACTCCCATCCCGCCGCGGCCGAGTTCGTCGATCAGTTCGTACCCCGGCACCGATTCGACCGTGTCGGCCTTGCGGTTGGAAGTGACCGTCCTCTCGGGATCGAGGTCGACCGTTGCCGGCGTGAGATCATCGACGGCAAGATGCTCGTGCAGCGGAGAATTGTCGAGCGCGGAGTTCTCGTCGTTGGCTAGCATCCGCCGGACTTCATCATGCAGGTCGGCTCGATCGGCGAAGTACTCGGTCAGCCACGCTTCGCGGTCTTCGAGCGGCAATTGAATGGCGTGCTCGAAGGCCTCGCAAAGTCGCTGGTAATCGTCCGGTGTCATGCAATTCTATGGCGCCCCGTTGGGGCTCACCTGGTGATTGGTCTTTGTTCCAGAGGCTGACGCCCCTGGCTATTCCATGCCGCCCTTTCAGGGCTAGGAGGTTGATGAATTGTCTTCGAGTCGGGCCGTGAGCCAGGCTTTGGCCATCCGCCAGTCTCCCTTGACAGTCGAGACGGAAACATCGAGCGCCGCGGCGGTTTCTTCGACGGTCATGCCGGCGAAGTAGCGCATCTCGATGATTTTGGCGTGGCGTGGGTTGAGTTCGGCCAGTTCGGTGAGTAGTTCATCGAGTTCGACCAGGTCGACGTTGTTTTGGGGATCGCCGGCGACGAGACCTTCTTCCAGCGTGATCCGTTGAGCCCCTTTCCCGCGTTTGGCGGCGTTCTTGGTGCGGGCGTGATCGACCAGGATCCGCCGCATGATATTCGAAGCGACCGCACAAAAGTGCGCTTTCCCTTTCCACTCGACGCGATTCTGGTCGACGAGTTTTAAGAAGGCCTCATGTACCAAGGCCGTTGCCTGCAGCGTGTGATCGGCCCGTTCGTTCCGCATGTGCTGGTTGGCAATCCCCTTCAGCTCTTGGTAGAGGATCGGTAGCAGCTTGTCGGCCGCATCCCGTTTGCCTTCGGAAAGAGATGCCAGCAAACTTTCAATGTCGTCGCTCATGAAGATAAGGTTCCTCAGTAGGGAGGGCAGGGGGGTCGACTTGATTCTCCTTGCTTCCACGTCTAGCTTAACAGTCGACGGGACGGGGGAGAATGCGCCGTTGCGTTTTGTTGGCTGGGAAGGAACTTGAAAGGATCTCGATGAACCTGGTAATCGTGCATCATCACCTCAATCGCGGCGGCGTGACCCAGGTGATCCTCAATCACCTGCGAGCCCTGCACGAGGCCGGGGCTCGGGAGATCTTCGATCGCGTCGTGATCTTATACGGGGGGCGCGCCACCGGTTGGCCGGAAAACGTCGAACCTGCTTTGGAAGGGGTCGAACTGGTCGAGATTCCCAGCATCGACTACGACACGGTCACCGCCGTCGGCGAAGAAGCTCCGTTTCGGGCGACTTCCGAAATGCTCGAAAAGCAGGGGCTTTCCGCGGAAGAAACGCTGCTGCACGTGCACAATCACACGCTGGGCAAGAATGTCGCGTGGCCCAACGCGCTGGCTCGGCTAGCAGAAGCTGGTTACCGCATGCTACTGCAGCTGCACGATTTCGCGGAAGACTTTCGCCCGGATAACTATCGCCGCCAGGTCGAGTACCACGGCGAAAGTGGAACCGGCATGGCCGAGGTTTACTTTCAGGCGCCCCACGTCCATTACGCGGTCCTCAATTCGCGCGACCGGGGTATTCTCGAAAAAGCCGGATTCGCGAGCGACAAACTGGCCTGGCTACCCAACCCGGTGCAGCCGTTTCCGGTTCTGCCGCATCGCGCCGACGCGCGGCGCGCGCTACAAGAGAAACTTTCCGTAGGGCCAAGCGAACCGTACGTGTTATATCCGGTGCGTGGTATTCGTCGGAAGAACGTCGGCGAGTTAGTCCTCTGGTCGGCGTTGGCCCCCCAGCCGGTCACTTTTGGGATCACGCTGGCCCCGGTGAATCCCGTCGAGCTTGCGCCCTACCAGGCATGGGAGTCGCTGGCGAAAGAATTGGAGCTTCCGTGCAAGTTCAACGTAGGTGGCGACGCTGGTCTTTCATTTCACGAAAACCTGGCCGCGGCCGACGCGATCATCAATACGAGCGTGGCCGAAGGGTTCGGGCTCGTGTTTCTCGAAGCGTGGCTGGCTGGCAAACTGCTGATCGGCCGCGACCTGCCGGAGATCTCGGCCGACTTCAAAAAGGCAGGGCTGCGTTTGGATAGCCTGGCGGCGTGTCTCTACATTCCGAAACGCTGCCCGATCTCGGGGCGTGAAGTTTTCTCGGAACAAGCCTATCGCCAGCGGATGACCGAGTTGTTCACGCAGGTACGACGCGATTTCGGACAAGAAGAGATGGAAGCGGAGGATCTCGAGAAACAACTCGACGAGCGACTAAGCGACGAGTGGATCGACTTCGCCCTTTTGACGGTCGAGGCGCAGCGGGAAGTCGTGCGAGCCGTTGCCAACAGTAAAGAGCTTGCCGAGGCGATCGTCGAAGAGAACGCCCTGGTGATGCGGCCCCTCATGCAAGAGGACGTCAACTTCGACTCGACCATTCAAATCAATTCCCAAATTGTCCTCTCGCGGTTCGGCCTGAAGGGAACCGGAGAGCGGCTGCGCGAGCGATACGAGCAGTTGGCCAGGCAGCAGCCGGGGCCGGTTTCGTCGTTCAACGGAGCCAATCGGATCTTGCGGCAATTCGTGGAACTGTCCCGCTTTCATCCTGTCCGCCTGGAAGATGCATGAACTCTTTTTCGGAAATCCTAAGAAGCAACAGTCAGCCACTCCAGCCGATTCCCACCGATCAGCCAGCGGAGCTAAGACAGCTGCCGGGGATCCGCGCGGTGCTGTTCGATATCTACGGAACGTTGCTGGTCAGCGGCAGCGGCGACGTGGGTACCGCCATGGAAATGACCAAGGGAGATGCCCTGGAAGCGGCCTGGGAGGCCAGTGGCGTGCAATGCAGCGTGCCGGCCGACGAGATGATTGCCCAGCTTTACAACGTGATTCAGGATGATCACAAAATTGCCACTAAAAGAGGCACTTCTTATCCAGAGGTGGTGATCGAAGAAATTTGGGAAAAAGTTTTTGATGGCCCGATGCGTCGTGGGCAGGTCGAATTGCCGTGCGATTTCGATATGAAACTGTTCGCGCTGGAGTTTGAAACGCGGGTCAATCCGGTGTGGCCGATGCCCGACTTACGCGAGGTTCTCACCACGCTGCACCAGCGCGATTACACGCTGGGAATCATCAGTAATGCCCAGTACTTCACGCCAAAAATCGTGGAAACTTTCCTCGAATCGACGCTTGAGGAAAATGGCTTCCGCCCGGAGAACTGTTTTTTCTCGTACGAGCATCGCGTTGCCAAGCCTGGGACCGAGCTTTATGAGGCCGCTGCGAAAAGTTTAGCCGACCAGGGAATCGACGCGTGTCATATTTTGTATGTTGGCAACGACATGCTGAACGATATCCAGCCGGCATCGCAAATTGGCATGAAAACTGCTCTGTTTGCCGGAGACCGTCGTAGTCTACGACTACGGAAGGACGATGCTCGAATGTTGCCAATGCACCCTGACGTGACGCTCACTAGACTTTCCGACATTTTGGCTTGCCTTCCGAGATAATCCAGCATGAACGTAACTGATACCGCAGGGCATAACATTGGTTTCGTAGGAACACGTTTTGCCGGGACCGATGGCGTTTCGTTAGAAGCGGCCAAATGGGCCAAAGTCCTTTGGGACTACAAGCATGTCAGCTACTGGTACGGCGGGAAGATGGACACCGATCCCGACATCACCAGCCTGGTCCCCCATGCCTATTTTGGTCATCCCGACATACAATGGATTAATCGGCGTATCTTCGGCACGACCACTCGTGATCCGGAAGTTACGCGGCGGATATTCGCACTGGCCGAATATCTCAAACATACGCTGTACGAATTCACGCGTCGCTTCAACATCGAGGTGATGATCGTGCAAAATGCGCTTTGCATTCCGATGAATGTTCCTCTGGGCGTGGCGATCACCATGTTCATTGCCGAGACGGGCTTCCCCACCATCGCGCACCACCACGACTTTTACTGGGAACGCGATCGGTTCTCGGTCAACGGGATCAACGACATCCTCAGCATGGCGTTCCCGCCTACGTTACCCTCGATTCAACACGTCACGATCAACTTGCCAGGCCAGGCCGATCTCTCGCACCGCAAGGGGCAATCGTCGATCCTGGTTCCCAACGTTCTCGATTTCGAGGACCCACCGGTCAACGACGACTACCCGCACAGCTTCAAGCAGGATATCGGTCTGACGCCGGATGATATCGTCATCCTTCAGCCCACCCGCGTGGTGCCGCGCAAGGGGATCGAGCATGCGATCTCGCTGGTCAATTCGCTGAACAACCCTAAGTACAAGCTGGTGGTGACCCACGAGTCTGGCGACGAAGGGGACGAGTATATGCATGCCCTGCAAGAGATGGCCGAACGACAAAACGTCGACCTGCGCTTCGTGGCCGACCGCGTGGGGGAAGAGCGTCGCATCGATCGCGAAGGTCGCAAGATTTACACGCTCGGCGATTGCTACGCAGCCGCCGACTTCATCAGTTACCCAAGCCTGTATGAAGGGTTTGGCAATGCATTGATCGAAGCGTTTTACTTCAAGAAGCCAGTCCTGGTGAATCGTTACTCGATCTTCGTCACCGATATCGAGCCCAAGGGCTTCAAGGTCGTGACGATGGATGGGTATCTGACCAAGGACGTCGTCACCCAGGTTCGTAACCTGATGGAAGACGAAGCTTACCGCCAGGAAGTAGTCGAACACAACTTCGAACTGGGCAAACGCTTCTTTAGCTACTCCGTACTCAAACGAAAACTGCGAGCCCTGGTGACCAATTTCACGGGTATGGATGATTTGTAAGACGTACCGCGCTCGTAGCTCAAGGCGCGGACGTCGGATAAGGAGGTTCCATGATCGGCACGTCAGAACAACACGATACGCTCAAGCAGCACCTCACCCGCATGTATGGCGAGCCTGTTGCCACCGATGTTCTGCCGCGTCTGGTTGACTTGCTCGAGTCGTACACGACCAAGATCCCTGAGCCCAAGCGAACCGGTTGGGACGAGACCGACATCGTCTTGATCACTTACGCCGACCAGGTTTACGGCCCCGAAAAAACCCCGCTGGCCATCTTAAAGGACTTCCTGGTCCATCACGGCTATCAAAAGCTGCTCAATACGGTTCACCTGCTGCCCTTCTTTCCGTATACGTCGGACGATGGCTTCTCGGTGGTCGACTACTACCAGGTTGATCCCCACTCCGGAACGTGGGACGACCTGCACTCGCTGGCCGAAGAGTTCAACCTGGCCTTCGACATGGTCGCCAATCACTGTTCGCAAAAGAGCGAGTGGTTCCAGAAATACCTGCAAGGCGAGAAGCCGTACGACGAGTTCTTTATCGACGTCGATCCAAATACCGACCTCAGCCAGGTCGTACGGCCGCGAGCGTTGCCGCTGCTTTCCCCTTACCCGTCCTCGACCGGGGAGAAGCACGTCTGGACGACGTTCAGCGCCGACCAGGTCGACCTGAACTACGGCAGCCCGGAAGTCCTTCTGGCGATGACCGACGTGCTGCTGTTTTACGTGCAGAATGGGGCCCGCGTGATTCGCCTGGATGCGATCGCGTTTCTATGGAAGACCATCGGCACGAGCTGTTTGCACCTGGACGAAACCCACGAGGCGGTCAAGCTGTGGCGCACCGTCACCGAGATCGTCGCCCCACACGTGCTGCTGTTGACCGAAACCAACGTACCGCACGCCGAGAACATCAGTTACTTCGGTTTGGCGGACGAAGCGCACATGGTCTATCAGTTCAGCTTGCCGCCGCTGCTGTTCGATGCGTATCTGAATGAAGACGCCACCACGCTGAATAAGTGGATGGAGACGCTGTACGATATCCCCGCCGGCACCACCTACTTCAACTTCACCGCCTCGCACGATGGCATTGGCGTGCGTCCGCTGGAAGGGCTTGTTTCGCAAGAACGTCTCGACAAACTAGTGCAGGCCACTCGCGATCGAGGAGGCCTCGTCGGCATGCGGACGATGCCTGACGGATCGCAAAAACCGTACGAATTGAATATCACTTACGTCGACGCGCTAGGTGAACCGGAGGGCTTTGGTCCCGAACATCACGCCGTGCGTTTCCTCGCATCGCAGGCGATCATGCTGGCCATGAAGGGAATTCCCGGTATCTATTTCCACAGCCTGGTCGGCACCCAGAATCACTTTGGCGGCGTCGAAGAGAGTGGCATCCCACGGCGGATCAATCGTCGCAAGTACGAGCGACTCGAACTCGAGAACCAGATTAGTTCGCACGAGACGCTGCAGAACCGGATCTTCCATGGCTATCAAAACCTGATCGCCAAGCGGATCGAACAGTCGGCGTTTCATCCCGACGGACCAAGCGAAGTCTTCCCGACCGGCCATCCGGCGATCCTCGGATTCAAGCGAACTTCGCCCAATCGCGATCAAACCATTCTCGTTCTGGCGAACCTTTCCGACAAGCTGCAAGGGCTTCCCCTGAGCGACCCCAAGTTACGGCCGCTGACCTACGACTTGATCAGCGATCAATACGTCGTAGAGTCGCACGGCATCACGCTTGATCCGTATCAGATCGTTTGGCTTTCCGAGCCTGACGACTAGCGATCTTGCTTCCCGTTCCCAGCGATCCCTCTCCCTAGCAATCGCCCCCGGCAAGGAGACACAGATTTGTCCGACTTTATCCAGCAAGGCCCTATCTCGACACTGCACGACTTCGGCACGCTCGGAGCCGAACAGTTGGAACGTACGCTCGAAGACGCCACCAGCGAATACCCGATGGGGCTCATCCTGCCGGTTACCGCCAGCGACATGCGTGCCCCTGCGTTCTCGGCCATCATGGATGAACTCGAAGGAACGAAGTTCCTCAAGACGGTCGTCGTGGTGCTGAACCGGGCCCCTGACGTCGAAGATTACCGCGAGTGCCGCCGGCTCACGTCCAAGCTGGGAAACGTGTGCCGCGTGCTTTGGAACGACGGCCCGCGCGGACAGGCGGCATTTCAACAGCTAACCGACGCGGGCTTCAACGTCTCGGTTCCCGGCAAGGGACGGGCGGTCTGGACGGCGTTCGGCTACCTGCTGGCCGACCCCGACATCAAAGCGATGGCTCTGCATGACTGCGACATCGTGAACTATCACCGCGACATGCTCATGCGGCTCTGCTTGCCGATGGCCCACCCCGGCTTCGACTTCGACTTCTGCAAGGCCTACTATGCCCGCGTCACCGACCGCATGCATGGCCGCGTGGTTCGCTTGTTGGTGACGCCGCTTCTGCGATCACTGATTCGCGTGCTGGGCAACGACGACTTCCTGGTCTTCTTGAACAGCTTCCGTTACCCGCTCTCAGGCGAGTTCGCCGTGACCTCCACGCTCGTCCGCGCCAATCGTATTCCCAGCGACTGGGGCCTGGAAGTAGGCACCCTGGCGGAAGTCTTTCGCAACACGGCCCCCAAACGAATCTGCCAGATCGACCTGGGACATCCGTACGAACACAAGCACCAGCCGATCTCGCTGGAAGATGCCAATCGCGGCCTGATGAAGATGACCGCGGACATCTTGCACAGCATTTACCGTACGCTGTCGAGCCGTGGCATCGTCTTCAGCATGGGGATGTTCAACACGCTGGAATCTGCTTACCTGCGTGATGCCCAGGACGCAATTCGTCAGTACCATGCCGATGCCGTGATCAACGGTCTGAACTTCGATCGCCACACCGAAGAGCACTCCGTTGAAGGCTTTGCCCGCATGATCACCCAGTGCGGACAAGAATTCTTCGAGAACCCAATCATGGCCCATGAGATGCCTACCTGGACCCGCGTGCGAAGCGCGATCCCCGACTTCCCGCATACGCTGCGGCGTTCGGTGGAAGCGGATTCGGCGGAATATGCTTAGTCTCCCGTTCGTCAGTTTCAAGAAAAGAAAACGGCCGCGATGATCGTCGCGGCCGTTCTCGCAGTGTCTTCATTATTGAAAACTAGTCGTCCAGACGACGAACCTGGATATCCTTGAACCAGACGGTGCTGCCTGGGTCGTGGGCTTGCAGGGCGAAGGTCCCCTTGTCCAAAACGCGGGTGAAGTCCTTGCCTGGCTGGGCGTCTTCTGGCTCGGTGTAGTCGGCGGCGACTTGACCGTTGATCTTGGTGACGATGTGCTTGCCGTCGACCTTGATGTAGTAGTCGAACCACTCACCGTCTTTGGCTGGCGAGTTGTTCATGACGTCCTTGACCGAGTAAATTCCACCGGTCTTCTTGGGGTCGCGGTGGGTGTTGTTAACCTGAGCTTCGAAGCCGTACTTCGGCCAGCCGGTGTCTTGGAACTTGGTGTGGAAGTAGATCCCGCCGTTGCTGTTCTTGTCGGTCTTAACCTTGGCCTTGAATTCAAAGTTCTTGAACGGCTTGTCTTCGCCGACATAGAACAGGTGGCTGCGATCGCCCTTGGCGACGAACGCGCCGTCTTCGATCTTCCACGAATCAGGGTTTTCGCTGATTTTCCAACCGTCGAACGACTTGCCGTCCATCAGCGACTTCCACTCGCCTTCGGCGGCGGTAGCAATAGCGGACAACATCAAACAAACCAGGGCACCTGCGGCCAAACGCTTCAACATGAGTTTTCCTTTACGAAGTACGAACGTCTTCTTGCTTTGGGGATGGAACCGTGTCAGTGGGGGGACCGACGAATCATAGAGAATTGCGCAACGCCGGCGGACACGAAAAATACGCAATTGATTTTGGTTGAAACGATCGAGCGTGGCAAGATTCCGTACGTTTCAGGCGAAGTTTTTGTGGATTCGCGGCGAATTTTCGCTATTTTTTGAGATCTATAGCGAAGCGCCATTTGCATAAAGCCCCATGCGTTTTTGCATTTCGATCCACCTAAGAGGTTAGCCATCCGATGAGCACCGCATCACCACTGCCTATGAACTGGGAAGTGCCGCAGATCTTTCACGAGCGACTCGGCGATGGTCCAGGTCGCCAACGTGTCATGCAAGCGGATGGACACATTCTGATTGTGACCCATCGACCGCCGCGCCATGGCGAGCGCGTCCGCGGTGGCCGCTACTTCTGGCGTAACCCGGCCGGCGTACTACAAAGCAGTGACCTTGGCCAGGGACCGTCGTCGATGATTAAGCACTTGGAAGAGTACAACGGGGCGATTGCCAGGCTTGAAAAAGCGGAGAACGACTCCCAGTCGAGCGAAGAGTACTTTCGCGTGATCAGCGAACTCGGTCCGCTGCTACGAGCGACGCGAAATCTGCACAGCACGCTACAGTCGGCCCGCGAGGCTTCTGGCAACGATCGGACGATGATCAATTTTCGCGACCGCAGCTACGACTTGGAACGCTCGGCCGAACTGCTTTACAACGAAGCGAAGAACGAACTCGATTTCCTGATCGCCCAGCGCACCGAACAACAAGCGGCCAGCAGCCACCGCATGGCGGTCTCGGCCCATCGGTTGAACATCCTGGCGGCGCTCTTCTTCCCAATGGTCACGCTGGCCACGATCTTCGGTTCGTCCCTCCAGCATGGCTGGGAGACGGCGAGCGCCCCGATACCATTTTTCACGATGCTGATCGTGGGCTTCGTGCTGGGACTGCTGCTCAACTGGTTCATCAACGTCCCGATCGAACCCAAGCCGAGAAAACGCCACGGCGCCGATGCCCGGATTCCCCGCTCGCCGTAAGAGTTACGGCTGGGACACTTCCGCTGATTGATCCTGCGGCGGTTTGTTGTGGTCGTGCAGGCCGCCTGGTTCGGCGAAACCAATCAGGTAAGCGAAACCGATCCCCAGCAGCATGACCAGCGAAAGCTTGACCTTGTCGTGCGAGTGGAACTGCACTTCCGGCAGAATGTCGGCCAGCGAGATGCACAGAAAGACCCCGGCCGAAAAACAGAGGGCCATGCCGACCACAAACTGCTTGGAGGCATCGAACCCGTTGTAACCAGCGAAGAACAGCACAACCCCCAAAGGGCACATAATCGCGTAACCGAGATTCACCACATTGATGGTGCTCACAGGCCACTTGCTTTGCCGCATGATGAACGTGATCGACAACGCATCGAGCGGCTTGTGCAGGAAGATCCCCAGAAAGACCCCTAATCCCAACAGTCCCATGAAACCCGAATTGTCGTGATGTGCTGCAGCCGAAACGCCAGCGGCCAAGGCAATGCCATCCAACAGCGTATGCAGCGACAACCCCATGAAGACCCCTAGCCAGCGCATCCGCGAGTCCGCGGCGTCCTGCGAGTGATTGTGCGTGTGGCCTGAGTGATCATGGTCGTGATCGCAGTGAAGGTGTCCACCGTGCTTGTGATCGCCGGCCGCGGTGCCTGGGTATTCATTTTCGATCGGGGCATGTTCATGGAAATGAAACAGCCGCATCAGGAAGAAAGTCGTGATCAGGCCCACCAGCAGGCTGCCCATCGCCCAATCCATCGAGTTGCATTCGGCAATCCCATGCGGGAGCATATGCAAAATCCCGACCCCCAACATCAGACCACCCACGGCGCTCATCATCATCTGCATGCGGGTGTGCGTCAGACGAATGACCACTGGCAGCCAACCTCCCAGCAGGGAAGCAGCGATGATCAGGAGGCAATAGATTGCCAGCAGCAGCATGGATTTCAGTTCCACAACACAAAAGGGTTATCCCCGGTGTGCATTCACACGTTCGGGGGAAACGATTCAGCTTAGACGCCAACTGCTTAGATGCCAAGTGGTTACAAGGGCTTTGACTGCAGGCTTTTCAACGCTACCATTCGGATACATCCGTTTTCCTAAAGCCCTGTCCCCCATGTAGATCCGGATGACGCACCAACCCCAGGACGACGCAATCAGCCGGTCCCTTTCGGTCAGCCTTCAGGTGGCAGAACTCGATTGCGCGGAAGAAGTTCGGATTCTTAAGGATGGCCTGGCGGAGAAACCGGGGATCGAAAAGCTCGACTTCGACGTCATGCGCGGGCGAATGGATATCCATTACGACGCCCAGCACTGGAACGTCAAACGCCTCCTGGAAGCGGTCAGTTCGCTTGGTATGACGGCTCAGGAAGTGGTCGAGACGCCTAGTAACGCTACTGCCCAAGAGCCGGTCCGGCACGATTACAACCGCGAACGAGCCCTGGTCCGCAGCGGTGCGTTCCTGCTGGTGGCGGTCGTCATTCAGGCCTGGGAGTCAGGCGGCATCGCGGCACTGTTCGGGCACGGCGAGGGCGCCCATACCATTTCGGTGCTGGCGATCCTGCTCTACCTCATTTCGATTAGCCTGGGTATCCGCTGGATCTTTCCCAAAGCGGTCAAAGCGGTCCGGCGTTTTTCAGCCGACATGAACCTATTGATGACGGTGGCCGTCATCGGAGCGATCATCCTGGGGGAATTTTTTGAAGCGGCGATGGTCACGTTCCTGTTCACGCTGTCGGAAGTTCTCGAACAGCGTAGCGTGACCCGGGCTCGTCGTTCAATCCAATCGCTCATGTCGCTGGCTCCCGACGTCGCACGCGTGAAGACCGATGACGGCATCGAAGAAGTCGCGACCGACGAAATCAACAACGGCCAGATCTGTCTCGTCCGGGCCGGCGAACGCATACCACTCGATGGAACGATCGTGCAGGGCGTTTCCGCGATCGACCAGGCACCAATCACCGGCGAGTCGGTCCCGGTCGAGAAAGAACCGGGCGATCCCGTTTACACAGGAACGATCAACGGCAGCGGAAGCATCGAGTTCCGCGTGGCAGGCACTTCAGGGTCGACGCTGTTGAACCGGATCGTGCGGCTCATCGATCAGGCCTATCAGCGCCGGGCCCCCAGCGAACAGTGGGTCGATCAGTTTGCCCGGTATTACACCCCCACGATGATGCTTCTGGCCGTTGCCGTGATGGTCATTCCTCCGACCGTGCTCGGATGGTCCGTCGATTCCGCGACCACCTGGTTCTACAACGGCCTGGTACTCCTGGTGATCGCTTGCCCCTGTGCCCTGGTGATCTCGACGCCGGTCAGCATTGTGTCCGCGCTGACGGCGGCCGCGCGCAACGGGGTGCTGGTCAAAGGAGGTCTTTCGCTCGAAACGTTAGCCAACGTCAAAGCAGTGGTTCTCGATAAGACCGGCACGCTGACTACCGGGATGCCGTCCGTCACCACGGTTCAGTGCTTGGGGGCATCAACGAAGAAGTCGCATTGGCTGTGGCGGCCGGTTTGCAGAATCACAGCACGCATCCCATTGCGAAAGCGATTCTGAACTATGCCAAACAGCAGCAAGTCGATCCGGCAGAAGTCGCCCACGTCGAAGAAATCCCGGGGCGAGGCATCTCCGGGCAGGTCGACGGGCTGAAGGTCTGGCTGGGAAGTACGCGTCTGGCGGCCGAGCAAGGGATCGACGTCACCCACCTGGAAGACGGTGCGGCAAAGTCAGGAACCAACGTCGTCGTCCTGGGGCAAGGCAATCAGCTTCTGGCAACTTTCCAGTTGCAGGACGAGCTTCGAGACACGGCCACCCATGCGGTCGAGTCGCTGCATCGTCTGGGGGTCGCCCAGGTCGAACTCATTTCCGGCGATCGAACCAATGTCGTGAAGGACGTGGCCGAGCAAGTCGGGGTCGATGCCTGGAAAGCGGAGCAGCTACCGGAAGACAAGATCGGAGCGGTCTTGCGTCTGCGTCACGATTACAAACTAGTAGCCATGGTCGGCGACGGCATCAACGATGGTCCCGCCCTGGCGGCGGCGGATGTGGGGATCGCCATGGGAGCGATGGGAAGTGATACAGCAATCGAAACGGCCGACGTCGCGCTGATGTCGGACGAGATCGAAAAGCTGCCCTGGTTGATCGCGCATGGCCGAAGAACGCTGAGCCTGATCCGGCAAAATATATTCGCTGCCCTGGCGATCAAGGTGATCTTCATCGCTTTGACGATCATCGGTTATTCCAATTTGTGGCTCGCCATTCTGGCCGACACGGGCGTTTCGCTGGCGGTGATTGCCAATAGCCTGCGATTACTGCGGACGAAAACGTCGTAAACGCGTGTCTGATCGGCGGTACCTTTTGCGACGCCCTTCCACGCGTTACATTGGCGGTTTCAACGCATAAACCTAGAGATCCTTACTCGGAGCTTGAATCCCCCATGGCAAAGCTATCGATCGCCGACGTAGACGTTAGTGGCAAGAAAGTCTTGATGCGGGTCGACTTTAACGTCCCGCTCGACGGTGGCAAGATCACGGACGATCGTCGCATCGAAATGGCCCTCCCTTCGATCAAATCGGTCGTCGATCGCGGCGGCCAGCTGATCCTAATGAGCCACTTGGGCCGTCCTGAACCAGGCGCCGACAACTCGGCCTACAGCCTGAAGCCGGCTGCCGTTCGTCTGGGCGAACTGCTGGGCAAGGACGTTGCTTTCGCTTCCGATACAGTGGGAGACGATGCGGCCTCCAAGGTGGCCGCGCTGACCGACGGCGGCGTCGTGGTACTGGAAAATCTTCGATTCGAAAAGGGGGAAAAGAAGGGTGATGCCGAGTTCGCCGCCAAGCTGGCCGCATTCGCCGACATCTACTGCAACGACGCGTTTGGCACCTGTCACCGCACCGATGCTTCGATGGTCGCCGTTCCCGAAGCGATGGGTAGCAAGCCAAAGGTTGTCGGTTTTCTGGTTGAAAAGGAAATCACCTATCTTTCCGATGCCATCGGCAACCCCAAGCGTCCTTTCGTGGCGATCCTGGGTGGTGCCAAGGTTTCCGACAAGATCATGGTCATCAAGAACCTGCTGGGCATCTGCGACAAGGTGCTGATCGGCGGGGCTATGGCCTACACGTTCTCGCTCGCGGAAGGTGGCAAGGTTGGCAAGAGCCTGGTCGAAAAGGACAAGGTCGAATTGGCCAAGGAACTGATCGCAGCTGGCGGCGACAAGCTGGTCTTGCCGGTGGATACGCACTGCGGCGACGACTTCAGTGGCGACTGCAACAAGATGGTCGTGAAGGCTGGCGAGATTCCAGACGATTACGAAGGTCTTGACGTCGGACCGGAAACGGCCAAGCTGTACTCGGAATTGGTAAAAGACGCCCAAACGGTTGTCTGGAACGGCCCGATGGGTGTATTCGAGATGCCCCCATTCGACGCCGGTACCAAGGCCGTCGCCGAAGCGATCGCCGAGTCGGATGCCATCAGCATCATCGGTGGTGGTGACAGTGCCGCCGCGATCGGTCAGTTCGGCCTGGACGACAAAGTGACCCACGTTTCGACCGGCGGTGGTGCCAGTTTGTCGATGCTGGAAGGTCAGGCCTTCAAGGCCGTCGATATCCTCGACGACAAATAACGTCGAACAAATCGCATCGATCGAATATCTTAAAGCGGTCCTGGCATCCAGGGCCGCTTTTTTCATCGACAGGAGTTCTATATGAATGCCGTTACCCCTATCCTGCGCCTGCACGAACATCGCATTTGGGCAACCCATCACTTGTTGGAAGCATGCCGTCCACTGAGCGACGAACAACTACATCAGCCCCACGAGATCGGCCAAGGCACTCTCTGGCGGACCCTTTGTCACCTGTATGCCGCCGAATATGTCTGGCTGGCGGCACTGCAAGGGACCGACGATGCCGTTGCCCCAGGCGATGTTGCCGGAAAGCTGCCAGGCAACCAGGAAGGGGAGGGGGCCGCGACATCCCTCACAACATTGATTGAACGTTGGCAGCAGCTCGATCAGCGCTGGAGCGATTACCTCGACGCGCTGACGCCTGAGGACCTCGAGAAAACGATCTACCGCATAAGTTCCAGCAGCTACCAGGGGCAGAGGATTGGTTCGCAAGCGATGGACGTTCTGTTGCACGTCGCCACGCACGCCCATTACACGACCGCCCAGGCCATCAATATGTTGCGACATTGCGGCCTGTCAGACTTGCCCCCCTCGATGTTGATTACCCTGGCCCGCAGCCAGGCTGTCGCCTAAGCTGAAGTCCAATCATAGAAAGCATTTCGGACAAGCCTCATGACAAAAGTCATCCTCATACTGACCATCGCACTCTTTGGCGCACTGGGGGCCCTAGGTCGCGTTTATGTGGGAACGTTCGTCCAAGGCTACGTCCCCGAACTGGACGCCGTGAAATTCCCGCTGGGCACGTTAACAGTGAATGTGCTGGGATGCCTGGTGTTTGGCTTTCTGGGGTATCTGGGAAACCACCACGAAGTGCTTCCGGCATTTTGGCGAACCGTGCTGCTTTCCGGCTTTCTCGGATCTTTTACGACCTTCTCGACGTTTGGTTTCGAAACGGTGCTGCTCTACCAAGACGCACCATACGGGAAGGTTTATCTGGCGGCGGCAAATGTCCTTTTGAACGTCACCTTGGGGATTAGTGCCATCCTGCTGGGACTACAACTGGGACGATTCTGGACGGGGAATTGATGGTCGACCTGGCTATATGCGATGGATTTGTTGTGGGCAGATGAAGAATGCGCTAATTGCATTTGCGCCACAATTGGTAGCCGAGGAAGTCGTCTACAATGCACGCTCGATGCATTGTCCCATTCGCCTGCAAGGTCCGGATGGTTCTAGAAACCCGTTGATCGTCTTGCGGACCGATCAACCTGACTCCCACGGTTAGCGATGACTTTTGGCTCTATGATTTGGGCAAATTCGAGACGTTTGGCCTCGTTCATTTTTGTGGCGATCCTATGCTTTGGCGTGACCGGCTGCGGCGGTTGCGGAGGGGATTCCCCAGCGAGCAAGCTGGCGCGATTCGACCTCAACCGGGGTGGCGGCGGAGACGAGGAAGAGAAGAAGCCTGCTCCGGCCAAGAAGCCAGCGCAACAAGAGAAGAAGCCTGCCGCAAAAACACCTGCGGCCGAGAAGCCAGCGGAAGAGAAACCCGCCAAGAAAGCGACGACTGAGAGCAAACCAGCGGAGAAGACCGCAGCAGCTCCCGAGTCGAAGCCAACATCGCAACCAGCCGAACCGATGACGCCAGCAGCCACTCCGGCAGTCGGCACGGTTGCTCCTACGGAAACTTCAACATCGCAGATTCCTGGTGCCCGAGATCGTTTCGCGATCCTGGAAGGCTTCAAGCTACAGCCGGTTCATGGCGACCGCGTGCAAACGAAAGCCCGGTCGCGAGCCGTACTGCATATTCTCGGTCAAGCATTGGCCCAGCAGATTGCCGATAATCAAACAATCCCGGCCGCTTCTCCGGCCAACAAGCAAGGGCGGCAACTGCTGAGTTGGCGGGTGCACTTGCTTCCGTACCTCGGCTACGACGATCTGTACAGCAAGTTCAACCTCAACGAGCCATGGGACAGCCCGCACAACATTAAACTCGCAGCGGAAAAGCCGTACGCATACATGACGCCTGACACGCCGGACGACCGCACGAATTTCGTGTTTGTGACCGGTCCGACATGCGCGGTGAACGAGCGTCGTGCCAACCCGATCAGTTCGCTCAGTCCGCGCGGTCTTCACAACGCCGTCATTGCCGTAGAAGTCGCCGATCCAGCCAATCGCGTCGTTTGGACCAAACCAGAAGATTTGAAGTTCGATCCCTCGGCGCCGGCCAATGCAATCACAGGCTGGCCGGACAGTCGGTTCTTCGCCCTCACAGGCGATGGTGTCGTGCATGAATTTCCCGTCATCAGCAACGACCACCTCAATCGCTTGTTCGTGGTCAGTAACCCAATCAACTTGGGTGAAGTTGCTTCGAGCGTTCCTCAACGCGAAAGCAGCCCGGCAAGCGGTACCCCATCATCCACTTCGATGACCTCCACCGAGCCGCTTGCTGCTCCTATATCGCGAAACGACCTGGACCCGTCGAAGCTTCCTCTACCATCGCGTCTTGCCATTGACAGCGCGACGGTCGAACTGAGACGCCTGTTCCAGAACGAAGCCCGCAATGCCGACCAGGACAAGAAGAAGGAAGAAATCGCCGAGAAGCTGCTTCAGCATGCGGAATACCTCAAGGACGATCCCGCGAAACAATTCGCGGCACTCCAGATTGCTTATCGCTTTGCCATTCTCGCCAAGAGCCCCGTTCTGCTCAAAGATTCGTTCGACAAACTGCAAGAAAAATTCCAAGTCGACAGCTTCAGTTCGGACTTGTACACCGTACGTTTCGGTGCTGAAAACCTGCAGAAGATTCCTGCTCACGAGTTGCCTCAGTTCCGCGCCCTTGCCAAGTCGATCTTGGAGCGTGCCGAGCAAGAGAACAACTTCGAAGCGATGGACCAACTGATTCAGATTGGTTCCCGTTACGCCGCAAGCCAGAACGACAAAAAGACCATCTCCGAACTAGACACCCTGAAGGCCAGACTCCAAGCGTCACGCAAGGATTACGACGCCATCCAGGCTCGCTTCCTGTCGCTTGAAGTACCTTCGCTAGACGAAGAAGGAAACTTGATGGTCGGCAAGTATTGGTGCGTGCATCGTAATAACTGGGAAAAGGGTTTCGAGTTTCTGCTCCACAGCAACGACGATCGTTTCGAGTATCTCGCGGAGACCGAGCGTACGTCGCCCATCGACCCTCGAATTCAATTCCGGATTGCCGAAGGCTGGTGGGACATCGGCATCTCCAGCCCTCCTGGTGCCGAACGCAACAAGTTCCTGGGTCGCGCCGCCCAGTGGTACCAGAAGGCCGACGACAACATGAAAGACTCGATCGAAAAGGTCACCGCCCAGCAGCGACTGCAAGAGTTCACGCGGCTGACCGGCGTCAAAGACATCCCTGCTTTGCACTAGGATTGAGACAACCCTCTCATTTATCGCGGTTATAGCGATCGATTCGATTGCCGCAGCCAAGGTAAACTTTTCCGCTTGTTTGTGGCGAAGTCTAGATTGATATCGCTCAATCGCAGATTTCCCTCAGCAAGGATTGGTTTCGTATGGCATCCGGTGGCGGGCACTATGATTGCGTCGTAATCGGCGCTGGACACAATGGTTTAATAACCGCCGCGTATCTGGCCAAATCAGGCAAGAAAGTCGCCGTGCTCGAACGGCGGCACGTACTAGGGGGCTGTTCGACCAGCGAAGAACTATGGCCCGGCTTCAAGGTCTCAACCGCCTCTTATGTGGTTAGTTTGCTTCTGCCAGAGATCATTCGCGACCTAAAGCTGAAGCAAAACGGCCTGAAGATCCTGCCCCGCGATCCGGCCTCGTTCACCCCTACCGACGACGGTCGCTACTTGCTGCTGGGGCATGACGTCAATTCCAATACGAAGGAAATCGCGAAGTTCAGCCAGCAGGACGCCCAGCAGTATCCGAAGTACAACGAACTTCTGGAACGCATCGCCGCGGTCGTCGAACCGATTCTGATGAAGACGGCACCTGATCCGCTGCCGATGCCCAAGGACTGGCGTAGCGTCTCGCTAACCAAAAAGATTCGCGATACATCACGCCTGTGGAGCTTCTACCAGACGTTTGGCAAACTCGGAGGCGAGATCCCCGAAGCGATTGAGCTTCTCTCAGGCGCTGCTCGGCCGATCCTCGAACGATGGTTCGAAAGCGAGCCGCTGCGGGCAACGCTCGCCACCGACGCGATCATTGGCGCGTTCGCATCGATCTCTGCACCAGGCACCGCCTATGTGCTGCTGCACCACGTGATGGGGGAAGCTGGCGGCAAGCGAGGCGTGTGGGGTTTCGTCGAAGGGGGCATGGGCGGCATCGCCACGGCATTGGCCAAAACATGCGAAGAATTGGGCGTGACGATCGTCCGCGAAGCCCCCGTCGCCAAGATCCACACCAGCGAGCGGAGTATCCAAGGAGTCGAACTGGAAGATGGCACCACCTACGAGGCCAAGGTCGTGGCTTCCAGCGTCGACGCCAACCTAACGTTCCGCAAGTTCCTTTCGCCCGATCAACTGCCGGCCGACTTCCTGCGGGCTGTTTCGAACATCGACTACGCTTCCGCTTCGGCGAAGATCAACCTGGCCCTGGCCGAGCCGCCGCAGTTTACCGCTTATCCCGAAACGGGTCTCAGTCCGATTCATCGCGGCACGATGCATATCTCTCCGACGATGGACTACATCGAACGCGCTTACGACGACGCCAAGTATGGCCGGGCGAGTGAAGAGCCGATTCTCGAAATGACCATGCCCACGTCGGTCGACAAAACGATTGCGCCGGAAGGAAAGCATATCCTGTCGATCTTCGTTCAATACGCTCCTTATAAACTGCGGGACGCCAACTGGGACGACGTCAAAGAATCGTTTGCCGATCGCTGCATTGCCAAGATCGGACAGTACGCACCAAACGTGCCTGGGGCGGTCATGCATCGCCAGGTGCTCTCGCCGCTGGACCTTGAACGCGTCTACGGGCTGACGGGGGGGAACATCATGCAAGGAGCGATGAACTTCAACCAGTTGTTCGCCATGCGTCCGATCCCAGGCTGGGCCGATCATCGCACGCCGGTGAAAGGTTTGTACCTCTGCGGAGCAGCCAGCCACCCAGGCGGTGGCGTGATGGGAGCCTGCGGCAAGAACGCCGCTGTCGAGATCCTACGCGACTACTAACGGACCAACTCCAACGTCGTCCAGATGCTGGGATCTTCGTCGATTGGGAACTGCGTGTTAACGCTTTGCGTTTGCCATCCCAGTTCGCGATCCATCACGGCGTAAAAGAAGCCGAGTTTGTCGTACTCGCTCGGGTCGTACCCGGTCAGGCTGGTCGCCGGTACGCAGCACTCCAAAAGGTAGCCATCCTTGGTCAGCGTTCCCCGCACCCGCAAATCGCCGGGGCGGACCGGGTTGGCGTTCTCTCGCGCGCGATTGATCAACAGCTGATCCCCAACCGGGTCGCGATAGCTGGGGCCGGCACCGATGGGCAGGAAAGCAAAGCGATGACAGAACCGCGTCGCGCGGTGCACGTTGTGCGTGGCCCTGGTATCGATCCAAAGCTGAAAGCCGTCACTCTCGTCGACGCGACTCTCGCGGCACCACACCGGCTGCCGCTTTCCGGAGACAAGCACCGAGAAAGAAACGCCACGCTCGTTCCACCCACCCCGGACGTCGGCAAACTGCTTTCGGCTGTCGAGTTCTCCGAATCCGCGCAGCTTGTACTGCTCGGAGTAATCCAGTGGCTTTTGCTGCCAGATCTTCTCGCGATAGTTCAGCGGGACCGAATACTGAAACAGGAAGGATGGTGAGAGAACCGATTTCGCCATGGGCTTGACTATTTCGCTAGTGGAAGTTCCATTTGGCTATCGTCGCCGGGCTCGGAGCTACGCTTCGCGCTTCGTGCCGGTGAAGATGTAGTACGGCGTCTTGAACCATAACAAGTAAGGAACCTTGGCGCGATTCTCTTCCAGTTTGGTGGTTTCAAAGTGACGCTGCAAATAGGGAACGTGATCGCGTGACGGAAAGACATTGTCCGACGCGAACCATACCGGCCAAAAGCTTCGCGTGAACCAAGGATGACGCTTGAGCGACTCGTCGGGGAACTTTCGTGAAACGTAGAAATCAACCACGCCGATCGTTCCGCCTGGCTTCAAGATTCGCAGCGCGTTGTCAATTGCCGCGAACCAATCAGGGATCATCGTCAGCGAGTAAGAGAACGTCACGACGTCGGCGTAACCTTCGTCAGGCGTCCAGGTCGTGGCGTCCGCTTCCACCGTTTTCACGTTGTTCCAACCGCGCTGCTGGATGCGGTCGTCACACACCTTCAACAGCGACGAAGCCAGATCGACCACGTATGCCTGTTTCAACTGGCCGACGCGATCGGAAATGAATTCCAGATTCGAGCCTGTACCGCCCCCCATATCGACCCACACGGCATCTTGCGGGGGTTCGATCGAGCGGTACATCTCTTCTCGCCCTTTGAGCAGGCGTTTGCGAAAATCGTCGTACGCGCCCGCCTGACCGCTGTAGAAACTATCAAGGCGCTCTGCGTGGTTGTCCCCTTTCACCGGCTTTACGGCCAGGTGATACAGGACTTTCAGGTCCGAAGCCAGACTCATCCGATGCTCCTCAAAGATTGGCGTGACTTAGGCAGCGATGTCCGCGATTCGGAACGCCCCGTAGGTGTGCACGCGATCCTTGACGTGAAGCTCGTCGGCCAGCTCCTGGTGATAGGTCAATAGTTCGCCGACCTGCTTTTTCTGACCCTTATGCGTGATCTCGACTTCGTCGATGAAGTCGGTGTTCAGGCCGCCTGTTCGCCAGATGATGCGGGCATCTTCTTCCCCTGCCAGTCGATTGGTAATTGCCTGCCATTCGTTTTCCAGGGCGAAGTAAAGCTTGTCGGTCAGCCAGTCTTGATGATCTAGAAGCACCAGGCGGTGAATCGGGTGACCGTTGTGCTTTTCGAGGAAGTGCTGCACCGAGTCGGTATGGGTACTGACCTTGTGGACCAGGCCATCCTTAAGCTTCTGGAAGTTCTCAGGCTTGAGGTATTCCGGACAACACTGTTCGGTGTATTGGCCGGTCACGTAGACGCGCCAGAAGTAGTTGTCTTGGATAGGCAGTTCGGCGAAGACGGCTCGCATGTTGTCTTGCACGAAGTCGACGATGCCGTTGGAGTACTGCTTCTCCAGATGCTCGCGCTGGGCTCTTGGCACGCCGACCAGGCTCCACGTGGTATCTCGGCTCATCGCGAACTTGAGAGGTCCGGTCCACAGCTTGCGGTCGATGACCTCGAAGATTTCTTTCTGCTCGTCCAGCGACTTGGCATCCAACAGTTCGAGAACCAGCGGTCGCATCCGCAGGACGTTCTCGACGTACATGTTCACCACCTTGGCGAACGCACCGGAAGTACCGCGGAAGTAGAAGCTGCGTTTCTTACGAGGGCGGAAGTACTTGATCTTCCGATCCCAGTAGCTGCGAGACCATTCTGGTAACGAACCACGCAGCTTCGATTTGTAGGCCTCTTTGAAGTCGAGCAACTGCCCTTTGCCAAACATGGAGAAGAAGTCTTCATACTCCAGGTTCTGGATGGCTGCTTTCTTGAGATCCAGCAGGGCGTTCTGCCGTGGATTCATGTCGACCGCATAAACATGGTTGGCACCGGCCAGAACGTAGTCGAGCGCGTTGCAACCAGCCGACGTAATGACCATCACATTGTGATGCGGTTGAATCTCCAGGGCGACCCGATCCAAGCGGGGATCTTCCCAGCAGGTGTTGTACACTAAGTTGTTACGGTGAACGAAGTTAAAAACACGACCTCGAACCCAGCTAACCAATGCCATTGCGGCCCTCAAAGAACTAGATCAGGCAAGGATGGGGGAAACCGGATAGGTAACCCTGCCAATTTGTAGAGCCCTGGAATCAGAACCCCAAAGTAACTCATTGATTGTAGGGGCTCTGGGGCCGATCACAAGCCACACTGCCCCCCATTCCCCCTCCATTTCCTCGCTTCTTACATAAGATTTACCCATTCTCGGGATCCGGCAGGCCAACTTGATGCGATGGTGAAGATCCCGGGTAAAGGATGATATTTTGCCTATCCTGATCTTCGCTCCGCTGGGCCATCCATTGCCAGAAAGAACTGCTCAGTGGTGAATTTTCGGAAAGCGGCCGCTAGCAGCTCCGAAATGTCTTCCGAAGGGGCGACCTCGATGACCGCTCCTTCGATCGACTGGGAAACGCTTAGTCCCTCGGTTAGCCGCACCAGCAGATGGTATTCCCAGCGAGAAAGAGGGACGCGACGGACGATATAGTCCCTCCGCGTTAAGGCCAGCCAGCTGGGTGTGGCTTCGGGAATGGCGGCCTGGGTATCTTGCTTGATCGCCGTGATGAAGTTGCTGATCGGGAACGGAAAGGAGTGCAGCCGTAGACAGGGCACCATCTGGAATTTAGCTTCGGCGAAAGACTCCGGCGAGATGCCTTCCAGCTGCGATGGCGAGAACACCTCTGCCTGCTCGATGCCGCGGCCGTCGAAGATGGCGTCGATACTGCGTTCGGCAACGGCAAGCCCCACCAGGAAGTCCTCGAACCCTAGCTGGTCCGTTCCTCGGGTTGGACTCGTCTCTTCCAGAAAATCGGGAAACCGATCTCCCAGGCGGTTCAGCGTGTACGATCGAGACGGGTACTGCTGCAGATAGGTGATCGCAAACTGATCGAATAATTCGTCACCGACCGTCTTGGCAAACAGGGGATAGATCGACTTCAAACACTCGACCAGCCGGGCATAGTAGGCGTGAGCGTACACTTCCAACCGCTGGGCGCTGGTTCGCCGCTGGCTGCGAGTAACGATCGACTCGATCTGCGACGCATCGACCGCGATGTGCTCTTGAGCTTCCGGCGAATGGACTCCTTCCGCCACGCCATTCACGTGGGTAATCACCGACTGCATCCACTTTTGAAGCACCGGCAAGCTATGCAAACTCGGTTGGCCGTCGGTCATCGCATTAGCTCACTTCATGCTCGATACGATGTGCAGGATGCGGCACGGGCGTGTGCCCCTGGTCCGCAGGTTCATCGGCCACAATCGTTTCCCCCTCGATAAAACGCTTCGCCTTGAGCACCTCGGCATGCAGCGTGGGGAAGTCGGGGATGTTGGCGTCCCATTCTAGCAGCGTCGAAACACCCCCAGTTCGTTCGTGAGCCAACCGATACAGCTTCCAAACCGGGTCGATCACGTGTCCGTCGTGCGTGTCGATGCAGTAGTCTCCCATGTTGGTGTGCCCTGCCAGGTGAAACTGAACAATGCTTTCCCACGGAAGATTCTCAATGTACTCGACTGGGTCAAAGTCATGATTCACGGCAGACACGTAAACGTTGTTCACATCCAGCAGTAGCCCGCATCCGGTCTCCTCGGTCAAAGCGGTCAGAAATTCCCATTCACTCATCGTCGACGACGCGAAGGTGACGTAGCTGCTGGGATCTTCCAGAATCAGCGGACGCTCCAGATAGTCTTGCACCTGGCGAACCCGCCCAGCAACATGCTGAAGCGTTTCGTCGTTGTAAGGAATCGGCAGCAGGTCGTGCGTGTTCTGACCGGAAACGCCGGTCCAGCAGACATGATCGGAGATCCAACGGGCACCAATCGCCTGAGCAAGAGACTTCAGCTTGGCGAGGTACTCGAAGTCGAGCGGATCGGTGCTGCCAATCGAAAGCGAAACACCGTGCATAACGACCGGGTAACGCTCGGCGACCTGGTCGAGGACATACCGCGGACGTCCTTGCGAGTCGATGTAGTTCTCGGAGATGATCTCGAACCAGTCGACCCTGGGCCAGTGCTCGAGGATATAAGAGAAGTGGGGGGCGCGAAGTCCGACCCCCAGTCCCAGGTTTTCGTGGCCAAGCCGTGGCTGTGGCATCTTCGCTTCTCTGAGTGTTAGGCGTTCGTGATTCTAAGCGGCCGGTTCTGGAGCAGGATTCAACTCGACACCCTTTTCTTTCATCCGCTCTTCGAACAACTCACGGGCCTTCTTCCACATGCCGCCACTCATGGGAACGTGACAGCCACCTTTGCCGGCACACTCGTTTGCCCCTGGCGTTTTACCGCAGCCCCCTTGTCCTTTGCAGTCATTGTGGCCACCGCAGATGTGATGCTCGACCGTAGCACACGTACCGGCTCCGGCACATTCATTGGTCCCCTTGGCACCCTGGCCTTTGCATTCGTTCAATCCGCGACAAGCATGCTTGGCAACGGTGGATGTCCCATCGCCTTCGGCAGGGGCATCGCCGGTCGTCTTGGGAGCAGGCTGCGAACCGCAACCGATCGTCCCGGCCGCCATCATCCCGCTGAGGGCTGCCGCGGAAAGCTTATGGAAGTCGCGTCGGGTGTAATCTTTCTGAGACATTTGCCTGATTTCCTGTTCGAACTGGAAGCGGGGGGTGATGATCTCGTGTCTAACAAACAGTCTAGCCGATTCAGATAACCGCGTCTGGTGACCTGGAATACGGTTTAGCCGAAAAATTCGACTGTCGTCCGCACGGCATCGGCCAGCTTTTCGACCTCTTCGCGCGTGTTGTACAGATAGAAACTGGCTCGCACGCTTGCACTGATTCCTAGCTTCTTATGCAGCGGCAAGGTGCAGTGATGCCCCTCGCGAACGGCAATCCCGCGCCCATCGAGAAAGGTCGCGACGTCACTGGCGGCCAGGCCATCGATCACAAAGCTCACGATGCCTGCCTTCTTGCTCACGTCCGGCCCCAAGATCTTCAGGCCTGGCACATCGGCCAATAGTTCGTGAGCGTACGCGGCCAACGATTGCTCGTGTTGCAGGATTCGAGCCAGGCCGACTTGCTCCAGGTACTCAATCGCCGGCTTCATGGCAATCGCATCGGCGATCGGCGGCGTGCCGGCTTCAAACTTTGCCGGAAGCATCGCAGGCGTGAAGCGATCGATCTCGACCACGTCGATCATGCTCCCCCCGCCCAAAAATGGCGGCATCTCTTCCAGCAACGCGTGTTTGCCGTACAAAACCCCCACGCCTGATGGCCCCAACATTTTATGGCCGCTGAATGCCACGAAATCGGCATCCCAACCACCCACATCGATCGCTTCATGCGGCACGGCCTGGGCGGCGTCGACCATCACCTTGGCTCCCACGGCATGGGCTTCCTTGGCAATTTCAGCGACGGGGTTGATGGTCCCTAAAACGTTTGAAACGGCTGCCAGTGCCACGATTTTGGTCCGCTCGGTCAGCAGTACGGAAAGGGAATCGAGATCGAGTTGGCCATCTGCGGTGACCGGAATCGCCCGAATCTTCGCCCCGGTTCGTTGAGCCAATTGCTGCCACGGAACGAGGTTCGAGTGATGCTCCATCTCGGTCAGCAGAATTTCGTCCCCTGCCGTGACGTTGGCATCCCCCCAGCTACGCGCCACCAGGTTGATGCCCATGGTGGTTCCGCTGGTGAAGATCACTTCGTTCTCGAACGCCGCACCGATGAACTGCTGCACGGCTCGCCGAGCTTCTTCAAACAAATCAGTCGATTCGCCACTGAGCCGATGCGCGCCACGGTGCACATTCGCGTAATGCTTTTCATAGACATTACTTAGGCACTGGATCACCGAGTTGGGACGCTGGCTGCTGGCCCCGTTGTCGAGATAGACGAGGGGATGCTGTTCTTCGTCAACCTGGTGCAGAATTGGGAAATCGGCCCGGATGCGCTGGACATCCAATTGCGATTCCACGTCAAAAGTGGCCATGAACTCGTAATTCTGTTGGGGGGAAACGCCGGCTTAGGTCGCCGTCTATTTTTCGCATACTTTAGTTATTTTATTCCCCTGGACCCCAATCGACAACGAGCGGTTCGCTTCCATTACTTAAGTCGCCAGAATGTATCCCATGGAATCTTCAGCTCTTTGCGAGATGCCTCGGTCTCTTGGGCAAAGCGAGCCGCATCAAGGGGATACCCGGCCGTTTCGGCAATCCCTGGCACGTGCCTGGCCCAATAGGCGTTGATGGCCCGCATCGCCACCTCGCGGTGAAACTTGGCGTAGATCGATGCCAACGCGGTGGGGAGGAAGCCTTCCCCCTTCGAGCGGAACTCGATCGATACCTCCAAAGAGCCAACCTCGCCAACATAACGGCTGACGCCGCGCGACTCCTCTTGGATCTGCCACCATGTGTCAGGAAAGAAGTGCTGTAACAGACCGGCGTAGTAATCTCGCCCGCCGTGCTTGTCACACACGATGCGAACGGCCTGGGGGGATGTGGCGTCGAGTTCTTCGAGCAATCGCCGCACCAGCCCAAGCGATGCGTGCGAAAGGACAGTGCTTTTGTTGCCGATTCTGGCGAGTCGCTCGTTGTAAGCTTTCTCGGTAAGAAAGAGACTTCTTACCTGGGCCAGCGAAACGCCCGACGACTGGCAAGCACCATCAAACTGAGTCTTTCGCTCGGACACCGTTTCCCCAGCAGCGTGCAGCGGGCACGAGTGCTCCCAGCCTGTGTACCATGGGGCGAGATCTTGTGGCAATTCATCCCCCAGGTCTGGCTCGCAGCAGCCTTGCCAGATGGGATGAACGTGAGATAAATGATCACCGGTTGCCAGCACCGCTTCTTCCAGCAGCGAAAGATCGTCTCGCTTGCCGTACACTACTTTGGAATCAGCGATCGCCAGGTGTTTGCGCGATGGCTTGCGTGCGATGGCGTCCTTCAGCAGGTCGTACAACTCGACGCCATCCAGGTCTTCGTGGCGATCGTCGAGTTGCCACACGGTTCCACCGATGACCAGTGGTCCTAGGTTCGGGCCGTATCCGGCTTCATCGATTCCAATCAGATATGCCACGCTGATGCTGCCTGCGAGAGAACGTCACTGGTTTCAACTCGCACCGTTCTAAGCGGATTTATTGAAATTGCAAGAGACCGAACTCGCTCGGCCCCATTTCATACAGGGCACTTGAAGGCCATGCCTCAGTTCCTTCGCTGACCAGCACCCGCTGGACGGCCATCCCCCAGGTATCGCCAGGCGCGAGCCCTTGGCCCGACAACTCTTTAAATGGAATGGCCGCTTCAATGGTCCAAGTCGCAGAATCCTGATCGGCGGCAACGTACCAGTTGGGGTTCCACGCTAGGTTGCCCGAGAGGGAATCAGCGGTTCGTCCGCGATAGTCGACCGACAAGCAGTACGAGGTAGCGTAGTCGCGGTCGAGATCGAGGTAGATGCGAACTCGATCACTTGTCTGAAGATCGGCGTCGCGCTCGCGTGGGCGCTGCCCTGGGGCTTCGTAACGGAAGTTCTTCGACTTCATGCACCGAATCGCCAAGTAAAGATAATCGTCGTCAAAGCCCACGATCATCGCGGCCGGCGGTGCCCCCGATTCGGGCGAAAGGGTACCGGCCTGAAAGTCAACCGGCTTGCCGGTTTGCCAGACCCGATCATTCAACCGGCCATCAAGCACAGGCTTCGACTCGTCGTAGTTGGCCGCCACCACCGGGGCATCGACGCGGCTGTTACCACGCCCGAGAACCAGTTCCCACTGGGCACGTCGACACCATGGATTCTCCTGCCCTAGGTTCAACAGCCGTCGAATGTACGACTCGCCCTGGCGCGAGTGCCCCTGCTCGGCATGAAGACGTTCCAGCAGAAACGCCAAGGAAGGATCGGCCAAAACTTGTGGCATATTTTGGCTCAGTTCCGCGATCAACTTCGCGGCCCGCTCAGGCGACTTGGTCGGACGCTTATAATTCGTGGGATCATCGAAAGAAACCGTCGCAACTTCGCTGGCATCGGACGGTTCCTCGTCCCCTGTACCTTCTTTGGGTGCCGTTGGCGTGGCAAACTCTGCCGAACTACGATTTTGAAACTGGATTTCGATGCTTGCGTAGTACGCCAGAAGCCACGCGGCGGAACGCTCGGCCAGGACATGTGAGGGATAGGTGCTGACAATCTGGTGATGCATGTCAGCCGCTAACGAAAGATTACCACTCTCGTTAGCCTTTTCCGCCAGGTGCGAAAGGACTTCGACGCTACGCGCTGGCGGCAAGTCTTCCGACAGCTTGAGCATTTGGCCCAATAGTAACGCGCCACGCTGTTCGTCTTTCATGGCATGATTGATCATCTCGAACATGTTCCGCCGCTTCTGAGCAGTTCGCTGAAGCTGCGCCAGATCAACGAGCGACATTTGCTGAGGCGGTCGTCGTGCGCCTTTGCCCGCCGGGACGGAGAGGCCGGTGAAGATATCGCTCAAGCGACCTTCGATCAGTCCGGACGAGCGCAAGACTTTCAACTCCAGCGTGGAGGGTGCATCAATCAGTTGGCCTGTGGCGATCCCCCGTGACACGCCCGCGTGCTCGGACAACGACATGGCAAGTTGCGGAGAGATCTGAGTCGCATTCAGCGTGATCGAACCGTTCTGACCTTCCGGTACCACGCTGCAAACCCGGGCTACGGTCCACGGGTCTAATCCCAGTTCGGACTGTTGTTCGGGAAAACTGTCTGCTTCGCTGGCCTTCTCCACCGCACGAAGCACCAGTTGATTGACCATGTAGGCCAGGGGATCTTTGCCGGTTGGATCGGCGTAGTCGGTCAGGACCACGGTTGGTTTCCATTGCCGAATGCGCTGGACCAGGTAGCTTTCCGCGGCAGCGAGCCCCTGACCGTCGTTGGCGGCATCCCAGGTCTTGGCCATTTGATCGCCGGTCAGCTTAAGCTTGGCATTGTAGGCCGGGAACTGCCAGGCCGTGTGACCGACGTTCGCGCCACTATGCAGCAGGGCATCGGCAAGCGGCGGGCGAGGCGTGCCCGTTTGCGGCATCGGACGATTGATCACTTCCATACCGGTCAGGTATCCCTGCGAGCCGGCGTGATGACTTACCAGTTCATATGGGATGATCGATGCATCGTGGAAGATGCCCAGCAAGGCGAGACGCTGGCCTCCTTGCCGCTGTACCGTCCAAGTTTGACCACCATCATTGGTATGCAGGATGGTTCCCAGCGAGCCGACGGCCCAGCCGGTCGTTTCATTGCGAAAGAAGATCGCTCGAATCGTCGTCGTGGTGGGAAGCTTTTGCGTGGTGAACGATTGTCCGCCGTCGCTGGAATGCAGCACGAAACTGCCTGGGTCGCCGGCAATCCAGACATGCTTGCCCAGACGCTCGACCGCGTAAAAGTCAACTTGGCGGTCGGTCTGCTGAAGCGGTCCCGGCGCGACGACTTCCCATGATGTGCCTGCGTTGTTGGAATTGAGGATCAGCCCTCCTTCCCCCACGGCGGTCGCATCTTTGGCTCCGGCAACCACGATGTCCTGCATGTCCCGGAGCGGATCGACCAGGATCGTTGGCTTGCGAATGCCGCCGCGATCGGCCAGCGAGAGATTTCCACTTACGCCAGCCAACAAGAGTTCGCCCCCAGGCAAGACAGCGAACTTTTGAAAGCGTGTGTTCTGGGTGCCTGGCAAGCTTCTCCAGCTGCGTCCCCCGTCGCTGGTTTCAAACAGCCCGGTCGGGAACAGGTGCGAACCATGACCAACGGCCCAGCCATGCCGGGTATCTTCAAATCGCATGCCGGTCAGCTTCGGCAGTGACTGCTCTGGCATCAACTTCCACGACATCCCTCCATCGCCGGTCGTTAGGACGACTCCGCGAGTCTGGGTGCTGTAAGGTTGTTGATGACCGCCAACCGCCCAGCCGTGCCGTGGGTCGGTGAAATAAACGCTTGTCAGGTGGGCGTCGGTACCGGAAGGAACCTGTCGCCACTCGAGTCCGCCATCGTCGGTTTGCCAGATGGCTCCATGATCGCCGACGGCAATCCCATGGCGATCATCCACAAAAGACACGTCGTTCAACTGGGCATCGAGGTACCAGGTCCCTGGCACTTCGGCCGCCACCGGCGACGCTAGCATCGCCAGGCAGATCCACAGAAGAGTGCAAGT
Source organism: Bremerella volcania (assembly GCF_007748115.1). Lineage (NCBI taxonomy): Bacteria > Pseudomonadati > Planctomycetota > Planctomycetia > Pirellulales > Pirellulaceae > Bremerella > Bremerella volcania. The sequence goes on from NZ_CP036289.1 coordinate 5,793,678, forward strand.
TAGAAATCGACCGACGTTTGGAATGAGTCCGTTCATTCGCGAAACCACGATGGCACTAGAGGGGAGTCTTACGAGAATCGGGACGGAATCTTAGAAGAATTCGCACAATCGTGCCAATCCGGTTCGTCCGACTTTAGAGAAATCGTGCGAACCAAATCGAGAAAATTGCGATAAACAGTCATAGTGTCCACACCTTCTTGGGGAGAGGCTCATGCCGCCGCGAAAATGGAGAACGTTGCCTCTGCTGGTCACAGGCATTGGTTTGCTCGTTCCGTCGCTGCTAGCAGCCGCCCCCCAGGCAGACTTCGAGAAGATTCTCTCCCCCATTCTGGAAGATGCCGTTCGCCGTTCGCTTCCTACGTCATTCAAAGACGAATCCGATTGGGGCCGAACGCACGAGTTCACCAAGCGGCTCAAGGTCCGCGGCAAGTGGAACAGCCTGAAGCTCGAGCGTGTTCGCGAAGCGCAGAATCATGGGGACTGGGTGCGCTACCTCGGTCATATTGAAGATCCCAATCAGCATGTCCGGATTTGGATCGAGGACCTTCACGTCGGGCCAATGCGCTCGACTTGCCAGATTCATGCACGGGTCGAGTTTCAAGGCGAGGCCGAGTTCCAACAATGGGTACGCGACGTGCGACTGCTTGGTTTGAGCGTGGTGGCCGAAGCGACGGTCAAGATTCGTCTGGATGTGCAGCTTGAGAGCAAATGGGACATGTCGAAATTGGTTTCGTCGGCCGAACTGACTCCCAAAGTGACCGGCGGTCAGATCCAGCTTGAGCGGTTCTATGTCCACCGCATCGGCAAGGCTCACGGCGAAGTGGCCGAGCAAATTGGCGAGCAGTTGGAAGGGACGCTGGCCAAGAAACTTTCCAGCAAAGAGGAAAAGCTTGTTCGCGAAGCGAATAAAGCGATTGCCAAAGAGTTGGAAAACGGCACGGTCAAGCTCGACCTGGTCGACTATCTCAAAGGGCGGCTGTTGAAGTAGGGTCAAGCCCGTTTGAGCGGTAGGCTCGCTTGCGAAATAATATCAGTAGACCCTTATTTCGCGAGAACCTCATGTTTGATCCCCTGGCTTGGATACCCGAACAACTTGATCTGCTCCACGCGATGGAGCGCCGCCGGGCTATCCACGTCCGTTCCACCCAACAGGGAGCGACCGTCTCGTGGAGAGAGAACCACCTTATTAACTTCGGCAGCAATGACTATCTCGACCTTGCCGCCGATCCTCGCCTGCGGGACGCCGCCCAGGCAGCCATCGCCAGGGAAGGGTGGGGAAGTGGCGCCAGTCCGCTGATCACCGGCCGCGGAAGCGAACAGGCCCAGCTCGAAGCCGAACTAGCCCGATTCGAGGGAACCGAGGCCGGACTCACGTTTTCGAGCGGCTTTGCAGCCAACGCCGGTACGATCGACGCGCTGACCGATCGGGGCGACGTCATCCTCAGCGACGAAAAGAACCACGCCAGCATTATCGACGGCACGCGGCTTTCCAAAGCGACCGTTCGCGTCTATCCCCATCGCGATGTCGACTACCTGGAAAACCTGCTAAAGCAGTGCGGCACGTTTCGCCGTCGATTGATCGTGACCGATACGCTCTTCAGCATGGACGGCACGATTGCCCCGCTGGATGAACTGGTCGACCTGGCCGACAAGTATGAAGCGATGCTGATGGTCGACGAAGCGCACGCGACTGGCGTCTTCGGCGAACACGGGCACGGGCTGTGCGAGCATTTCGGTGTCGAAGATCGCGTGCCGGTGCGCGTCGGGACGTTCAGCAAGGCGTTTGGTGGACACGGCGGTTTTGTCGTGGGCAGCCAGGCGCTGATCGATTACCTGGTGAATCGCTCGCGGCCCTATGTGTTTTCGACGGCGGCTCCGGCGGCCAATGCAGCGGCCATGCTGGCTGCGCTGCAGATCGTGCAGCACGAGCCGGAGCGTCGTCAGAAGTTGATGGCCAGCGCCGAGTTTCTGCGAGATGCACTACGCCAGCAAGGGTGGAGTCTGGGCGATAGTCACAGCCAGATCATTCCGGTAATCGTCGAGACGGAAGCCTTGGCGATGGAGCTTTCCACCAAGCTATTCGAGCGGGGTATGTTGGTACCTGGGATTCGCCCCCCTTCGGTGCCTGACGGAGAGTGTCTCCTGCGAATCAGTCTTTCTTCCGGGCACACGCGGCAGCACCTGGACACGTTAGTGGAAGCGCTAAAGCAACTTCGTTTCTAAGCTTCCAAGATTGGCGACGAATAATAGCGTGTTATCATTTCCGTAGGCGTATTCCCCTTTCAACACGGATTAGAACCATTCAAGTTTTTGCCTTACTGCTCGCTCTATTCGTCACCGTTCCGCTGGTGGAGCTGACCCTGCTCTTGTGGCTGGCCCAATATGAAGGTTGGTTGGTCACGCTGGGGATCGTGATCTTTACCGGTATCCTCGGAACGCTTCTGGCACGCAGCCAAGGGTTTTCGACCTGGCAGAAGATTCAATCGCAGCTAGCGACGGGACAGATGCCCGGCAGCGCGATGGCGGATGCGGCGATGATTTTCGCCGCTGGGGCCTTGTTGATGACCCCAGGCCTGCTGACCGACGCGTTGGGCTTCGCCTTTTTGATTCCACCCTGTCGCGAGTGGATGAAGAAACGCTTCCTCAGATGGGCCAAGTCGAAGTTCCACATCCATGCCACGACCACGGTGGACGGCGAAACGCATACGTACACCAGTTCGCCTGGCAGTTCGGAAATCGTCAATTCCTACGTCGTTCCCGACCAGAAGGAACAAAAGGCACTGGAAGATTAACGCAGCGACAAGAAACGAAACATGGCTACCGGCGAAGTCGTCGGTAGCCATGTTACGGAGCATCTTTCGTGACGCTAACGTGGCCGACGTGGGGGCAATTCTTCCGCGATGTGATCGGAAATCTTGCTCTTGGCCGGACGATACGTGGTGTCTTTCGCGATCGCTGGGTGCGGACTGCGCTTCATTGGAGTTTCCAATGCACCGACTTCTTCCGGCGAGACGATCATCTGCCAGTAGATTTCCGTTCCCCGCGGAACCTCAGCCAGGCTAAGGACTGCGATCTGCGGGAAATGAGGCGATAGGATTTGCCACAAGCGATTTCGCAGATCGGACGAAACGATGACTGCCACAGGTCGCTGCTGTTCGTCGAGTCGCTGAAAGGCTTCTCGCAGGACATCGACCAGACGTTCCATCCAGCCGCGCACATTCCGTCCGGCATCTTCGTCACTCATTTGCAGCAGAGGGGCTTCCAAGTCGCGATCGAGACCGATCGCATGGACTTTCCCGTCGGAATCGATGTAACGCTGGACCAACTGTCGGCCCAGGCGGACGCGAACCATGGCGACCAGCGTTTCGATGTCTTGGTTGCGGTGGCCGTGCAGAGCGAGAATCTCGACGATGCGGGAGAAGTTCTTGATGGACTCTCCTTCTTCCAATAATCGCCGCAAAACGGCATGCAACATGGACACTGTCATCGGACTCGAGCGAATTTCGTCGAATTCGCCTGGCGAACGTTCCCGCAGCCGTTCGAGCATTTCACGCACGTCACCGAGCGTCAAAATCTCGTGGGCGTGTCGCCGCAGCGTCTCCTGCAGATGCGTGATCACCAGCATCGAGGGATCGATAACCAGGTAACCTAGCTGTTCGGCTTCCTGCTGCTGATCGGAGGTAATCCAAATGCCAGGGCCGCCGAAGGTTGGATCGATCCCGCGTACGCCTTGGAGCGTTCCGCTGGAGGTACCCATGTCGAGGGCCAGGTACTGCCCAGGCCCCAACCGACCACGAGCGACCTCGCACTGATCGATGAGGATCCGATATTCCTGATCGCTCAAATCGAGCGAATCCCGCAAACGCAACCGAGGTATGACGATCCCCAACGAATCGGCCAGATGACAGCGAATCGCTGAGGTCCGCTGCATGATATCGGTCGACTCGGGATGCACGAGTTTGACTAGTTTCTGCCCTAATTCCAGGGTCAAACGGTCAACTTCGAGAAACGCTTCCCAAGGTTCCTGAGTGGACTCTGGGGGCGAGGCGACTTCATTATCGACGACCGGTACTGGCGGCTCCGCATGAAACTCCGGCAGCACCGGAACGTCTAACAGTTCGTCATCCGCGCAGCGTATCGCGACAATGTGATGAAAATGGACCAAGGCCTCCGAGCCATCCGCATGGGGTCCATCGTCACCGAAATCCGTCACCGAATTAGACCAAGGGGCATCCTCGGACTCTTGCGAAGTCGAGGCATTAATTAGACGGACGCAGTCTTCGTAAACTGCGGCCAATTCTCCACGTAAGCGAACGTGGCCAAATGTCGATACATAAACTTCCCTGCCGATGTAACGAGCCAGAATCGACGCATAATCCATTGAGAACCTTTCGTCTCAAAAGGTGCACGACTTGGATCTCGCAACCATCCGCGAAACCGCTTCCATGTATTGCTCGATTGTAGGCACTGCCCCCAATTGGCGGCAACTCAAAGACCGGAGTTTTTCGATCTTTGTTCTGTCCACTTGGGCAGACTTTCCCGAGAGGCAAAATTCTGGCGAAGGTTCCGCAAAGTTTCTCCTAAGTACACGTTACGTCACTGGCGCAATAGTTCTAAGTGCTAAAACAGTTCGAACCTGAGAAACAGGGATATGTCCAGTGAGGTATAATCGAATAAAGCACGGAAATACTCAGAGGCGGCCATTTCCTGCAGTTCTCCTATTTTCCTGAAAATGCTACCGCAAGGAAAAAGCGGGCTTTTCCCAGGATGGCGCCTCGGTCACAATCCAGCTAAGCAATGGATTGTGACCACAAGGGACGCACAGTTGCCCTTCGACTTGGCATTTCACTTCTCGCGTGCCCATGGTCCCGTGCAAACGGAGAACGCATGATCAGTCAGTCGGTGCAGACGCAGTTGAAGCTTTTCGTTCTCGACACCAACGTTATCTTGCATGATGCAAGATCGTTCCAAAACTTTGAGGAGCACGATGTGGCCTTGCCCATCACCGTCCTCGAAGAACTGGACCGGTTTAAAAAAGGTAACGAGGACATCAATTTCCAGGCCCGCGAGTTTCTTCGCCAGATCGACCAAATGACCGGTGATCTTCTTTCGGAAGAAGGGGCAACTCTCGGCGAAGAACAAGGCCGGCTCAGGGTCATCATCACCAACGAATTGGACGCCCGGCTTCATCAAGTTTTTCTGCACGACTCGCCTGACAACCGTATCCTGAACACAGCCCTTCACCTGCAGCGTTACGTCCACGATCGTCGCGTGATCCTGATCACCAAGGACGTAAACCTGCGGATGAAAGCCAAGAGCCTCGGCCTGCAAGCCCAGGACTACATCAACGATAAAGTCGAGAGTTTCGACAGCCTGTACTCGGGACGCCGAATTCTCGAGAACATCACGACCGAACAGATCGATCGTTTCTACCAGGACTCTGGCCACGTTCACCTGGAAGACTTCCCCGAAGTATGCGACCCGATCGCGAACGAAAACTTCGTCCTGCGAAACGGATCGAAGTCGGTCCTGGCAACCTTCAACCGCGAAGATCAAATTTTGCGGCGAATTGAAAAGTACAGCCCCTACGGCATCAAGCCCCGCAATGCCGAACAGGTCTTTGCCATCAAGGCCCTGATGGACGACAACATCAAGCTGGTCACCCTGGCTGGTAAAGCGGGTACCGGTAAAACGCTGCTCGCTCTTTCGTCGGCATTGGCCTGCTCGTCAGCGTATCGCCAGATTTTGCTGGCCCGACCGGTGGTTCCCCTTTCCAACCGAGACCTCGGCTACTTGCCGGGCGATATCTCGGCGAAGATGGATCCGTACATGCAGCCGCTGTTCGATAACCTCTCGGTGATTCGGCATCAGTTCAACGACACCGACAAAGAGGCCCAGCGCATCACCCGCATGCTGGAACAGGAAAAGCTGGTCATCACGCCGCTGGCCTACATCCGCGGACGCAGCTTACAGCGGATGTACATGATCGTCGACGAGGCTCAAAACCTGACCCCGCACGAGGTGAAAACGATCATCACCCGGGCGGGCGAAGGAACGAAAATCGTCTTCACCGGCGACATCAACCAGATCGACCACCCGTACCTGGATAGTCTTTCCAACGGTTTGTCGTACATGATCAACCGCATGAAAGGGCAGGACTTATACGCTCACATCTCGCTCGAGAAGGGCGAACGCTCCGAACTGGCGGACATTGCCAGCGAATTGCTGTAGTGCAACTCGACGAATTACGAAGTTCACTTGAATGCCCACGCCCGTGCGTGGGCATTTTTTGTTGGGGCACAAAATAATACTTCCCCTCGCCCCTAAAGTCTGGCAAGTTAGTGTCAGACATGCCCTGCCCTTAGCCCGCCAGAGATCCCACCGATGACCGCGTTTCGCATCCCCCTCGCTCTATGCGCCGTGGCGTTTTTTTTCTCAGTCACCACCGCACAGGAAACTCCAGCCGAGAACAACGTCACCCACAGCTTTGAGCTTCTCGGCCAGCAAGTCGTCCCGGCCCAGATGTACCGCGCGATGACACCGCATCAGCACGAAGCGTGGCGGAAGAAGATGCACGCTACGGTCGTCGACTTATTGGGCGAAATGCCCGAGGCCGTTCCGCTGGAAGTGAAGTGGGCCGAAGAGGAGAAGTTCGAGAAGTTCACTCGGCATAAGATCTACGTTCGCACCGAGCGGAACTACTGGGCTCCCGTCTATTACTTCGTGCCGCACGAACTTCAAGGGAAGACGCCGGCAATGGTCTGCCTGCACGGGCACAGCGGCATCGATCCGTACATCCGCCTGAACGAAACCCCGGCTCAAAAAAAGAAGACCGACGAGAGTGCCCTCGATTATGCGGTCTACATGGCCGAGCACGGTTACATCACGGCGGCGATCGTCGTACGAGGTTGGAATGAAACGGTCGGTCGACAAGACTACGGCATCGAATCGCCACCGCGAAGCTGCCACGAGACGACGATGAATGCCTTCTTGATGGGGATGACGCCGCAAGGAATTCGCTGCTGGGATGCCATGCGAGTGATTGACTTCCTACAAACCCAGGACGAAGTCGATGCCAAGCGGATCGGCGCATGTGGCTTATCCGGCGGTGGTACGCTGACCATGTATCTGCCAATTCTGGACGAGCGTGTGAAACTGGCCATGATCGCCGGTGCGTTCTCAGAGTACCGCACGTCGATCTACGCCATGCATCACTGCATCTGCAACACGCTCCCAGGCATCATGCGTGAAGGGGAAATGGCCGACGTGGTTGGCTTGCACGCCCCGCGACCGGTCCTGCTGATCAATGGCATCGACGACCCGATCTTCCCGATCGATGGTGCCCGAAAGGAATACGCACGCCTGAAGAAGGTCTACGAAGTGCTCGGGCAAGACGAGAACCTTGACGCTGACTTCTTTGCAGGGGGGCACGCCTGGTCGAACAACAAAACGCTTGCGTTTCTCGAGCAGCACTTCGGCCGGTAGACTAGCTCCCATCTAGCAGCCGAGACAATTTACTTGCCCGGATACTCCATTCGCTTCGCGAATGCTTCCAGGAAGTGTCGCAAAGCAAGTATAATCAATCCGATTTCGTTGGCATTTCCAGGCATAACTGGAGTCACTGGGCGAGTTGCCGAGACGAACTCGCGATGAATTTCATCAATTCTCGCTGATTCCTAGCAACCAAGTTCCGCTTCGACCGTTAATCATTCCGTGCACCTGATCTGATGGCTTGATAAAGAAGACCAAGCTCGATCCTTTTCCCACAATCTAACTATCCTGAGGAAGGCTAGCGATGGCTCCTACGATTCCGACGGTCCCCAGCAAAGACGGTGAAGTTAACAAGTACAACTTGTTGAGCATTCCCGTGAATACGCCTCGCTTGTACTACGTCAACGGCATTCGTAACAGTGCCAAAGACCATGCCCTGACGGCATCGCTGCTTTCGATCGTATGTGAGCATCCGGTCTATGGTGTTTACAACTTGTCGAACGGGGCAATTTTGGACCTGGGTCAGTGCTTGTTGGATTACACCCAAAATGCCAGTGCCCGGGTATTTGGAAACCGGAAGCTCGTCCCTGGCAAGATGCTGCGAGACGATGAAGTCAAGAAAATCGTCGATGAGACGGTCAAAGGCGCGTTCGTCTGGAACCAGGCAACGGTTACGCTGTTTCGAGAAGTCGCGAACAACTATGGTCGCAACACGCTGATTGTCGCCCACAGCCAAGGGAACCTGATCACCTCGAACGCATTGTTCATTATCGAGCGCGTCTTCGGTTCGGCAGCGCTGAAGTACGTTCGTGTCTACTCCCTGGCCTCCCCATCGCCGGCCTGGCCGTTGGGACTTCGCTATACCAACGGTGGCGGCGGCCGACAGGAGAACGCTTTCATGAACGACCTGGTCGCCCTACTTCGCCCCCACAATCTGGCCGCCAAAGTAGGTGTATCCCGCTTTCAGAATGCCGGTGATTTCCGCACCCATGCCGGGTCCGGCGTCGTCGGCATTACCCCGCACGGCGTGAATGAAAACATTGCCCTCAACTTCCTGAAGTCGATCCGGACCGACTTGGGCAAATCGAAGGAATTCCCGCCAGACTTCCTCGAAAAGTCGAGCCAGAAGGCCGAAGACGCGATTAAGATGATTGGGGTGAATAAGTAGCTCTGGCACGAGGCGCTAAGCTACGATCTTTCATTTCGAGTCAGATTGAATATCACAGTTGGGCAGTGCCTTCTTCAGTTGGGCAATACTATCTTTCGTGATCACCGATCCGGAAAGATATAGCAGACGCAACTCTTTGAGCTTCGCAAGCTCCTTAATGCTGTCGTCCGATACTGGGGTGTCGCTCAGATCGAGGACCCGTAACTTCGACATCTGACTTACGGACTTCAATCCTTCTTCACCAATGTTGGAGTGCCCGAGACTCAACAGAGTCAGGTTGTCCAGGCTCGCCAGTTGCTTCGCACCCTCGTCCGACAAAGGAACGTGATCGAGGGTTAACTCTTTCAGCGTCTTGATCTGGGCAATTGCTTTCATTCCGCTGTCGGAGATGGGCGCGTGACTGAGATTCAACGTTTGCAATGGCACATCGGAAAATGCATCGAAACCAGTACCTGTTACCTGAGTACGAATAAGTTTCAAATTGTTGAGATTTTTCAGGTCGGACAGTTTCGCCAGTCCTGCATCTTGGACCTTGGTTTCACTGAGTGCGAGTTCCTCGAGTTGATCAAGACCGCCCAGGTGTGACATCCCCTCGTCAGTCACGCGGGTTCCACTGAGATAAAGCCTTTGAAGCCGCTTCTGTTTGCCGACGTCTTCTAATCCCTGGTCGGCAATCTTTGTCGCGCTGAGGCTTAAATTTCGCAGGTTCGGAAAGTTCTCCAGCGTTTTCGTACCGTTGTCGGTTACCTGGGTGTAATCGAGGTCCAGGCCTTCAAGTGCCTCACGTTTTCCCAACTCCTGAAGTCTTTCGTCGGTCACCGGACAGCCCGAAAAGAGCAATTGTTGAAGCTTCTCACATGGCTTCAACTCGTTTAGCTTCTTCCCTTGAACCTGAGTGAACCTCAAATCCAGGGCTTCGAGATCTTTCAGTCTAGAGACATAGACAAAACAATCGTCCGTCACCTCGGTGTTCCCCAGACGGAGCGCCCTAAGCTGGGGAAAGTTACTCAGGGCTTCGAGCCCCTTATCTTGGATCGACGAGTTCGACAAGTTGAGGACTTCCAGATCCTTCACGTGCGTCAGTTCCGCCAACCCCTGACCGCTGATCTGGGCATCGACCAGATTGAGTGCCCGCATGTTCTTCTGTTTCGCTAGTTCGGCAACGCCCAGGTCGGTGATTGAGTTGCTGATCGACGTGAATGCGAAGGGGAAAGGAACAACCGGCATCTTCTTGATATCAGCGTCGGTCGAATCCAATTTGAGCCCAAAGAAATGAAACTTAAGCGACGGAAACCCATAGCACTCACGATACTCATGCATGCCGCCAATCGCCTCGAATGCCTTGATAGTGGCCTCCAGTTGCGGAGGCATCGGCTCAGGAGACTGCGCGTTGTCGTCCCCCCATGCGCTCTTACCCACCACCAAACTTATCGCCAGCAAGAGACTCGCAGAGAAAAGATGCTTGCTCATACGTCACCACTGCGTTGCGCCGCCGGGAAAAAATGAAGCATCCAACCTGACGACTGAAAAAAGAAGAGTGAGACGCCAGTATGAGACCACGCCGATGGGGGTTCAACGATTTCGCCGGATGAGCGCAAATTAATCAGAGAATTAACACGCAGGGAAACTGCTCCGCATTACCAGCCATCCAAGATGATGTACTCGAAGTCGTCGAGTGGGCGAGACATCACTCAATGCCAAACTATTTGTTTATTGCTCAATTTCAGTCGAGTGTTCTGGCAAATCAAAGATGCTTTGCTCGTGCTCGACAACCCTTGCTACGCCGCTACCTCCCATCACTAGCAGCCCAAGCAGCCACAGATAATACCCGAGATATCTCTCCGTTACGCCTGGATGATCTTCGATTAGCAGGACGAAAAGGCCAAGCAACAACACGAAAAACATCCCCACAGTTAAGCACTGAAACGCTTTCTGTTTCGGAACAGAGATCAGCATCACGGTAGGGGCTAACAGATTCGCCAACCAGGCAATTCGGCAGTAGATAATATCGGTGGGATCTGGGTCGTAATCGGCTATCGGCGACAAACCCACCACGGCAGCCAGGCCTGCACATTGGAATCCCAACATAGGGCTGCCATGTTCTACACTTGGCAACGCCAGGCTGATCATCACAAGCACAGACCCCACTAATCCAATTCGTATCGGTATGCTCACTATGGCTGCCTCAGGGAATAACTCATTGCCGCTTAGCAAACCGCCGCCTGGCCTTGGTAGCAACGCACCTCACACTTTTGGAGATATCTCGATCTCACATTTCCCCCGTTTGCCAATTCCGCTGAGGCCATGAAAGCACTACAATCGACGACTTGTCTCAGAAAATACCCCACGACTTGATTGATTTCGCAAGGACGTCGCCATGCACAAGTATGTGTTCATGGGCGTACAGGGTTCCGGCAAAGGAACTCAGGCCAAATTATTAGAACAGCACCTCGACCTAGCCCACATCGGCGTCGGGGACATCCTGCGATGGAACATCAAGAACCACACCAAGTTAGCGGCGAAGATCAAGCGTATTCTTAACGCCGGGAAGCTGGTCGATGACGAAATCGTCGAAGAAATCGTCCAGCGCCGCCTGCAAGAGCACGATTGGAACTTCGGCTTTATCCTGGACGGCTTCCCCCGCAACGCCAACCAGGCCGCCTTTTTCCTAGAAAGTTACGATATCGACGCGGTCGTCCATATCGTGGTTCCGGACGAGGTGATCAAGAAGCGGGTCCTCGCTCGCCGATTGTGCGAAGATTGCGGGGTCGACTTTAACGTGATCGATCACCGCCCGAAAATCGAAGGGCGCTGCGATATTTGCGGCGGGAAACTGATTCGCCGGGCGGACGATACGGAAGAAGTCCTGGCCAATCGTCTGGCTGAATACCACGAGAAGACCAAGCCGGTGCTAGAGATCTTCCGCCGCAAGGAGTTGGTCGTCGAGGTCGACGGAACCCAGGCTGTCGACGTCGTTCAGGCCGAGATCCGAAAATCGATCAACATCATTTAGATTGCCCCCCTCTTGGGCCTCGGCAGGTCTTTCTGTCAAAACCTCTGGCGGGCCATGAACCTCGCCCCAATTCGACTGTCTGGCTGGAAGTATGAAGTTTAAAACTCCCGACCGGGAGACCTTTAGAGGGCTCTAGGGCAAGTTCACAAGATTAGGGTATAATGCGAGTTTCCACCCCACACTCCGAATCTCCCAGTAAGATACCCATGTCCGCGAAAGTCTATATCAACGGGAAGTTTTTCGCCCCTAACGAAGCTATGGTCAGTGTTTTCGATCATGGCCTGCTTTATGGGGACGGGGTATTCGAAGGTCTCCGCATTTACAACGGCAAGATCTTCCGCCTAGAGCAGCACATCCGCCGTCTTTATGACTCGGCGAAGGCCATTTGCTTGAAAATCCCGATGACGCCAGCGGAAATGATCGATGCTTGCCTGGAAACGGTCAAGCAAAGCGAATTCACCGACGGGTACATTCGATTGGTCATCACGCGTGGTGCCGGGACTTTGGGCCTCGGCCCGGAACGGACCGAGAACCCCCAAGTGATCATCATCGTCGACAAGATCAAGCTCTACCCGCAAGAGTTCTACGACAATGGATTGGCCATCATCACGGCCGCCACGATCCGCAACCATCCGGCGGCCCTCTCGCCACGGATCAAGTCGCTGAACTACTTGAATAACATCATGGCCAAAATCGAAGCCAGCAACGCCGGTTGCCTGGAAGCCTTGATGCTCAATCACAAGGGGGAGGTTTCCGAGTGCACGGCGGATAACATCTTCATCGTCCGCGATGGCAATCTGCTGACCCCGCCGACCGACGCCGGCATTCTGGAAGGCGTGACCCGCGACGTCGTTCTGGAACTGGCAAAAAAGGCTGGTATTCCGACCTTCGAGAAAACCCTCACGCGTCACGATATCTACGTTGCCGACGAGTGCTTCATGACCGGTACGGCCGCCGAGGTGATCGGCGTGGTGAAGGTCGACGACCGTGAAATCGGTGACGGCAAGCCTGGTCCGATCACACGAAAGTTGAAAGCGCTTTTCGTGGAACATACCATGAGCTAATGCATTTGGGATCTTCCTGAGCTTGCGCGGGACGTCCCAAGTGATGCCCACTCTCAACTCACTCCTGGAAGGTCCCACCCATGCATCGACTTAGCTTGTGTCTTGCCCTGCTCCTTTCCTTCGCGTCCACGTCCGCGCTGCGCGCCGATGAAGCCAACCAACTGACCGCTGAGGAGAAAGCAAAAGGCTTCGAACTTCTCTTCAATGGCCAAGACCTGGAAGGCTGGAAACAAAGTGGCAACTGGAAAGTCACCGATGGCGTCATCGAGCGAACGGGTCGCGGCGGCGATATCGTCTACGACGTGAAGCCCATCCCCGACGACTTCGAGCTTCGCTTCCAATGGAAAGTCGCCCCTGGCAGCAATAGCGGCGTTTACTATCGGCCTGGCCAATACGAGTACCAAATTCTCGATAACCAAAAGCATCGCGACGGCAAGACCCCTGACACTTCCGCCGCGTCTCTCTACTACTGCATCGCCCCTTCGCATGATGCGACGAAAGAGCCAGGCCAATGGAACACCGGGCGAATCGTCTGCCAAGGAACCGTCATTCAGCATTGGCTCAACGGCGAGAAAGTGGTCGACATCGACTACACCAATCCGGAGCTTGCCCCACAAATTGAGAAGCTGAAAAAACGAGGAGCCGATGTCGCTGCTCGCGGAGCGAAGCTGAAACTTCAAGACCACGGCGACCCCGTCTGGTACCGCAGCATCAAGCTGCGCGAACTGGACGGCAAGGAAGAACTCGACAAGTCGCCTCTCAAAGAAAAGAAGTAGGAAGGTCGACCGCCGATGCACGCGGTCTATCTTTCAATGATCGCAACCGACTAGGCCGCTTCCCCTTCGCGGATTTCCTTCGCGGCCTCGTCGGCGGTGGCTGGCTTGATTTGCGTCTCGAGTTCGGCGATCTCCCCTTCGAGGTTTTCGATCTCGCGCTGTTTTTCCTGGATCAGTTTCCTCAGCGTTTCAATCTTCGCCTCCGGCGTCATGCGGGCCAGGCGACTGATCACGTCCATCGCCAAGAGACCTCGCCAGACTCGCAGGGCCAAGCCACGCATGCGGTACACACGCGTCGCCCTGGTTACCTGTTGCAGACGCACGAGTTGCGTCACGCGGAATGCCCTGAGAAAGGCGACCAGCGGCAGACAAATAATGAGCAAGTCGACCCAGTGCGTCTTCAAGTAAAGCATCTTCTTGTCGACGATCGAGAACATCACGATGAATTCCATCGTGAATGCCAGCCAAGTAATGCTGTAGCCTGTCTCGACCACTATCTGCAGTGGCCGTGAGCCTTCCAGTTGCGCGGCCCAGACGAAATCAATCGCCAGCAACGGCAGGATCATCACCGCCACGATGATCATCGGCACGCTCAGATCACGCTCGACCTCCTCGTGCAGGTCTTCATCGATATGTCGCCACCCCAAGATCGGCAGCCACATTCGCGAGCCATCTTCCATATCTCGTCGGGCCAGACGCAGCGGCGGCAGGACGCACGCGTAAAGCGTTTTCCACTTGCGAGGGCTATCGATGGAAAAATGCCAGAGCGATTCGGCCCAGAAAATGGGATACATGGCCAGCGTCAGCCAGAAAAAGGCCATCAGCCGCGGAACATAAAAGTGTTCTTCCCGCGTCATGAACTCTTGGACCGTGAGCGCAAAGAACGTAAGCATCGCCACGGTCGCCACGAACATGGGAATGGCTAAGATTTCGTCGCTTTTTTGCGTCCTGCTTTTCAATTCCGACTGCTCTGATTGGGTCCGCGATAAGAGAAGGTGTGACGTTTTCCCGCATTGCAGGCAACAAGTCAACCTCGGCTTGCGCCCCATGACAAACAAGGCTTGCGTCGTTTATTCTAGCGGTTCATCGTGAAACATGAAAATCGCCGACGCTGGCGGCCCAATCCCCAAGTGATAGCACGAAAAGATGAATTACTGGTTAATGAAAACAGAGCCAGAATCGTACTCGATCGATGACCTGGCTAAGGAAAAGAAGAAGACCACCTTCTGGTCTGGCGTACGTAATTACCAGGCTCGGAACTTCATGCGGGACGACATGAAGAAAGGGGACCTAGTCCTCTTTTATCACTCCAATGCTAATCCGCCGTCGATTGTCGGCGTGGCGGAAGTCGTGAAGGAAAGCTATCCCGACTTCACCTCGTGGGACGAAAACGACCATCATTTCGACCCCAAAAGCACACCGGAAAACCCACGCTGGTTCATGGTCGATATCAAGCTGAAAAAGAAGTTCCCCGAACCGCTGGGCCGCGATCAGCTTACTGGCGTGAAGGCGCTGGCCGACATGGAACTGATGCGCAAAGGCTCGCGTCTTTCCGTTCAGCCGGTGAAGAAGAAAGAGTTCGAGGCGATTTTGAAGCTGGCGAGCGTGACACTCTGAGTGCCGCGACACTAGGTCACTTTGACTTCGTTCGACAGCTCTTCTCCAGCAGCGAACTCATTCAGATTTTGCACCGTCACCTTGGCGATTGCCGCCAAGGCGTTTTGCGTGAAGAAGCCCTGGTGCCCCGTTACCAATACATTGGGAAAGGTCACCAGGCGGGCAAAGACGTCGTCTTGTATGACCGACTCCGACTTGTCCTCGAAGAATAGCTCGGCTTCTTCCTCGTAAACGTCGATCCCAAGCGAGCCGATCTGTCCTGTCTTCAGACCGCCGATCGCGGCCTTGGTATCGATCAAACCGCCGCGACTGGTGTTGATGATCATAACTCCTGGTTTCAGCTTGGCGATCGCCTCGTCGTTGATCAGATGCTTGGTCGCCGGAAGCAGCGGACAGTGGAGCGAAATGATGTCGCTTTGAGCGAGCACCGCTTCCAGCGCCGCGTACTTCACGCCTATTTTCTGGCAGTCCTCGGCCTGGTGCACGTCGTAGGCGAGCAGTTGGCACCCAAACCCATGCATGATTCTGGCGAAAATCTGGCCGATCTTTCCGGTGCCGATGACGCCGACCGTTTTGTCATGCAGATCGAATCCCAAGAGACCACCGAGCGAGAAATCCCCTTCGCGCACCCGGTTGTAGGCCTTGTGATATTTGCGGTTGAGCGTCAGGATTAAGCCGACAGCATGCTCGGCGACCGCATAGGGACTATAGGCCGGCACCCGGGCAACTTGGATACCTAGCTCTTGGGCGATGGGAAGATCGATGTTGTTGTACCCCGCACACCGCATGGCGATCAGTTTCGTTTTTCCCTCGGCCAGCTTTTGCAGCACGCCGGAAGAGATCTCGTCGTTGACGAAGCAGCAGATCGCCTCAAAGGGAGAGGCCAGCGGAGCCGTGGTTTCCGTCAGGCGGGGCTCAATGAAGCTCCACTGAATATCAGTCCCATCGGCCGCAGACAGGAGAAAATGGCGGTCGTAAGATTTCGTACCAAAGACAGCAACTTCCACAGACTTTCCTTTCAAGTCTTGTCCCCCCGGGGTGAGAGGGTTAGGAGACAAACCAAGTACCCGCTTCACCAACCCTCACCCTAGCCCTCTCCTTTGGGAAGGGAGTGGGGTCAGGATTATACTTCGCACTACTTCCCAACACAGTGATTCACCATGACCGCACTATCCCATCTCAAAGGCATCATCTTCGACATGGACGGGACCCTGGTCGACTCGGGTCTCGACTTTGCCGCGATGCGGGTCGAGATGGGGCTGCGGCCAGGCATCCCCATCTTAGAGCAGTTGGGCGAACTCTCCCAAGCCGACCGCACGGCGAAAGAAGAGATTCTTCATCGCCACGAATTCGAGGGTGCCAAGCGGGCTTCGATGATCGACGGAGCCGATCGACTGCTGCAAGCGTTGGCCAAGGAAGGGCGCCCCATGGCGATCGTCACGCGCAACAGCACCGTGACGACCCGGCATACGTTAAGTTTCCTGAACATTGGACACTACTTCGACATCGTCATCTGTCGCGAAGATGGTCCCCATAAACCAGATCCGTGGGCGATTCTCGAAATTTGTCGACGCTGGAAGTTCACCGTCGACGAGGTCGTGATGGTGGGAGATTACGAACTCGACATTCAATCGGCCCAAAACGCAGGCTGCCCGAGTGTCCTATTTACCGAAGGGAAGGCCCCGTCCAGCGTCGAAGGAAACGAGCTTGCCACGCATGTTGCAACCCATTTCGACGAGCTTTATTACCTGCTAGCTCCGCGCGAAGATTCGATCTAGGTCGCATGCAGGCAATGTGATACGATCCAAGCTCGTTTCCCCATCGGCTGGGGCATCCCAGCCGTGTTTGGTCCCCCTCACAAGCGGAAATCCTCGATGAAGAATGGAATCTTCCTCGCGGCGTGCATGGCCATGGTTGGCCTCGTCAGCAGCAACAGCTTCGCCCAGGTCCAACCTGGCAACGGTCAACCACTGGGTCTGGCCCAGAATGGGCAACAGGCCAATCCGCAACAGAATCTACAGCCAGGCATGGTTGCCGGCCAGGCCCAAGCAGGCCAAGGTCAGATGCCTGTTCCGTTCCAAGTGACTCCACAGGAACAGAAATACATCGACGACATCCTGCAGTTCTGGGAATTCCGCAGCAAGAAGGTCAATCATTACGAAGCCAACTTCGAACGCTGGGAATACGATTCGGTCTTCGGCCCGGCCGACGCGCATAAGACCTACAGCAAAGGCGTCATCAAGTACGAACAGCCAGACAAGGGCTTGTTCAAAGTCGAATCGATCCAGCACTACACGCCACCCAAGGAAGCCGGCAAGCCTGCGACCTACGAATTCCGCCCGGCCGAAGTCCTCGAGCATTGGGTTTGCGACGGTGCTTCGATCTTCGAGTTCGACGTCGCCGCCAAGCAGTTGAAGGTTTGGCCTCTGCCGCCAGAGCAACAAGGGCAAGCGATCACCAATGGCCCGCTGCCGTTTCTGTTCGGAGCGAAGAAGGAAGAGATCAAGGACCGCTTCTATCTCCGCGTCTCCCCCTACCAAGGCAACAATCCCAACGAATATTGGCTGGAAGCCTGGCCGAAGCGTCCTGAGGATGCGGCCGAGTACCGCTACATCGATATCCTGATCGATCGGGAAGAGTTCCTACCGTTTGCCATCTCGGTGTTCGATCGGAACTACAATCCCAATGCCACGCCGCCGAACATGCCCAACTTCTCGCGGACGGTCTATCAGTTCTCCGACCGTAAGACGTATGAAGCAGGAGGTCTGACGGCCGGCCTACAAGCAATGTTCAAGCGATCGTTCTTCCAGCCGCAACTGCCCAGCGGTTGGCAGCGAGTCGTCCAGCAGACGCCGGGTGCCCAGCAACCAGGGCAGGGGCCGGCCAACGCCGTTCGCCCCAATCAAGCGATACCTCGGTAGCAGCTAGTTCGCCCAAATCGCCTTAATTCGCACAATATCCACCTTCTCGATTCCTTCATGAATTGGAAAGGTGGATTTTCTTTTGCCCCGTTTCGTCTCGCGCTATAATTCAGTTACTGAAGAATAGGAACGCTAATTCTAGCGCCCACTTCCTGCATAAATAGGTCCCCGGATGTCGAAAGCTCGCGGTACCTGGATCTGGTGGGCAGAAGCTTTTCTGCTCCTGGCTCTGGTCATGATCTCTCCCTCGGCAGTGCTGTCTCAACAAGACGAACTGGCCGCCAAGGGAGAGGACCAAGCACAACAAGGGGCGGCCCCCAAGCTCGCTGGCGTCCGCTTAAGGGTTCCGTTGCCGATTACGGGCACGGTGGATACCGACGTCAAGAAAAGCCTCCAGAAGCTCCTCTCACGGCTCACCGACAAGGATGAACGTCCGGTCGTCATTCTCGAACTGGAAGCCAATGCCGATGGCCAGTCGCGGGGCAGCGAATTTGAACGCAGCCTGGCGATTGCTCGCTTCCTGACTTCCAGAGAGGCGACTCGGCTCAAAACAGTCGCTTACCTGAAAGGCCCGATCGAAGGTCACGCGGTTCTTATTCCGCTGGCATGCGAACAGATAGTAATGCATCCCGATGCCCAGCTTGGCAACGCGGGAATCGATGAAGGCTCGATCTCCAATACGATGCGACATGCCTACGAAGAGATCGCCGGTTTTCGCAATGTCCTGCCACCTCAGCTGGCGCTGGGCATGCTCGACCCTGGGCTGGAAATCTACCGTGTGAATGATCGTCGATTTGTCAACGGCGACGAGTACGCCCAGCTCAAGGCCGACGGCCAGGTCGCGACTTCCGAGAAACTGGTACCACGCGGGCAGATGGCACTCTTCACCGCCAACAAGCTGCGACAAGATCTGCAGCTGATAAGCCATGTGAGCGAGAATTACCGCCAACTGGCGGCGCTGCTGGAAATACCTGAGAACCAAATCACTCAAGATCTGGGGCTCAACCGTGACTGGAAAGCGGCTCGCTTTGTTATGGACGGCGAGATCTCCAATCGCATGGTTCAGCGAACTTCTCTTTCCATGCAAGATGCCGTAACGCGTGGCGTGAATTTCGCATTGATTGAGATCAAGTCACGCGGGGGTGACCCAGTCGCTTGCGAGAACATGGTCAACTTCCTTCTCGGTTTGCCTGACACCGTCCACACGGTGGCCTTGGTCACCGAAGAGGCCTTGTCCAATGCTTCGCTGATTGCGATGGCCTGCGATGAAATCGCCGTTGCCCCGAATGCCAAACTGGGAGGCGAGGGGAGTTACCGCTACACCGAGCAAGGCCGAGCCGACCTCGAGAATTACCTCGCCAAGATTTCGGTCGAAGCGAACCGATCATGGTCTGTCTGGGGCGCCATGAACGACCCTGAATTGAAGGTCTTTCGATACCAGCGCGCTGGAACCACCCTCACGAAGTACCTTAGCGAGCGCGAAGCGACCGAACTTCCCGACCCCAACCAGTGGAAGCAAGGTCCGGAAATCACGCAGGCCGGCATGCCGCTGCAATTGACCGGCACCCAGGCACTCGACTGGGGCGTGGCCGACGCGAACGCAACCAGCGTGTCGGATGTGACCCGGCGGTATGGACTGCCGGACGAGTTGGAAATCCCCAAACAGAACTGGGCGCATCAGTTCATCGAGATCTTGGCGAAACCTGGCCTCGCCATGTTCTGTTTGTTTATCGGCGTGATCGCTTTGATTAGCGAGTTCAAAGCGCCTGGCGTGGGCATTCCGGGCTTCGTGGCCGTGATGTGCTTTGGACTCTTCTTCTGGAGCCGCTTCCTCAACGGTACCGCCGGCTGGTTGGAAGCGATGCTGATAGTCGGAGGCCTCTTCTTCATCCTGCTGGAACTTCTCGTGCTGCCAGGCTTCGGCATCTTTGGCTTGGGTGGTGGTGCGATGTTCATCGCCGGGATCGTTCTGGCCATGCAGACTTTTATCTGGCCGACAACCGATTACGAACTCGACCAGGTCCCTTACTCGTTGGGTACGATTCTGGTCTTATTTTCGGGGATGATCGCCGCGGCCTTCTTTGCGAAGCATGTGCTGCCGAGGACGCCGTTCTTGAATCAAACGATGCTCGACGCCCCGGATGACGAAACGATGGAAGAAATCCGCCGCCGGGAAACGATCGTTGATCTGACCCATCTGGTCGGCAACACGGGCGTGGCCCTCACGCCACTTCGCCCCAGCGGCAAAGCGAAAATCGGACATGAAATCGTGAGCGTCACATCCGACGGTGATATGATTGAACAAGGGGATAAAATTGTCGTCGTTCAAGTACGCGGCAACTATGCCATTGTTCGCTCGGAATCGCAATGATTTGTTCGCCTGACATCCGAGCTCCTGCGAGGGATTGTTTATGTCACCGATAACCATCGCCCTGATTCTGCTCCTCTCGGGATTGGCGTTTATCGTCCTCGAGATGTTCATTCCCTCGGGGGGCGTCCTGGGATTTATCGCCGCCGTGCTGTTAGTGGCGGCGGTCGTTTATGCCTACCTGAAGTGTGACATCGCAGTCGGCACCGCATTCCTCGCGGCCGCGGTAATAACCGTTCCAATAATGATTGGGATCGCGATACGTGTTTGGCCCCATACCCCGTTGGGGCGTATGATCTTGCTCGATTCGGCCACGGAAGAATACGTCGACTCCCACGCAAGTTCCGGCCATACCGAACTGGTCGGCCGCCGAGGAATCGCTCGCAGCAATCTGCTTCCCAGTGGGGTCGCCGAGATCGACGGCAATCGCTGGGACGTGATTATCGTGGGACCAGCAGCGGATCGCGGGGATTTGATTGAAGTTGTGGAAGTCGAAGGGAATCGAGTTCTCGTCGCTCGCGTCGACGAATCCGAGGAGGCTCCCTCCCCGGCCACTGAGGATGCAGCAGCGGAATCGCTGACCAGCCGTAACGACGAAATCTTTGAAGATGACCCCTTTGCTTGACTTTCGCGGTCAGAATGGCATAACTGGTGGCTGAATCAATACCCATGCCGTCGCGGTAAAAGAACACCCCATGCAAAACATTGTTGAAATTTCTCTGCTTGCCGACTGGTGGACGAACCTGGTGATCATCGGCATGCTGGCCGCCGCGCTGGTCATGTTGATCATTATTGGGATCTTCGCGTTTTACTTCCGCCTCTGGATTCAATCGATCTGGACCGGGGCCGGAATCACGATCTTCGACTTGCTTGGCATGTCGTTTCGAAACGTGAACGCCAAGATGATCGTCCGCGGGAAGATCATGGCCGTTCAGGCCGGGCTCGGTGATTCGTCTGGGATCACCACCAAAGCACTCGAAGCGCACTACTTGGCCGGCGGCAATGTGCCTCAGGTCATCAAAGCGATGATCGCGGCCAACAAAGCGAAGACCATTCAATTGACGTTCCGCGAAGCCACCGCCATCGACCTGGCCGGCCGCGATGTGCTGGAAGCCGTTCAAACGAGCGTCTATCCCAAGGTGATCGACTGCCCCCCACGCAATGCCAAACGAACCTCGCTCGACGCAATGGCCAAGAATGGCATCCAGCTGAAAGTGAAAGCGCGCGTCACGGTGCGAGCCAACCTGCAGCGGCTGATTGGTGGTGCCACCGAAGAAACGATCATCGGGCGTGTCGGGGAAGGTATCGTTAGCGCGATCGGCTCGGCCGAATTCCACTCGGACGTGCTCGAAAACCCCGACCTGATTTCCAAGGCGGTGCTGTCACGCCGCTTGGATGCCAACACCGCATTCGAGATTGTTTCGATCGATATCGCCGACATCGATGTGGGAGAAAACATTGGCGCTCGGCTGCAAGCCGATCAAGCAGAAGCAGACACGCAAGTTGCTCGGGCACGTGCTGAAGGTCGCCGTGCGATGGCCGTGGCCGAAGAACGGGAAAACCTGGCCGAAATCGAGAATGCTCGTTCGGCTGTCGTCGATGCCGAATCGGAAGTTCCCAAGGCTATTTCCGAAGCCTTTCGCAACGGTCGTTTGAGCATCATGGACTACTACTCGCTACGAAACGTGCAGGCCGATACCGACATGCGGAAGTCGATCGCTCTTTCCAGCAGTACTGGCACCACATCGAATAAGTAAGCCCCATCAACTGGGACATCATTTGTGGGAATTTGGAACCTACTAGCCGACGTCGATGCCGTTGAACTGCTGATCCGTATCGGCGTCGTGGTAATCTTTATGGTCGGTCCCTATTTGCTTCAATTGTTAGGAGGGAAAGCCGTGCAAGACGATCGCGGACAACGTCGCAGGCGAGAACCTCAATCCGACCTGGAACGAGAGATCCAAGATTTTCTCGAACAAAGCCGAGGAGGTGGAAACGCCTCCTCATCGCGGGTACCGGCTCAGTCGGTTGAGGACCATCATGACGAAGAGTTTGTCGAAGCGGAGCCAGCTCATGAGACGCTTCGAGATCATCATCTCGAATCGCAGATTGATGTCGCTCACCCGGAAGCCAATAAGCCCGTAGAACGCCAGCCTTACGCCATCGAGGCGATGGTCCACCAGGAACATCAGTACGAAGAATCCGAGTCCTATAACTACGACTCGGACTCTTCCCAATCATCGCCAAACGCTGGGGCCGCAATCGCTGCCATGTTCCGCGATCCCACTCAGGTACGCAACGCGTTCATCCTAGGCGAAATCATGTCCCGCCCACAGATCCCTCGCCGGTAATGCCATTCGAATTCAACCGATCTTCTGCGATCGGCTTTTCTAGTTGTATTGATTATGCGGCCTGCTTTTGATTTCTGATCCGCAGCCAGGGGAGTCAGAAATTTTGTCGCTTGAGACTGCCCAAGTGCGAATTAATCTGGATCGAGTAGGTATCATCGGCCTTCGCTGTCGGCGCTGCTACGAATGGCCATCGCAAATCACATCATCGAACCGGCAGTTCCATGGTTTCCAGTCCTATTTCCTTCCATACCGTCGACGCCTTTCCTGCCTGGAAACGTGCGGAGACTCGGCTTCGTGAACTGATCGAGACCTATCAGCCTCAATCGATTCTGGAAATCGGTTCGGGCGCCAACCCGACGTTGCCGGTTGAGTTCGTGCGTTCGGCCTCGTTCACCTACACGACCAACGACATCAGTGCCGAGGAACTCTCGAAAGCCGACGAGGCGTACGAGACGCTGCAGCTTGACGCCTGCCGAGAAGAAATCCCGCTTAGCGTCCATGGTGCTTTCGACCTTATCTACAGCCGGATGGTGAACGAACACGTTCAGAATGGAAAGCAGTACTACGAGAACATCTACTCGATGCTCAAGCCAGGCGGAGTGACCGCCC
Source organism: Bremerella volcania (assembly GCF_007748115.1). Lineage (NCBI taxonomy): Bacteria > Pseudomonadati > Planctomycetota > Planctomycetia > Pirellulales > Pirellulaceae > Bremerella > Bremerella volcania. The sequence goes on from NZ_CP036289.1 coordinate 5,817,056, forward strand.
ACTGTTTCTCGACCCTGTACGCCTTGCCATTTCTGGTGAACTGGCTGATGCCGGAATTCGTCAGCGAACGCATCCTGGCGATCATGGAACCTCGTGATAAACACCAACACGACAAGTTCCGCGCCTATTACAGTTGGAGTCGCGGTCCTTCGATGAGCATGGTTCGGCGTTTCGAATCACTGGGTTACCGCGTTCTCCGGTACGATGGCTTCTTCGGTCACAGCTACTACCGAAAGCGACTTCCTTGGATCGATTCGCTTGAAAAGACCAAGGCCCGGCTTCTCAGCAAGTATCCCATTTCGGCACTCACCAGCTACGCGTTTCTTGTACTGCAGAAACCCGAGTAGCGACCTCGAATTGTGCCGTACCGCTCCGATGCGTGCGGTTGCCGCCTCTGGGGCTAAAGGGACTCGGCATGCTGTGTTACAATTCTCGTTGCACTGCATTGCTTCATCCCTCCAGCAGGTAAGGCCTCTACCATGCCAAGCATTGAGATTGTTCCGGGAAAAACCAAGATCGGCTGGATCGGCACCGGCGTCATGGGTGCCAGCATGTGCGGTCATCTGATCGACAAAGGCTTCTCGTCAACCGTCTACAATCGCACTAAGGAGAAAGCCGCCGGGCTGCTCGCCAAAGGTGCGCAGTGGGCCGATA